>JAIENA010000388.1 GCA_019751755.1 Burkholderiaceae bacterium | reverse complement strand
TCGCGCTTCATGCGGTCAACGATAATTTCCAGGTGCAGCTCGCCCATACCACCGATGATGGTCTGGCCCGATTCTTCGTCGGTCTTCACGCGGAACGACGGATCTTCCTGTGCCAGGCGGTTCAGTGCCAGGCCCATTTTTTCCTGGTCAGCCTTGGTTTTTGGCTCAACTGCCTGCTGAATCACAGGCTCAGGGAAGACCATGCGCTCCAGAACGATGATCGACGATGGATCGCACAGGGTTTCACCGGTGGTCACGTCTTTCAGGCCCACGGCGGCGGCGATGTCGCCGGCGCGCACTTCTTTGATCTCTTCACGCTGGTTGGCGTGCATCTGCAGAATACGGCCCAGACGCTCTTTACGCTCTTTCACCGAGTTGTACACGGTGTCACCAGCATTGACCACGCCCGAGTACACGCGGAAGAAGGCCAGCTGGCCAACGAACGGGTCGGTCATGATCTTGAAGGCCAGCGCCGAGAATTTCTCGTCGTCAGCGGCTTTACGCGAAGCAGGCTGCTCGTCGTCGTCGGTGCCCTTGACCGGTGGAATGTCCACTGGCGATGGCAGGTATTCGATGACAGCGTCCAACATGGCTTGCACGCCCTTGTTTTTGAACGCGGTACCGCACAGCATCGGCACGATCTCGGAAGCGATGGTACGGTCGCGCAGGGCTTTCTTGACTTCAGCTTCGGTCAGGTCGCCCTCTTCGAGGTACTTGTTCATCAGTTCTTCGTTCGCTTCAGCAGCGGCTTCAACCATTTTCTCGCGCCACTCGGCGGCGGAATCGGCCAGCTCTGCAGGAATATCGACGTAGTCGAATTTCATGCCTTGCGAAGCGTCGTCCCAGATGATCGCTTTCATCTTGACCAGGTCAATCACGCCTTTGAAGTTGTCTTCAGCGCCGATTGGGATCTGGATCAGAACCGGGTTCGCCTTCAGGCGGGCACGCATCTGCTCGTAGACCTTGAAGAAGTTGGCGCCGGTACGGTCCATCTTGTTCACGAAGGCCAGACGTGGCACTTTGTACTTGTTAGCCTGACGCCATACGGTTTCCGACTGTGGCTGAACACCGCCCACTGCGCAGTAAACCATGCAAGCGCCGTCCAGCACGCGCATCGAACGTTCCACCTCGATCGTGAAGTCCACGTGACCCGGGGTGTCGATGATGTTGATGTGGTGTTCTGGGAAGTTGTTAGCCATGCCTTTCCAGAAGCAGGTGGTCGCCGCGGAGGTAATCGTGATGCCGCGCTCTTGTTCCTGCTCCATCCAGTCCATGGTGGCTGCGCCGTCGTGCACTTCACCAATCTTGTGGTTCACGCCGGTGTAGAACAGCACGCGCTCGGTCGTGGTGGTTTTACCTGCGTCGATGTGAGCGGAAATACCGATGTTGCGGTAGCGCTCGATGGGGGTCTTACGGGCCATGTTAGATCCTAAATCTTTTAATGGACAAAACCGGACGCCATTTTCCTGAGAAAAATGAGCCCGGCCTCAATCCATGAACAATTCATTGAATAAATGGCCGGGAACAAGTCCCGGCCGAATTTATTAGAAGCGGAAGTGCGAGAACGCTTTGTTCGCTTCAGCCATACGGTGAACTTCGTCACGACGCTTCATCGCGCCGCCACGGCCTTCCGCCGCTTCCAACAGCTCGCCACCCAGACGCTGTGGCATGGATTTTTCGCTGCGCTTGTTGGCAGCTTCACGCAGCCAGCGCATCGACAGGGCCAGGCGGCGTACTGGACGCACTTCAACTGGAACCTGGTAGTTGGCACCACCAACGCGGCGGGACTTAACCTCGACCAGCGGTTTGGCGTTGCTGATTGCAGCGGTGAACACTTCCAGAGGATCCTTGCCGGATTTCTGCTGGATATGGTCAAAGGCGCCGTAGATGATGTTTTCTGCAACCGACTTTTTGCCGGACAGCATCAGAACGTTAACGAATTTAGCGACTTCGGTGCTACCGAATTTTGGATCCGGCAGAATCTCGCGCTTGGGGACTTCACGACGACGTGGCATTTTATTTCCTTCCTGTCTTCAGTTGAGCGCCTCTTTAGGCACTCGCGGCGCGCCCTCTTGGCTTGCCACTTACTCGGTCTCGCGACCGCCTCAACTCATTAATGTAATGTTTTAACGGATGTTAAAAGATTACTTCTTGGCTTTCGCGCGCTTGGTACCGTATTTCGAGCGAGCTTGCTTACGGTCTTTGACGCCCTGGGTATCCAGCGAGCCGCGAACCATGTGGTAACGCACACCTGGCAAGTCTTTTACACGACCGCCGCGCAGCAGAACAACGCTGTGTTCCTGCAGGTTGTGGCCTTCACCGCCGATGTACGAAATCACTTCGAAACCGTTGGTCAGACGCACTTTGGCAACTTTACGCAGTGCCGAGTTAGGCTTCTTAGGAGTGGTGGTGTACACACGGGTGCACACGCCACGTTTTTGCGGGCAGTTTTCCAGTGCCGGCGATTTGCTCTTCACGCGCAGGGAAACGCGCGGATTGCGAATCAATTGATTGATGGTTGGCATCGTTCTTAATCCAACAAAATTACTACTCATTGACATCCCGCACAGCAAACAGTGCTGTCCGGGGGCTAAAACCAGTCTCAACGGGGCATCGTCGCGTCAAAACCACTCGCGCTGGAGCGTCTTGAAAAATGCGTATACGATGCGCAGAATAAATCGAGAACTCGCGAGTATAGACACATGCAGTTGCAGGGTCAACAGATTTAGTGCAGCGCATGGCGGGAATTTGCACATTTTCGCGGCAAGGCACGCGATGACGCTTCCATGCCGTGAGGGAACTGTTAATATTTCCACCATCCTCGTGGCCGACCTATTACCACGTTCACCCCTGGCGGAGAACCTCGCTTGAACCAGCACATTTTCATCAGCCTGGCGTCGTACCTGGACCCCATGCTGTTCTTCACCCTGAACGATGCGTTCAGCAAAGCAACGCGGCCTGAATTGCTGCGCTTCGCCGTGGTGGACCAACACCGCAGCAGCCAGCGCGAGCTGATCGCGGCGCTGCCGTTTGCCCACCAGGTGCGCTATTTATTTGTCGACGTGCAGGATACGCTGGGTGTCAGCTGGGCCCGCAACCAGGCGTTCTCCCTGTACGACGGCGAACAGTTCCTGCTGCAAATCGACTCCCACATGTGTTTCGAGCCAGGCTGGGATGAAAGCCTGCGACGCCAGCATGGCCAATTGCTGGCCCGCTCCGCCAAACCGATCCTCAGCACCTACCCGTACCGTTTTGACATGGTGGACGGCAAACCGCACTACACGCCGCCCGAGGGCAAGACCGTGCTGGTGCTGCGCCCGCACCCGGAGACGCCACTGACCGCCAGCGAAGTGGTGCTGCGCTTCCTGGCCAAGCATTTATTTACCGACCAGCCGGTGGCGGGCTGCCACATCGCGGCCGGGTTTGTGTTTTGCAGCGGCAACTTTATCGAAGAAGTCCCGTACGACCCCTATTTGTATTTCCACGGTGAAGAACAAAGCCTGGCGGTGCGCGCCTATACGCGGGGCTGGGATATCTTCCATCCGCTGCAGGTGCCGCTCTACCATTTATATAAGGCGGCCAACACGCCGCACGAAACCCACCACTGGCACGGCGACGTGGCCAGCCAGCGCGCCTTCACCGGCACCTACTTGACGGCGCGCGCCGCCAGCCGCCTGAACCGCCTGCTGTGCGGCGACGGCTTGCCCGGCGCCTACGGCCTGGGCAGCGTGCGCACCATGGAACAATTCGCCGCGTTTTCCGGTATTAACTACCGGCTACGGCAAATCAGCGATCCGTTCAACGGGCAGTTGTGCTGAGCGGCCCGGGAGACGCCTCCTCTCGTTGATTGACCGCCGATGGCGGTAAGGTGGATTAGCGCAGCGTAATCCACCAGCGCCGCCGCGCCGCATGCATTTCACCCGCAGTTTTTCGCCCAAAGCGTCGCGCTTGGCCGATAATGGCCCCTTTTTTCGCCGCTTTCCTATGCCCTTGCGCCCGTCCACGGCAGCTATCCTGCTGAGCTACCTGATCCTCACGCTGGTTCCCTTCCTGCCCCTGGCGCTGGGCAAGCCACTGGACCATGGCATGCAGATCGTCGCGATGGAAGTGGTGGCGTGGCTGACGGTATGGGCGCTGTTCAAGCGGCCAGCCTGGTTTCATTGGCTGTTGCTGCCAGCCTTCCTGGCCCTGCCCACCGAAGCGTACCTGATCGTCTATTACAGCCAGGGTATTTCCACCCACCACCTGGGCATCATTGCAGAAACCAGCCCGCGCGAAGCAATGGAATTTCTGGGCAGCACCGTGTGGCTGCTGGCCGCCGTGATGGCCGGCAGCATCCTCTGGTTTATCGCCACCTGGACCATCGCGCTGCGCAGCCGGGCGCTGGCCATGCCGGGGTGGGGGCGGGTCGCGGTGTTGGGCATCGTGGCCGTACTGGGCGGGATCGGCTGGTATGGCTGGGAATTTGGCGCGGCGGCGCCCGTGGCGGCCGCTTCGGCTACGACGGCATCGACGACCGTGACGGCATCGGCGGTCCCGGCGCCCTCCGCCTCTGCGGACGGATCAGAAGCACCGGACGCAGCGGACGCGTCGGATGAAGAGGCAGAAGAGGAAGCGGACAGCAGCGCCAGCGACGACACCGTTCCCGGTGCGGTGGCCGGCGCCCACCGCACCGGCTGGAAGCTGCCGCCCCTGCCGCACTGGCTGCGCATCCCGCCCACGTATTACGATTTCGTGCGCACCTGGCCTTTCGGCCTGGCGGGACGGGGTGTGGATTTTTACGAGGAACGCGAACACCTGTCGCGCCTCGGCCAGGCCAGCCGCAGCTTCACTTTCGGCGCGCGCCAACCGGCGCCGGACACGGCCCCGGAAACCGTGGTGCTGGTGATCGGCGAGTCGGCCCGCTACGACCGCTGGAGCCTGAACGGCTATCCGCGCGACACCAACCCGCTGCTGTCGCAGGAAGCCAACCTGGTGATGCTGCCGGACGTGGTGACGGCGGTCTCCGCCACACGCCTGTCGGTCCCCGTCATCATTTCCCGCAAGCCCGCCACGCAAAGCCTGGAAGACGGCTTTGCGGAAAAATCCTTCATCACGGCGTACAAGGAAGCGGGTTTCCGCACCTACTGGTTGTCGAACCAGATCTCATTCGGCCAATTCGACACGCCGGTGTCGGTGTTCGCGCGTGAAGCGGACGTGGTGCAATTCATGAACCTGGGCGGCTATACCAACAGTTCGAATTTCGACGACATCCTGCTGGCGCCGCTGCAGCATGCGCTGGCCGATCCCGCGCCAAAAAAACTGATTGTCCTGCATACACTGGGCAGTCACTGGAATTACAGCCAGCGCCACCCGAAGCAGTTCGACAAGTGGCAGCCGTCGCTGTACGGCGTCGCCCAGCCGGCCTACACGGATTTAAAAATCAAGCCGCAAATGAACAACAGCTACGACAATTCCGTGCTGTACACCGACTGGTTCCTGTCGCAGGCCATCGGCAAGCTGAAAGCCCCGCAGCAGCCGGTGTCGATGCTGTATGTGGCGGACCATGGCCAGACCCTGTATGACGGCGCGTGCCGCCTGGCGTTCCATGGCCACAACACCATCCACGAATTCCGTGTGCCGGCCTTCGTCTGGTACTCCGACCAATACCAAGAGCGCTATCCGGACAAGATCAAGCAGCTGGCGCGCCACCGCAAGGCCAAGCTGGCGACGGAAAACATGTTCCACACGCTGCTCGACCTGGGCGACATCCGCTACCCGCACGACCGGCTCGAATGGAGCTTCGTCAACAAAGGCTTCAAGCTGCACAAGCGCTTCGTCGACAGCTACGGCTGGACCAATTACGACAACGCCGTAATCAAGGGCGATTGCAGCGAAGTGGTGGAGAAGAAAAAGAAATAGGAGAAGCGGATGAGTGTCAGGGTCACGTGGGGTCAGGGTTGCAGCACGCCATCACAGTTCTGCGGGTGCGCCAGGTGGGAACTCAGCCACGTATGGACTTTGCGCGCCTTGGCATCGATCGCATGACCAAAACCGTGCTGCGACAGCAGCGCGATGCCATTGGTGCGCGCCAGCACACCGCTGCGCACGTGCAGGCGACCATGCTCATCCGGCTCGACGCACAGCGGCGCCAGGACATGCGCCAGCAGCGGCGCCAGCACCACGTTGTGCGACGACACGATCACCATGCCATGCCGCGCCAGTTCATCGAGCACCGCGGCGGCGGCCGACACCGATTCCATGTGGTTGGTGCCCCGGAAGATCTCGTCGATAAGGAAGACCGCGGCGCCCTGCCCGGCCAGGGTCAGTAGTTCCTGTGCGCGCCGCACTTCGGATAAATACAGGCTCTCGCCATCGGCCAGGCTGTCTTCGTTGTGCATGCTGGCATACACCGGCCGCAATGGCGCCTGCGCGCGCTGCGCATAGCACCAGCCAAACGCGCGCGCCGCCACCAGGTTCAAGCCCACCGTACGCAGCAAGGTGCTCTTGCCCACGCCATTCTGCCCGGAAATAAAGGCACCGCCATCGCGCACCGCCATCGACAACGGTTGCGCCTCGTCCACCAGCGGATGCACGACACGGTCGAACACCACCGCGTCGCCCTCCTCCACCGCACAGACCACGTCCAGCCCCCGCACATGGCGCGCCAACGCCATATCCGCCTCCAGTTCCGCCACCAGCCGGTAACTGTCCCGCAGCGCCGGCAAGCGCTCGATAAAAGCGTTGCGGCTCTTGAAGTAATGCGTGATATTGGCCAGCAGCATCCACTCGCTGTATTCACTCGCGCCCGGTATCTTGTGCATCAGCGAGCGCCCCAACGTGCGACTGGCCCGCCCGGCCTCACGCGCCCCGCCCCGCAGCGCCGCCGCATAGGGCGCCGCCGCGCTCTCCTCGGGCAACGCGCCCAGCAGACTGTGGGCCCGCAACAACTGTTGCAGCGCCGTGATCCGCTGCCCCCAGTCCTGCGCCCGTGCATACCACGCCGCTTGCACGCCCATCAGCGCCAGCCACAGCACCAACGCCACGATCCAGCCCGGCGCCCAAACGAACGCCAATGGCACCGACAGCATAAACGCGGCCGGCAACGCGCCCAGCCAACGGCTCCAGCGGGGCGAGCGCTCGGGTGCCGGGCCAAACAGCATCTGCGCCACCTCGCACTCCACCGCGCGTAAGCCCCGGCACGCCGGCGTCAGCGCCGCCAGCGCGGCGTCATCGTCGGCCAGCTTGCGCACCCGCGCATAGGCGGCGTCCCGCCCGGTCAGCAAGCGCCGGTACAAGGCCTGCCGTCCGAAGATGCTGCCGCCGTCGGCCACGCGCTCGAGATAAGCATCGAGTTGCAATTCGTCCCACGTCTGCGCATCAATGCACGGGGCGCCGCCCTGCAACTGTCCATACATCGCCACATCCGAGCGGGCAAACGGGAAGTCAATCACAGGGGCTTCATAGCCCATCAGCATTTTCAGGAATGTCATTGTCGGTACTATATGTGTCCAGTTGGTAATTTTGCAATCACCTGCCTGGCACGCTGCGCGGACACGCGGACAGTGGCGGACACCAGTGGACAGTGCGGACCTGTCCGCTCATCCGAAAACTTAACGCGAACACCATAAAAATCAAACACTTAGAAACTGGCACAGATCCTGCACAGTGAGTAGGTAACTTTAGCCGTCACTCAATCACCATGATCCGCGACACCTCCCATCAAGACCGCGTCATTGCCCCGCCCGCCGGAGACCAGTGGCAACGCAAGGCCCTCATCGCCGCCATCGTCGTCGCCGTGCTGGGCGGCGGCTACACGCTGCTCAACACCTGGTCCGGCAGCAGCCAGTCCGTCAACGCCAGCCGCCTGCGCATCGCCGACGTCACCCGCGGCACCCTGATCCGCGACGCCGCCGTCAATGGCCGCATCGTGGCCGCCGTCAGCCCGACCCTGTATTCGACGTCGCCCTCCACCGTCACGCTGAAAACCCATGCCGGCGCCACCGTGAAAAAAGGCGACGTGCTGGCGATCCTCGAGTCGCCCGACCTGGCCGATGAATTGAAACGCGAACAGGCCACGTACCAGGAACTGGCGGCTGAAGTGGCGCGCCAGCAAATCCTCGCACGCAAACAGAAAATGCTGGCCAAGCGCGATGCCGACACGGCCGAAATCGACCGCCTGTCGGCCCAGCGCACACTGGAGCGCTACAACAGCGTGTCGAACGAAGGGGTGGTGGCGAAAATCGATTACCAGAAAGCCAAGGACGCGCTGCAGGCGGCGGAAATCCGCGCCCGTCACGCGGCCCAGGCGGCGGAGCTGGAAGGCGACAACGTGGCGCTGGAACTGCAAACCAAATCGGCCCAACTGGAACGCCAGAAACTCAATCTCGCCAATGCCCAGCGCAAGGTCGACGAGCTGACGGTACGCGCGCCGGTCGACGGTTTTATCGGCACCTTGTCGGTGCCGAACCGCAGCGTGGTGCCGGCCAATGCGCCGTTGATGACGCTGGTCGACTTGTCCGCGCTGGAAGTGGAAATCGAAGTGCCGGAAACCTATGTGGCGGACCTGGGACTGGGCATGAATGCGGAAATCCTGGTCGGCGCCGCCAAGACCCCGGGCAAGCTGTCCGCGCTGTCGCCGGAGGTCGTCAAAAACCAGGTGCTGGCGCGGGTGCGCTTTAGCGGCGCGCAGCCGGAAGGCTTGCGCCAGAACCAGCGCGTGTCCGCCCGCCTGCTGATCGATGAAAAACCGAATGTGCTGATGCTGCCGCGTGGCTCGTTCGTGGAATCCGAGGGCGGCCGCCATGCCTATGTGATGCGCGATGGCGTGGCCGTGCGCACCCCGATCCGCCTGGGCGCGACCAGCGTCAACGCGGTGGAAATTTTGTCCGGGCTGAAGCAGGGCGACAAGGTCGTCATCGCCGGCACGGAAACCTTTGCCAACGCCGAGCGTGTCTCGGTCAATCAATAAAACTGGAGCCCGCACCATGCTGCGCATGAAAAACCTGAGCAAAGTCTACCGCACCCACATGATTGAAACGCACGCGCTGCGCGGCTTTGAAATCAATGTCGAGCAAGGCGAATTCGTCACCGTCACCGGGCCATCCGGCTCCGGCAAAACCAGTTTCCTCAACATCGCCGGCCTGCTGGAAGAATTCACCGACGGCGAATACATCCTCGACGGCACCAACGTCAAAGGCCTGGACGACAATGCCCGCTCCCGACTGCGCAACGAAAAACTGGGGTTTATCTTCCAGGGTTTTAATTTGATCCCCGACCTGTCGCTGTTCGATAACGTCGACGTGCCATTGCGCTACCGCGGCTTCAATGCGGCCGAGCGCAAGGAGCGCATCGAAGATGCGCTGGCCAAGGTCGGCCTGGCGTCGCGCATGCGGCACTTCCCGGCCGAGCTGTCGGGCGGCCAGCAGCAGCGCGTGGCGATCGCCCGCGCCCTGGCCGGCGCACCGAAACTGTTGCTGGCCGACGAACCCACCGGCAACCTCGATACGCAAATGGCGCGCGGCGTGATGGAACTGCTGGAAGACATCAATGCACAGGGCACCACCATCCTGATGGTGACGCACGATCCGGAACTGGCGCAGCGCTCGCAGCGCAACGTGCACATCATCGACGGCCAGGTGTCCGACCTGGTGCGCAAAACGCCAACCCTGGTCACGGCATAAGGGGCGCCCATGTACGCTTACTACTTCAAACTGGGCGTCAAGAGCCTGAAGCGCAATCCCGCGCTGACGGCGCTGATGGTGCTGACCCTGGCCATCGGCGTGGCCGCCAGCATCGCCACCTTGACCATCCTGCACGTGATGTCGGGCGACCCGATCCCCGCCAAGAGCGCGCGCCTGCTGGTGCCGCTGGTCGACAACGGCCCGATCCAGGGCTATACGCCGGGCGACAAGCCGAACGACCGCCAACTGTCGTATATCGACGCGTCGAACATCTTGGCCAGCAAGCAGGGCGACCGCCGCACCGCCATGTATGGCATTGCCGGCCCGGTGGAACCGGCGCGCCAGGACTTGAATGTCTTCATGGCGTCCGGCATGGCGCCCACCGGAGACTTCTTTGCCATGTTCGACGTGCCGTTCCTGCATGGCCAGGGCTGGAGCGAGGCGCACGACGCGGCGGGCGCCGACGTGGTGGTACTGAGCCGCAAGCTGTCGGAAAAGCTGTATGGCAATGACAACCCGGTCGGCCAGCGCGTGACCTTGATGGGCTATGTCTACCAGGTCACCGGCGTGATCGACCGCTGGGACCCGATCCCCCGCTTCCACCGCATCATCGGCAGCAACGGCGGCGCCTTTGGCACCGAAGATGAATTCTATATTCCGTTCGCCACCGCGATCCGCCACCAGTACACGCATAACGGCAGCATGAGTTGCACCTCCGATCGCGATCCGGGTTTCGAGGCGCTGCTGAAATCCGAATGCACATGGATCCAGGGCTGGTTCGAACTGCATTCGGCCGCCGACCGTCCCGCGCTGCAAAGCTGGCTCAATGCCTATGCGGCCGAACAAAACAAACTGGGCCGCATGCAACGCAATGCACCGGCCAAGCTGTACAACGTGATGGAATGGCTGGAGTTCCTCAAGGTGGTTGGCAACGACAACAAGCTGTCGGCCTGGCTGGCGTTCGGTTTCCTGCTGCTGTGCCTGGTTAACACCATCGGCCTGCTGCTGGCGAAATTCTCCGTGCGGGCGCCGGAGATCGGCGTGCGCCGCGCCCTGGGCGCCTCGCGCAAGGAAATCTTCACGCAATTCCTGATCGAGACCACCGTGGTCGGCCTGGCCGGCGGCTTACTGGGCTTGCTGCTGGCGTTCGGCGCCCTGGCCCTGATCGCCATGCAATCGAAACAGTTGACCGTGGTGGCGCAACTGGACTGGTTCATGCTGCTGATGACCTTCGTGATGGCCGTGCTGTCGGCCATCCTGGCCGGCCTGCTGCCCACCTGGCGCGCTTGCAAGGTGACGCCGGCCCTGCAACTCAAATCGCAATAAGGAACAACCATGGCATTCCATCCCATTTTGTCGGCGCTGCTGCGCAACAAGACCGGCCCGGTGCTGGTGGCGATCCAGGTCGCACTGAGCCTGGCGATCCTGGCCAATGCACTACATATCGTCAATATCCGCCAAGCCGTGGCCAGCCGTCCGTCCGGCGTCGCGCAGGAACATGACATCTTCCAACTCCATGTCAGCCCGCTGCGCGAACTGTCGCACGAGGAACAACTGTCCCGCATCAAGTCCGATACGGCGTTGCTGCGCGCCGTGCCGGGTGTGCTCTCCGTGGCCGGCACCAGCCAGACCCCGCTATCGCGTTCCGGCAGCTACAGCAGCGTGTCGTCCGACCTGAAACAGGAGAGGGAATCGGGCGTGGCCGCGTTTTATATTTCACCCGATTCGCTGGTGAAAACCTGGGGCTTGAAACTGGTTGAGGGACGCGACTTCAATGAGGCCGACGTCATGGAAATCGACCAGAAGACCAGCAAGGACTTCCCGAACATCATCCAGATCACCAAGGCCATGGGCGAAAAGGCATGGCCCGGCGCCACCTCCTTCCTGGGCAAGACGCTGTACATCGGGGTCGGCCCGGAAGCGCGCCCCATGCGCGTGATCGGCGTTATCGACACGCTGCAGTCGCCCGGTGCGCAAGTGGGCGTGGACGGTGAAACCAGTGTCATCATCGCCGTGCGCCTGACCGGCGACCGTCGCGCGCAATACACGATCCGTGCGGAGCCGGGCCAGCGCGACCGGGTGATGAAGGAAGCCGACCA
This sequence comes from Burkholderiaceae bacterium, assembly GCA_019751755.1. Taxonomy (GTDB): domain Bacteria; phylum Pseudomonadota; class Gammaproteobacteria; order Burkholderiales; family Burkholderiaceae_D; genus Rugamonas. The sequence goes on along the minus strand of JAIENA010000388.1, from coordinate 3,241 downwards.
AGCGCTGCGGCGCGCCGCCAACAACCAGGTGGTGTTGCGATCCAAGACCCTCGATGAGGACCGCAACGAACGCTACCGCGCCGATGTCGGCCTGTCGTGGATGCTGGTGACGGTCAGCGCCTTGCTGTTGCTGGTGACCGCCAGCGGCATTGTCGGCATGGCCAGCCTGTGGGTCACGCAGCGCCGCAAGCAGATCGGCGTGCGCCGCGCCCTGGGCGCGCGCCGCATCGATATCCTGCGCTACTTCATCACGGAAAACATCATCATCACCAGCATCGGCGTCGGCACCGGCGTGCTGCTGGCCCTGGGTCTGAATCAGTTGCTGGTCAGCGCGCTGGAAATGGCACGGCTGCCGGCCGCCTATATGGTGGGGGGCGCGGTGATCTTCTGGCTGCTGGGCATAGGCGCGGTCTATGGCCCGGCATGGCGGGCGGCATCGATCTCGCCGGCGATGGCGACGCGTAGTGCATAGCGTTAATCTTTTGATATCCCGACCTATAAGCGGATACTGTTTTCGGTTATGCTGACAAGATGCCTACCGTACTGATCATCGACGACAATGCCGCTATCGCGGTTGCCCTGGACGTCCTGTTTTCGCTGCACGATATCGCCACCCTGAGCGCCGTCTCGCCGGAAGAAGGCTTGGCCATCTTGGCGCGCGAGGGCGCCGCGATTGACCTGGTGATCCAGGACATGAATTTCACGGCCGACACCACCTCCGGCGAAGAAGGCGTGGCGCTGTTCCGCGACATCCGCCAGCGTTATCCCGACCTGCCGGTAATCCTGCTGACCGCCTGGACCCACCTCGATGCCGCCGTCAACCTGGTCAAGGCCGGCGCCGCCGATTACCTGGCCAAGCCATGGGACGACCAGCGCCTGGTGGCCACGGTCACCAACCTGGTCGAACTGGGGCAAGCCAACCGCACGCTGGCACAGCGCAGACAAAGCGACCTGCGCCAGCGCCGCGACCTGGAACGCCACGATTTGCGCGGCATGGTGTGGCAAGACCCGGCCACGGAGCGGGTCATCCACCTGGCGTGCCAGGTGGCGAAGTCCGATGTGCCGGTCTTGATCACCGGCCCGAATGGCTCCGGCAAGGAACGCATCGCAGAAATCATCCAGGCCAATTCCTCCGTCAAGGAAGGCCCGTTCGTGGTCTTGAATTGCGGCGCGCTGCCGTCGGAGCTGATCGAAGCGGAATTGTTTGGCGCCGATGCCGGCGCCTACACCGGCGCCCTGAAAGCGCGCGAAGGCAAATTCGAAGCGGCCGATGGCGGCACCCTGTTCCTCGACGAAATCGGCAACCTGCCGCTGGCGGGACAAATGAAATTGCTGCGGGTGCTGGAAACCGGCCGCTTTGAACGGCTGGGATCCAACCGCGAACGGCAAGTGCGCGTGCGTGTCATCAGCGCCACCAATGCCGACCTGCAAGCGATGATACGGGCCGGCACCTTCCGTGAAGATTTGTTTTACCGCCTGAACGTGATTGAACTGGCGCTGCCGCCGCTGGCGAGCCGTCCGGCCGATATCCTGCCGCTGGCCCATGTGTTCCTCGACGGCCGCAAGAGCCTCGATGCGGGGGCCGAGGCAACCTTGCAGGCGCACGCCTGGCCCGGCAATGTGCGCGAACTGAAAAACGTCATGGCGCGCGCCTGCCTGCTGGCGTCCAGTGACATCATCAAGGCGTCCGACCTGGGCTTGCCGGTGGCGGCCAGCCCGGTCGTGGCCGATGCGGAACCGGACCGCGACGCCATTGTGCAGGCCCTGCAACGGACCCATGGCGTGGTGGCGCAGGCGGCGGCGGAACTGGGCTTGTCGCGCCAGGCGCTGTACCGCCGCATGGAACGGCTGGGCATAGCGCGCTGATGGCCGGCCGCGGTATCCGCTTATCACTGCTGACGCGCTGGTCGGCCTTGCTGGCCACGCTGCTGACACTGGGGATCCTGATTGCGCTGGCGCTGACGCGGCTGATGCCTGATCAACCATTACTGGTGCTGGCGATTTGCCTGCTGGCGGTGATTCCGCTGGCCATGATCACGATCCGCGCCCAACTCGAACATATCCTGTCGCTGTTCCGCGCCCTGACCGGCACCGTCACCAGCTACAAGGATGGCGATTTTTCCTTCAGCCTGCACTGGCCGCAAAACGATGAATTGAGCGACCTGGTGGCCGCGCACAATGAACTGGGCCGGGTGCTGCGCGAACAGCGGCTGGACCTGGTGCAGCGCGAACTGTTGCTTGACACCATGGTGCAAAACACGCCGGTCGCCATGCTGCTGCTCAGCGAAGGCGGCCGTATCGTGTATGCGAACATCGCCGCGCGCCAGTTGCTGCACCAGGGCCGCAAGCTGGAAGGCAAGCGGCTCCCTGATTTGCTGGAGCAATCGGCGCCGGCGCTGCGGGAAGCGCTGGCGCGTGGTGGCGACGGCTTGTTTACCGTCGACAGCAGCGAGACCGCCGAGGGTGAAGGCGAAGAGGTCTACCACCTGGCGCGCAGCAGTTTCAGCCTCAATGGCCGCCAGCACGAATTGCTGTTGCTGCGCCAGTTGACGCAGGAATTGCGGCGGCAGGAAGTGCAGACGTGGAAAAAAGTCATCCGCGTCATCAGCCATGAATTGAACAATTCACTGGCACCGCTGACATCACTGGCGCACTCGGGCGCGGAACTGGTGCGGCGCGGCCAGACCGAGCGCCTGCCGCAAATCCTGGGTACGATTGAAGAACGCACCCGCCACCTCGAGAGTTTTATTCTCGGCTATGCGCGCTTTGCCAAGCTGCCATCACCCCGACTGGAACAGCATGACTGGGCCGCGTTTATGGCGCGGCTGGCGGACCAGGTGGGCTTTGCCTTGACGAGTGAATTGCCGGCCGAGCCAGCCTGCTTCGATGGCGCGCAAATGGAGCAGGCGCTGTTGAATTTGCTGAAAAACGCCCATGAATCGGGCTCGCCGGCCGAGGGCGTATCGCTCGACGTGCAACGGGTGCAAGGCATGATCCGGATTGCCGTGCAAGACCGTGGCCCCGGCATGAGCGACACGGTGCTGGCCAACGCACTGGTGCCGTTTTACTCGACCAAGCGCAGCGGCACCGGCCTGGGCCTGGCGCTGGCCCGCGAAATCGCCGAAGCCCACGGCGGCCGCATCCTGCTGGCCAACCGCGATGGCGGCGGGCTGGCGGTGACGATGATCTTGCCACTGCTGACCACTTGCTGAACTGCAATCCCTTGGGGCCTGGCCCCTTT
>JAIENA010000261.1 GCA_019751755.1 Burkholderiaceae bacterium | reverse complement strand
CCCGTAGCGCCACGGCCAGCGGCGTCACCGGGGCGGCATCGGCTGGCCGCTCGGCCACACTGCCGCCTGCCGCGCAGCGCGCCCCGCAATCAGCACTGCCAGGCAAGCCGCTCGCAGCGCCGCGCAGCGCGGCCGGCAGCGCACGCTCGACCGGCGCCGGCATGCCCGACGCCGGCATGGCCAGCGCCGGAATGTCCAGCGCCATCGCCAGCGCGCGTACCCTGGCCGACCGTGGCCAGCACGCGCAAGCGGCGGATGCCTGCCAGGCCGTGCTGGCGGCCGCCCCGCACTCGGCCGAGGCGGCCGAAGCCTACTTTATCCTGGGCATGTTGCGCGACCAGGCGCAGGATGGCCAGGAAGCAGAACAATACTGGCGCCGCTGCATCTATTTGCAGCCCGACCACTATGAGGCACTGTGCCACCTGGCGCTGCTGACCGAGCAGCAAGGCAACGCAGACGGCGCAGCGGTCTTAAAAGCCCGGGCGCGCCGCCTTTACCAGCGCAGCAACGCAACGAGAACTGAACCATGACGTTGGAACATACCATCATCGATTGCTGGAACCGCATCGGCATCCGCGGCGACCACAGTTGCGCACGGTTGCAACAACATATCCATTGCCGTAATTGCAGCGTGTACGGCGAGGCGGCGCAACTGAATTTGCAGCGCGCCGTGGGCGATGGCTACCAGCGCGACTGGGCCGAACATTTCCGCCAGCCGCCCGCCAGCGACGCCAAGCACGATAGTTCCAGCCTGGTGTTTCGGATCGGCGATGAATGGCTGGCACTGCCCACGTCGATGTTCGTGCTGGTGGCGCCGCAAGCGATGCCGCACAAGCTGCCGCACCGCAGCGCGCGCGGACTGGCCGGCATCGTCAACGTGGGCGGCAAACTGGTGCCGTGCATCGCGCTGGCCGATTTGCTGGGCGTATCCAGCGAACAGAGCACGCCCCGCAGCGGCCGCCACACCTTTGCGCGGCTGTTGCTGGTGCAATGGGAGCAGCAATCGTATGCGCTGCCGGTGGCCGACTTGCACGGCATCGTGCGGTATGCGTCGGCCAGTGTGCGGGCGCCGGCCGCCACCATCAACAAGGGTTTGCAGCGCTACCTGACCGGTGTGATCGAACAGGACGGCATGATGATCGGCTGCCTGGATGCGGGCCTGCTGGGCCACCAATTTGCAAGGAGCCTGCGTTGAGCCACGAACCCAATGAGGACTTGAGCCAGTTCTCGATGCAAGAGCTGTTCCGCATGGAAGCGGACGCGCAAACCATGATCCTCACGGACGGCTTGCTGGCCGTCGAACGCTCCGGCGCCGACGCGTCGGCGGTGGAACCGATGATGCGCGCCGCCCATTCCATCAAAGGGGCCGCCGCCATTGTCGGACTCGATTCGGTGGTGCAGTTGGCGCATGCGATGGAAGACGCCTTCGTCGCGGCGCAGCACGGCAAGCTGAAGCTGACGCCGAACCGGGTCGATGTGCTGCTGGCCGGCGTCGACCTGGTGCTGCAAGTGTCGCGGCTCGATGATGCGGGCGTGACGCCATGGCTGGCCGCCCATGGCGCGCAGTTTCAAACGACGTTGAACGCGATCCACGGCATCGCCTTCCTGCCGGAACCGCTGGACTTGCCGCCGCCGGCCTTTGTCATGCCGTCGGCACCGTCCGCACCGTCCGCACAATCAGCACTCTCGGCACCGGCAGCACCATTAGCGCCATTAGCGCCGCCATCCGCATCGCCGCCAGTCGCGGCGGCCGCCGCCGCTCCCGCCCCCCCGGCAGCGGAGATCGCCGCCCTGACCGACGACAGTCGTACCACGCCCGGCCCCGACGGCGACGAACCGGCGTCGGCCGCTTGCAACCGCCCGGCGCCGGCCAAGACCAACCAGTCCTTTGACCGCCTGCTGTCACTGGCCAGCGAAGCGCGCATTCATGCGCACCAGATGCACCCGCTGCTGCAATCGATGCAGCGCTTCAAGCGCAGCCAGGCCAGCCTGTTTAGCGTGATCGAGCAATTGCATGAAGCGATTTCCATCGGCCACGACCCGGCGCTGAAGGAAAAATCGCTGCTGGCACTGCAAAAGGCGCAGCCGCTCAAGCAATTCGTGCTGGAGCACATAGCCGACTTTGAAAACTGGGAACGCAAGCTGCTCAATGTGTCGCAAAACATGGTCGACGAAGTGCTGGCCATGCGCATGCGCCCCTTCCGTGACGGCGTCCTGCATTTCCCCCGCATGGTGCGCGACCTGGCGCGCAATCTGGGCAAGGATGTACAACTGCGCATCGTCGGTGAAGACACGCTGGTCGACCGCGATATCCTGGCCCGCATAGAAAGCCCCCTGAACCACATCTTGCGCAACGCGGTGGATCACGGCATGGAAGACCCGGCCGGCCGCGCCGCCGCCGGCAAGCCGCCATGCGGCACCGTGGTGATGGAAGCACGGCACCGGGCCGGCATGCTGTCGATTGAAATCAGCGACGACGGGCGCGGTGTGGACCTGGAAAAAATCCGCCGCACCGTGGTGGAACGCAAGATGGCCAGCGCCAGCATGGCGCAAGCAATGTCGGCGACGGAATTGCTGGAATTTTTATTCCTGCCGGCGTTCAGCCTGAAGGAAAACACCACGGAAATTTCCGGACGTGGCGTCGGCCTCGATATCGTGCACGATACCATCCGCGACCAGAATGGCACGGTGCGCATCGAGTCCGAACTGGGTAAGGGTTTTACCACCCACATCACGCTGCCGCTGACGCAATCGATCGTGCGCGCGCTGGTGGTGGACATCAAGGGCGAAGCGTATGCGGTGCCGATCGTCAAGGTCGAACGCGTCGTCAAGGTGCCGCCGGGCGCCATCCACACGCTGGAAAACAAGCAATTCTTTGAACATGAAGGCGAACACCTGGGACTGGTCTCGGCATCGCAAGTGCTGGAACTGGGCGACAGCACGCCGGCCGAGGATGCGTTGCCGGTGCTGGTGATCGGCACCGGCGCGCGCCGCTATGCGCTGGTGGTTGACACCATCCGGGGTGAAGAAAGCCTGGCGGTGCAGGCGATCGATCCAATCTTCGGCAAGATGCGCGATATTTCCGCCGCCGCCCTGCTCGATAACGGCGAACCGGTGCTGATCCTCGACGTGCCCGATTTGCTGGTGTCGATCGACAAACTGCTGCAGGACGGGGCGCTGCACCAGTTGGGACGCGCCGGTCACCTGGGACGGCGCAAGCTCAAGCGCATCCTGGTGGTGGACGATTCGCTGACAGTGCGCGAAATGGAGCGTAAGCTGCTGGCAGGGCGCGGTTTCGACGTCGATATCGCGATCGACGGCATCGATGGCTGGAACGTGGTGCGCAGCGGCGAATACGACCTGGTGATCACCGACGTCGACATGCCGCGCATGGATGGCATTGAACTGGTGTCGCTGATCAAAAAAGACATCCACTTGCACAAGTTGCCGGTCATGATCGTGTCCTACAAGGACCGGCCGGAAGACCGCGCGCGCGGCATGGCGGCCGGCGCCGATTATTATTTGACCAAGGGCAGCTTCCACGACGAGACCTTGCTCGATGCGGTTGCAGACCTGATCGGAGACGCGCACAAATGAAAATCGGTATCGCCAACGATGTCGCCATGGCGGCGGAAGCGCTGCGCCGCGTGGTGGCCAGTACCGCCGAACACCAGGTGGTGTGGATCGCCCGCACCGGGGTCGAAGCGGTGCGGCTGTGCGCGGAGAACCGGCCCGACCTGGTACTGATGGACTTGAACATGCCGGAACTCGATGGCGTGGAAGCGACCCGGCAAATCATGGAACACAGCCCGTGCGCCATTCTGGTGGTCACGGGACGGCCGCAGGATTCCGTCAATCAGGTGTTCCGCGCGCTGGGCGCCGGCGCGCTCGATGTCACCGCCACCCCGATGTTGCAGGGCCAGGCCGATGGCGCCACCGAACTGCTGGCCAAGATCCGCACCATGGATAAATTGATCCGCCATAGCGGTGGCAGCCAGTCGATGCCGCCGCGCTGCCCGCCCCAGGCGCCGGAACAACGCCATCCCGCCGTCACGCGACTGGTGGCGATCGGCGCGTCGACCGGTGGCCCGGTCGCGGTGTCCAAGGTCCTGGCGGGATGGACGCCGTCCCCCGGCTGCGCGATTGTCGTGGTGCAGCATATCGATCAACACTTTGCCGACCATTTTGCCCGCTGGCTGGGCGAGCAATTGACGCTGCCGGTGCGCACCATCAGCGAGGGCGACGGCCTGTGCCCCGGCGTGGTGCTGGTGGCAAAAACCAACGACCACCTGGTGCTGGATAAAGACTACCGCTTGGGGTACGATGCGGCACCCAGGGATTACGCCTATCGTCCCTCGGTTGACGTGTTTTTCCGCTGTGTTGCGCGCCATTTCCGTGGCGAGGCCTTAGGGGTCTTACTGACGGGAATGGGACGCGACGGTGCGGAAGGCTTGCTGGCCATGCGCCAGGCCGGCCACACCACCATCGCACAAGACCAGGCCAGCAGCGCGGTGTACGGCATGCCGCGGGCGGCGCTCGAACTGGATGCGGCACAGATGGTTTTACCGCTGGACAAGATTGGGCCGATGATACGCAGTACGACCGGTAGCCGAAACTAATAGCCGAAACGAATGGTTAGGCGAGCTGCTGGCGCATAACCAAGAGAACGACATGTCTGACACCTCATTGCACCGGACCCTCGCGCCAGCGGAGGTGGAAACCGGCCTGACCATTTTCAAGGTCCGCGCCTTGCTGGTGGATGACCAGTTGATCATTGTGGAAGCCGTGCGCCGCATGCTGAGCGACCAGCCCGACATTGAATTCCATTATGTGACCGACGCCGCACTGGCCGCGCAGACGGCCATCCAGCTGCAACCGACCGTGATCCTGCAAGACCTGGTGATGCCGAACATCGACGGCTTTGGTCTGATCAAGCAATACCGTGACGATGACATCCTGCGCCATGTCCCCGTGATCGTCTTGTCGTCCAAGGAAGACCCGAAACTCAAGGCCCACAGCTTTGCCGTGGGCGCCAACGATTACATCGTCAAATTGCCCGACAAGCTGGAGTTGCTGGCCCGAGTGCGCTACCACTCGAATGCCCACATCAGCCGCTTGCAGCGCGACCAGGCGTTCCGCTTCCTGCGCGAAAGCCAGAAACAGCTGGCCGACGCCAACATTGAACTGCAAAAACTCGCCGCGCTCGACAGCCTGACCGGCATCGCCAACCGCCGCCACTTCGATGACACGATGCGCGTCGAATGGCAACGGGCGCAGCGCGATCGCCAACCGCTGTCGCTACTGATGTGCGATATCGACTGCTTCAAGCTGTACAACGATGCCTATGGCCATCTCAGCGGCGACCTGTGCCTGAAAAAAGCCGCCGCCGTGATGACCGGGCATTTGAAACGCCCGGCCGACCTGGCGGCCCGTTATGGTGGTGAGGAATTTGCCATCGTCCTGCCCGATACACCGCTGTCCGGCGCCCTGAGCGTGGCAGAGGATTGTGTGCGCCACCTGGAACAGCGGCGCATCGCGCACGTCGGTTCGCCCCATGGCGTGGTGACCATGTCGGTCGGTGTCGCCAGCATCATTCCGACGCCGGAATCGAGTGTGGAAGCATTGATTGCGATGGCGGACAAGGCGCTGTATGCGGCCAAGCACGGCGGCCGCAATCAGGTTTGCGCTGCCCCGGAATTGACGGACTGAGCCGAGCCGATACAGTCGGGCCGGTATGCGCTAACGGTATGCGCAACGATCTTGCGCGACATCACACCAACACCGGCTCCGCCTCCAGCATCACACCAAAGCGCTGCTGCACGTCGGCCTGGATCGCGCGCGCCAGCGCCAGCACCTCCGCCCCACTCGCCCCACCGCGGTTCACCAGCACCAGCGCCTGCTTTTCATAGACGCCGGCCTGGCCCAGCGAGCGCCCCTTCCAGCCGCACTGGTCGATCAGCCAGCCCGCCGCCAGCTTTTCCGAACCATCCGGCTGACGGTGGTGCACCAGCGTGGGGAATTGCGCCAGCAAACGCTCGCAAGCGGCCGCCGGCACCACCGGATTTTTGAAGAAACTGCCCGCATTGCCGATCTCGGCCGGGTCCGGCAACTTGCGGCGGCGTACCGCGATCACGCTATCGGCCACCTCGCGCGCGGTCGGTTGCGTGATGCCCTGCGCCGCCAGCGCCTGCGCCAATTCCGCGTAACGCAGGTTCGGCGTCCACGCTTTCGGCAGGGCGAAGGTGACGTCGATGATGATCAGCCCGCGCCCCGCCTCCTGCTTGAAAATGCTGTCACGGTAGCCAAAGCGGCAGGCATCGCGCGCCATCGTCACGCTTTGCCCGGTGGCGGGATCGAAGGCGGTCAGGCTGTGGAAATAATCCTTGGTTTCCGCGCCATACGCGCCAATGTTTTGGATCGGCGCCGCGCCCACGGTACCGGGGATCAGTGACAGGTTTTCCAGGCCCGGCATGCCCTGCTCCAGCGTCCACTGGACAAACCCATGCCAGTTTTCACCGGCGGCGGCGCGCACGTGGTGGTGGGTGGCCGTGCCGGCCAGTATTTCCCGCCCGAGCAGCGCCATGTGCAGCACCAGGGCGTTGACATCCCCGGTCAGCAGCACATTACTGCCGCCGCCCAGCACCAGACGCGGCAAGGCGGCCAGCGCCGGATCGGCCAGCGCGGCCTGCAATTGCGTCGCGGACTCCACCCGCAGATAGCGTGCTGCGTGGGCGGCAATGCCAAAAGTGTTGAGTGACGTAAGAGGGAATTGGGTGACGATTGGGAGATTTACTTGCATGGCTGACCGAGTATTTTGGTCAATTATAGTGCCAACCCGCCAAAAACGACCGAGCGTTCGTGCCGTTGTCCGTTAAAATGGCACATCTTTGCAGCAGCTGTATTGCTGAAGCATTAATATTAAAGGAATGAACATGCCGTCGTTTGATGTAGTCTCCGAAGCCGACATGATCGAAGTGCGTAATGCCGTCGATCAGGCCAACAAGGAAATCACCACCCGTTTCGACTTCAAGGGCAGCGATGCCCGCGTCGAACAAAAAGAAAATGACTTGACCGCGTTTGCGGATTCCGACTTCCAGCTGAGCCAGGTCCGTGACGTGCTGACCAACAAGCTGGCCAAGCGCAAAGTGGACGTGCGCTTCCTCGACGAAGGCAAGATCGAGAAAATCGGTGGCGACAAGGTCAAGCAAGTCATCAAGGTCAAGAATGGCCTGGACAGCGACACCGCAAAAAAAATCACCAAGGTCATCAAGGAAAGCAAGATGAAGGTGCAAGCCAGCATCCAGGGTGAGACCGTGCGTGTCACGGGCGCCAAGCGCGACGACCTGCAGGCCGCCATGCAACTGCTGCGTAAAGATGTTCCGGACACCCCGCTGGAATTCAACAACTTCCGCGACTAAGCCCTGACAGCTTCACCCCATGTACCGTTAAGCGGGGCGCAGGCATTGTGCCCGGCCCTGCTGCTTCACGTAGTTTAAGGACAGTAATGAAACGAGTTGACGACTTCCGCCTGCGTTTAGGCGACAAGGAATATGTGCCCATCATGATCGGCGGCATGGGCGTAGACATTTCCACCGCCGGACTGGCGCTGGAAGCGGCCCGTCTGGGCGGCATCGGGCATATCTCGGACGCCATGGTGGAAGACGTGTCGGACCGCCGCTTCGACACCACCTTCGTCAAGGATAAGACCAAGCTCTACAAGCACAACATCCTGAACATGGACAAATCCAGCGTGCAGTTCGACCTGGAGCGCCTGGCCGAAGCGCAGCGCCTGCACATCGGCCGCACCATGGAAGCGAAGCAGGGTCCCGGCCTGATCTTCGTGAACTGCATGGAAAAGCTGACCATGAATGGTCCGAAGGAAACCCTGCGCACGCGCCTGAACGCGGCGCTGGACGCCGGCATTGACGGCATTACCCTGTCGGCCGGCCTGCACTTCGGCTCGTTCGCGCTGATGGCGGACCACCCGCGCTTCCGTGAAGCCAAGCTGGGCATCATCGTGTCGTCGGTGCGCGCGCTGCAGATTTTCCTGCGTAAAAACGCCAAGCTCAATCGCCTGCCCGATTACGTGATCGTCGAAGGTCCGCTGGCCGGCGGCCACCTCGGCTTTGGCCCGGAAGACTGGAAAGACTTCGACCTGCACGTGATCACGCAGGAAGTGCTCGATTACCTGAAAAAAGAAGGACTCGAGGTTCCTGTGATCGCCGCCGGCGGCGTGTTCACCGGCAGCGACGCGGTCTCGTTGCTGGAAATGGGCGCAGCCGGTGTGCAAGTGGCGACCCGCTTCACCGTCACCAAGGAATGCGGCTTGCCGGACAAGGTCAAGCAGGAATACTTCAAGGCCAGCGAAGAAGACATCATCGTCAACGGCGTGTCGCCGACCGGCTATCCGATGCGTATGCTGAAAAGCACGCCAGCCATCGGCGCCGGCATCCGTCCGGGCTGCGAATCGTATGGCTATTTGCTCGATGCGTCGGGCAATTGCGCGTACATCAATTCGTACAACCGCGAAGTGCTGGCCAACAATGGCAGCGACAAGGGCATTTCCATCGTGGACAAGACCTGCCTGTGCACGCACATGCGCAACTTCAATTGCTGGACCTGCGGCCACTACACCTATCGCCTCAAGGACACGTCGTACAAGCTGCCGAACGGCGACTACCAGCTGCTGAGCGCGGAACACGTGTTCAAGGACTACCAGTTCAGCACCGACAATACTATTGCCTTACCTGAGAAAGAATTCTAATTCCTTTGCAATTAGATGAAAAAAAACGGCGCAAAATTATGCGCCGTTTTTTTATGCATCAGCCTTCGCTGGTAATGCGCTGGATCAGCGCCCCCAATACGTCTTCCGCCATTTCATTGTCAACCTGGCAGGTGCCCGCATTTTCGTGGCCGCCACCGCCGTATTCCAGCATCAGCGCACCAATGTTGGTGTTCGACGTGCGGTTGAGGATTGATTTGCCGGTCGCAAACACGGTGTTCTGGTTTTTCAGGCCCCACAGCACGTGGATCGAAATATTGGTGTCCGGGTACAGCGCGTAAATAATGAAACGGTTGCCTGCGAAAATGGTTTCTTCGTTGCGCAAGTCCAGCACCACCAGGTTTTTATGCACGGTGGCGCAGCGCTGGATTTGTTCCTTGCACTTTTCAGCATGGTCGAAGTACAGGTCCTTGCGCTCTTTCACGTCCGGCAAGTCCATGATTTCCGCGATGGTGTGATTGCGGCAATAATCAATCAAATCCATCATCAGGTTGTAGTTCGAGATGCGGAAGTCGCGGAAACGGCCCAGACCGGTACGCGCATCCATCAGGAAGTTCAGCAAATCCCAGCCTTGCGGGTCCAGCACTTCTTCGCGGTTGAAGCGTGCCGAATCACCCTTGTCCACAGCCGCCATCATGTCGTCCCACGAAGCCGGGAAGGCCGCGCGGCCGCCGTAGTAATCGTAGACAACGCGCGCCGCCGACGGGGCGCTCGGGTGGATGATGTGATTGGTGCGCTCACCGGTGTTGCGGATGGTTTCCGACAGGTGGTGGTCGAACGCCAGATGAACGCCGGCGGCGTAGGGCAAATTGGTGGTGATATCCCGGTCGCTAACGGCGATTTTTCCGTCCTGCATATCCTTAGGGTGCACGAACAGGATATCGTCGATCATGTCCAGGTGCTTCAAGAGCACCGCGCAGACCAGTCCATCGAAATCGCTGCGGGTAACCAGGCGATATTTATTTGCTGACATGGGAAACACCTTTTAGTTGAAAAGTAGCTAGCATCCAGCATCTCATAATTAAGATGCAATGATGAATAATACAACTCAACTCCCCGGCTTGCCCAGAGCCAGCGCCATCAATTTGCAACGCCTTGCCGTGCCGCCGCCCGGCGTGCAACGCCGGCACGCCGCCATGCGTCCTGCGCCGCCAACAACGCCAGCAAGATCGCGGCGGCAATCCATATCGACCACAGCGTATGGCTGAGGAAATGGGCCCCCCGCAGTTGTTGCATCCAGCCTACGAGCCCACCCAGCGCCAGCGCCCAGCCGGCCACCTGCGCTGCCCGGCGCACGTCATGCGGCAGCCAGAACACGGCCAGTCCCACCAGCCACAAGGCGCTCGACGCATGGCCGCCCGGCAGGCAGTGCCCGGCCTCGACCCAGCGCGGCATCTGCTCCAGCAGCCGGTAATACGGCTGATCGCCGCCATAGCGCGCCAGATCCCATGGGCAATGCGAGTGGCTGGCCCGCTTCAGCAGCGACACGACCAGCGGAATCAACACGGTGCACAGCGCCAGCAGCCGTAGCCGCAATTGCCACCACGGTCCCAGAATGCGGCCACGCCGCAGCGCATCCCACAGCACCACCACCACCGGCAGCGCGCCCAATGCCGTCAACACCACTTTCAGGATGCCATGGCCGAACCGCTCGGTCAGCCATGCATGCTGCCATGGGAAGGTATGGGACTGGAAATCGAACATGGCGTCGGCCAGCCACAGATCGAGCCCGCTATGGCCCTGCAGCAAGATCAAGAGCGCCGCCAGCACCAGCGCGATGGCCAGACGGCGCAGCGCCTTACCGGACAGCAGCGCGTCAGCCATGAGTGCAGGCATTGAACAGATCCAGCGCCGGGTTGTAGACCGCGGTGCTGATGTCGAGCATGCCCAGCACCGAATGGAACACATTGTCGTGCGAGAACGGCTGGCCCGCGCGCGCCGCCACACACTCGCGATTAATCTTGAAGCGATCCGCATATTGGCCCGACATCCACAGCATCAACGGCACGCTGCGCTGTTCCGGCGGCGAAATGATGTAAGGGGCGCCATGTAGATACATGTTCTTTTCGCCCAGCGATTCGCCATGGTCGGAGAAATACATCAGTGCGGTATCGACCTTCGCTTCCGCGCCGACCTGCTGCAAGATGCCGATGGCTTTGTCGAGCACATAGTCGGTGTACAAGATGGTGTTGTCATAGGCCGCCATGATTTGTTCTCGGCTGCACTTCTCCAGGTCATTGGTCTGGCACACGGGGCCGAATTGGCCAAAGGCGGCCGGATATCGCTTCCAATAGGCCGGACCATGGCTGCCCTTCTGGTGCAGCACGATCACCAGGTCGTTTTTCGCATTGCGGATCCGCTCCGGCAACGACTGCAACAGCTTCTCGTCATAGCACTCGTCGGCATTGCACAGCGGGTCGCCCGCCACCGGCTGCGAAATATCTTCGTAACCGACCCGTGCGCAGGCCCCCTTGCACCCCGAGTTATTGTCAATCCACATCACGTCGAGACCGGCATGGCGCAGCACGTCGAGCAGGCCTTCCTGGCTTTGCGCCTTGCCGTCGGAATAATTTTCACGGCCCAGCGAGGAGAACACACACGGCAGGGACACCGCCGTGGCGGTGCCGCACGACGACACATTATTGAAATTGATCAGGTCGGTGCGCTGCGCCAGGCGCGGATTGGTCACACGCGGATAGCCGTTCAGCGAGAAATTCATTGAGCGTGCGGTCTCGCCCACCACCACCACCGTGACCGTGCGACGCTGCTGTCCGGCCCATGTGACACCACGCGCCGCGTCACGGCCCAGCGGCGCCACCACGGTGGGACGGGCCAGCTTTTGCTTGATGAAACCATTGACGGCCTGGATGTAGTTGGTGGGCGTCAGCAGGAAGCGCAATTCGCGGTGTTCACGGAACGTCGGCGCATAGCTCTTAAAAAACAGCATCAGGATGGCGGCCGCCAGCGCCAACGATCCCAGCACCATGCCGCCATTGAGCAGGATGCGCCGGCCAGGGCCGCCCTTGTAAATCAGCTGCAGCCGCGCCACCAGCAGCGCCGGCACAATGCCCAGGAAGACAATGGTGGACACCATCCTCACGCTCAATAATTCCCCGGCCTCCCTGGTATCGGTTTCCACCACGTTTTGCACCATGGCTTTGTCGATCTGGATGCCATACTGGTCCATGAAGAACGCCGCGGCCGAGGTCATGACCAGCAATACCATCACGACCGGCTTGATGACCGGCTTGAAATTCACCAGGCTAAGACAGGCGTTAAACACCAGCACCAGCAGCGCAAAGGTCGCCGCCAGCAACGGCAGGTTGGCCAGGCTAACACCACCGATGGCTTGCAGGAAGCGCTCCCAGAATGCCTGGTTATAGGCCAGTACGAGGAACGATGAGGTTGCGACGGTAAACAGGGGGGCGCTGATGCGGGGAGAAAAGCTCACGTAACTATCCATGTTGATCTTGCGCAAAAAAGAGCGCTATTTTGCAAGATAGCGTGCCGCCGTTAAAGTTCCCGTCAGGTTTGCGTTAAGGAATCGTTAAATTTGGGAAATTCAATCGTAAATATGCTGCCACCACCGGGACGGTCCTGCAATTCCAGCGTCGCGCCCAGGTAACAACAGATACGCCGCACCAGCGCCAGCCCGAGGCCGGTCCCGGCCGAGGCGCTCGAAGGCGGTGCCGCCGCCTGCCCCGCCAGCGCCGCACGTACGGCGGCCGGCAAGCCAGGCCCGCTGTCTTCAACAATCACGCGCCGGTCGGCGAGCCGTACCACGATGTCGCCGTGCTGCGTGTACTGGCAGGCATTACGCACCAGATTGCCGACCACGGCGACGCACAGCTCGCGCGGCGCACGCACCCCAAACGGCGCGTCGCCCTCATAGCGCAGCCGCACGGCGCGGTTGGCCAGCAGGGGCCGGTACGTGTCCACTTCGCGCCTTGCCACGCTGTCCATATCCACTTCATCCATTTGCGCCAGGTCCGGTGCGCGCGCCAGCAGCAGCAGCACATTGACGCAGCCGGCGGCCTCCTGCGCGGCCCGGTAAATACGCTCGGCCGCCGCCAGCGTGGCGGGGCTGCCGCCGTTGGCCATCAGCACTTCGGCGGCGCCCATAATGACGGTCAGGGGGCTGCGTAATTCATGGCTGACGTCCCCCGTGAAAAATCGCTCGCGTTCGAGCACGGCGCGCAATTCGTCGGTGTGGGCGGCGAATGCGCGGGCCAGCATGCCCAGTTCATCGCGCCGCTCCTGCAACGGCAACGCCGTGGCGTTGCCGCGTATGGCGGCGGCCAGTTCTTCCACCGGCGTCACCAGACGGCGCGCCATATAGCCGCCCAGGAACCAGGAAAACGCCAGGAAGCCGACCACGCTGACGGCAAACATCGAATACACCAGCAACTCGACTTTTTCATAATCGCTGGTATGGTCGACCACCACGTAATCGCCATGCGTATCGCTGCCGGCCAGAATGTGCAGGCTGACCCCGTCCACTTTTTTTTCCTGCAAGCCTGCCGCCAGACCGCGCAGCGAACGCGGGATATCGGCGCCCCGGTGGAAGCTCAGGCCGGCCGGCATTTCCACCGGCAATCCGGCCAGGCTGCGTGGCGCCGCCCAGACTTCGACATCGCGCAGACGGCTATCGACCAAGTGCGATTCGATGCCTTCCACCGCCAGCGCGACAATCGCCGTAAAGAACAACGCGAAGCCCAGCGCATACAGGGTATAGCCGATGGCGACACGGCGTTTCAGGCTTTCCATGGCGCGCGCCATCAGGAAGCGCCAGGCTCGTCGCTTGGCGACAGCAGCTTGTAGCCGATGCCCGACACCGTGCGCAGCATGGCGAACGGGAAGGGTTTGTCGAGCGCCTGGCGCAGTGCATGCAGGTGGGTGCGCAGCGCATCGCTGTCGGGGCGGTCGTCGCCCCATACCGCATGCTCGAGCGTGTCGCGCGAGACCAGTCGTGGTGCCTCACGCATCAGGCAGCGCAGCAGCACAAAGCCGGTGCGCGTCAGCACCAGCGGCTTGCCGGCCCGCGTCGCGGTATAGGTGCTGGTGTCAAACACCAGGTCGCCCACGCGCAGTATGGTCGTGCCCTGCCCCGCGCCGCGCGCGCGGCGCACCAGCGCCTTGAGCCGCATTTCCAGCTCTTGCAGTGAAAACGGTTTGACCAGGTAATCGTCGGCGCCGGCATCAAAGCCGGCCGCCTTGTCGGACAGCGTATCGCGCGCCGTCAGCATGATGACGGGCGTCGAGAGGTGCAATTCATTGCGCAGCTTCTGGCACAGTTCCACGCCGTTCAGGCCTGGCAGCATGACATCGAGCACCACCGCGTCATATTGATGCTGGGTTGCCAGTCCCAGCCCCGTATAACCGTTCGGCGCCGAATCAAGCGTATAGCCCCTCGGCTCAAGGAATGCGTACAGGTTGGCAACGATATCGGGGTTATCTTCAATGATCAGCAGGCGCATGCGGATATTGTAGCCGCATCAGGTCACCATCGTCAGGCGTGGCACCGGGAGCTGATGCCGCCATGGCGCCACCATCGCGGTCTTCGCGGCGCATGATGATGGCGGCATGGGAGGCGCCGTCGGGCGCGGCAAAATACGCCGGCACGGTGCCGATTTCTGTAAAGCCGGCGCGGCGGTAGATCTGGCGCGCGCCCAGCCATTCCGGATGCACAATCAGGATCGCGCTGCGCAACTGGCAGTGCCGTGCCCGCATGGCATCGAGCGCGCCATGGAACAGGCGGCTGCCCCAGCCACTGCCGCGCAAGACCGGATCGACCACCATCGACGACACATAGATTTCTTCGCCGTCGGCGCAATGCGTCTCGGCGGCGCTGTGGTCGCGCGCAAAGCGTTCGGCCGCCACGTCGGCTTGATAGCGCCAGAACTCGGCGCACAAATAGCCGAACAAGCGCTGATCGGGAGCGGCCAGGACCCAACAGCCCTCGCCACCGGCGGCCAGCCGTTCAGAGAAAGTCGCGGCGCTTTCCTGGATCGCGGCGGCAAAGCCGGCCTGTTCCAGGCGCATGATTTCAGCCAGGTCAGCGATCGTCGCCTGGCGTAAGTGCAAAGGTTCCATTTTTCGCATTTCAAATGCAAAAAACCCCGCCAAGAACTAACTCAGCGGGGTTTTTCTATATAACTAGCCTGACGATAACCTACTTTCACACTGGTTGCAGCACTATCATCGG
>JAIENA010000155.1 GCA_019751755.1 Burkholderiaceae bacterium | reverse complement strand
GGGGCCGGATGACTTCAAGAGACTCCTGTTCACGTTCGGGGGCGCAGGCGGGCCGAAGACGCTGAAGGAATGGATCACGTACGCCAGGAACCGGGGACTGAAAATACACTCCTGGCTGGCAGACTGGAAAAAGTGGGTTGACGAAGTGGGCAGTCGGGAGCCCCCCCGCCATGCTGCTGCTGCCGTCGTGCCCGAACCGCACAAGCCGAAGGCGCTCCGTCAGGAAGAGCTGATCTTGCAATGCATCCGGACGAACGAGCTCGATCCCCAAAGGCTTCCCCGGCAGGAGAACGGGCATTCGGGAGTAAAAGCCAAGATTTGGAAGATTGCGCGGCCGAACACACAGATCCTCCCGTCGAGAACCGCGTTCGACAAGGCGTGGCAACGCCTGCGCGACGCCAAGCAAATTGGAGAAGATGGCTGACCGTCACCGAAAGTCGGAGAGGGATGACGGTTGCGGGCGGTGACGGTTGCGGACAGACAATCCTTTCATCTCTTATCCAAAGGTGAAAAATGATTGCCACTCCACAACGACCAGCTCAGCTCGATCTATTCGAAACGATGTTTCCAGCGCAGTTTCCGAACATCGGGACTCAAGCGCACGCGGTGCTCTGCGCATTGCTCAGCAAAGGTCGGTCCCGGCAGGCAGACTGGCTGCCGGACAACTGGCGGCTGGCCGCCGCGATACACGTATTGAAGCGCCTCGGGTGGCCAATCAGGTCGAAGCTCGTTCGTGTCGTAGGACGGAAGCGCCCCGTCGCGGAGTACTACCTGCCGTCCCATGCCATCCGTACCTCGCCGGGGCGAAGTGGCTGACCGGCATCGCAACACGAGCCTGAACGGCAGTGCTCGTTTGCTTGGAAAACTGCGTCCGTTATCCTAGGTACCGTTTGCCAAGGTGCACCGAACGCGCTCGCCGAGCTTTGGACACCCTCGGCTGAATGCTCAGGCTCGCCTGAGAACTTAGCGCGCGCAAGGTCCACCTGCGAAGCGTGACCGACTCCTTCGGTACCGGAACGGCGGCAGGCAGGTTCTTCTTTAACGTCATGGCAAGCTTCGCCGAGATGGAGAGAGACGAGTTACGTGAGCGTACCGGTGCCGGACTCGCTGCGGCCCGCGACCGCTGACGGACTGGAGGTCAGCGCTGCAAGATCGCACCGGAAAAACTGGAGTCAGCCAAAGAGCTGATGGCGCTCGGGCATTCCATGCGCGCCGCAGCCAGGAATTTGGACATCCCTCACGTGACGCTACATAGCAATTTGCGGCGGACCCAGTAACTTGCGACGCCGAGAGATATGCGAAAATCGCTACCGTCCAACAATGCTTCTCCAAACCCTGATATGACTCACATGAACCAACGTCTGCTCAATGGCTACGAGGAAGTTACATACGAGGCACTTTGCCACGCGTGCCGAGAGAATGGCGCCAAAGTCTTCCCGAAGGTCAGGGTAGCGGACGTGCTCCGGCTCGAAGGCAGCGGGGTAGCGTCGGAACACTTCAGCTTCGGGCTTCGGTCACACTTCGATTTCGTGGTAACGGCGGAAAACTACGACCCCTTATTCAGCGTGGAGTTCGACGGCCCCCTTCATAAGACTAGCGAAATCCAAAGGCATCGCGACAATATGAAGAACGAGCTGTGCGATCATTTCGACCATCCACTCCTGAGAATAAATTCGAACTACCTTTCCAAAACGTACCGGGGCTTGGACCTGCTGACGTATTTCGTGGAGGCGTGGTTTCTCGAAAAAGCGTTCAACGAAGCCCAGCAGGCCGGGCATATCCCCTACGACGAACCGTTCGACATGGCTTCCTTCTATTCGGCCGGCGGGAACGGAAAGGGAAAGAAATGGCCCTACTGGATTTCCCTGGACATACAGCTATCGCTTCAGAAGCTGCACGCAGCAGGTTCGATAGGCCAAAGCGTGCCGTCCCATATCGTCGGCATCGACAGCAGCGGCACATATCGCTGCCTTTCCTGGCTCGTGTTCGACGCCGCTAGTGTCATAGAGGTCAGCACCGGAATGCGGACTCAGCGGTTTCCTGCGGTATGCGAGAGCGACTTGGTAAGCATGCTCGCGATGTTCGACATGATGCCAAAGGTAGAGGCGGCGCTTCACGGGGACCGAACGCACCTGCAGGACCGGGAGAAATTCTTTGCCGAACGACTCCCGGCCTTTCAAGGGAAGTATTCAATGCGGAGCTCGCTGAGCGTCGGGGCAACGGTTTGATGCTTCTGGCGTCAGCAAGACAGAATCCATTCCCTAAGTGAAAAGCGGACTGCAGGAAGGCGGTGCCGGCCAACGCGACAAATAAGAAGTATCCGAGCAGGCGCCCCATCGCCAGCGTTGAGGTACCGACAAGGCCAGCGTTCACGGCTAAGCTGCCAGGCATCTCCAATATCGAGGACAAGACCCATGAATGCCCCTGAACGTACCAATTCAAAGCAAGTCTGCGAAGACATTCTCAATGAAGAGAAGCGCTACAACATAGAGCGCGGCATCCTTGCCAGCGAAAATGCGGTTGCGGACAGGCTCCTCGCTCGGCACATCGAACTCACGGACGCGTACGACGAATTGCACAGCAAGCTCATCCCGTACCCTGGGGCGCTCCATGTCTTTATCGGGCTGATCTTAAGCACTGCGGCGTTTTGGAACCCGGAAAAAATCAGGCAGGCCCGCGCCGCGCGTAACGAGCTGGAGAAAGTCAACGGCCAAATTGCTAGGACAGCAGCCGAACTGGCAGCTATGCTTCGGCAGCGCTCCGATCTGCACGACACGTCAGGGTTCAGCAGCGATACGCACTACCATGTCTGTGACGTGATTGGCGCAGCTGCCAGGGACAACCATCTGTTTACGGTACGCGTACAGGAGCGCCTTGATGCCCTCAGTACGCAGTTCGACCTGAAGTACTGGCCGACACTGGGTGATTTTGTGCAAGAGCTGGCATCCGATGCCGATGCCAGCGAACTGAGGGCATCGGATCCATTGACAGCCGCTGCGACCAATGGCACGCGCCACTCCCTGACTGATTTCTTCAAGGCGCTGCTCGCCGCCATCGAAACGAATACCGTTCGCAATTGTGGACATTTGCCAAACAATTTCAAAGTAACCGACGGCGCCCTTGCATCCATCGTAAATTGCGCGCTGGACCTGGATGCCAACGATATCGTGGACAGCCAGTACGTGAAGCAGCTCCGTCAGCGGTTACGCAACCGAGCAAGGCAACGGTAACCCCACCGAACAGCTCCGCATCTATCCGGTCGCGGCTTGTGCCTGCGCGACCGGAACTTTTCCATCGGCCTCGATGGCGGCATCGATCTCCATCACTGCTGCAAGCATTTCCCTCACCAGCGGAGCATCGAATTCCTCGTCCCGCCCCTCTTCGTGAGTGCCCTTGTTGAGGTAGGCCCACTCGACGGCATGGGTGCGTTCCCGGCCTATCATCTGAGCAAGCGACGGAATAACGCCCTGGAATACCGTCACATCCTTTTTCGAAAGGAACGCGTGCAAGCCGTTCGCCAGGGTCATCAGGTCTGGCGATCCGCCTGGTCCGCGCAATCCCAGCTGTATCTGCACGGAATGGCTCTTGTTGCCGATTTTCTTCCAAAGGCGGTTGAGGAGTTCTTCGAAGGACTTTCGGACGTAGCTCAGACAATCGCGCACGCGCCCCTCCTCGAAGCTCCTCTCCGCAACGACTAAATAGTGCCTTGGCGAATCGAGTCGTACCAGAATCTTCTTCGAATCCACGGGAACGAGAAAGTCTATCCGGCAAACAGCCGTCTTGTAGTCGGCCTTTGGAACGGCGTTCTCGAGGCGTTTCACGAAGTCCTCGCCATGGGTTGTGATTATCAGTTGCCGTTTCCGGATCTCTTCATCGCCCAGCAGGAGGTCCACTATCCCGCTACGGTGCTCGTCGTCTATGGAGTTGACCACGTCGTCGAAAATCAGGAACGGAAGGCCATCGCGGACTATCTTCGCAAGCAGTATCGAGAGTCCCAGGCAGCGGATGTGCCCCTCACTAAGGACATGAAGCGCATCGCACTTCTGCCCGCTCGTATATTCGATCTCGATCTTCTTTCCGGTCGCAGTCGGCAAGGACAGCGCCCTGAGCCGGTCCGAAACATGGTCATGCTTGTTAATCGCGTTATAGAACTTGAGCGCCCTCTCGTTCAGCTCGGCGGCCAACACTAACGGAAGGCCGCTGTTGTACTTCAGCAGCCTGTCTCTAAATGATTCGTACGCGACAAGGAATTTCATGTTGCGTTCAACGACGGGCTTCTCTGCCTGCGCCTGTTTGATAAGCGCCTCGTTTTCCTCGTTGAACTTTTCGATCGAGGAAGCCGCAGCGCTTGCGCTTTCCGCGTTCAGTTTCTCCGTAGCCTTTATCGCGATGATCTCTTCAAGGATCTTTGCAAGCGCGGCGTTCTGTTCCTCCAGTTTCTTCACCTCTGCTGGCGAGCCTCCGACCACCTCGTTAAATGCAACAATGGCGCTTTTGATTTCCCTCAGAAGGCCAGCCTCCGCAGTAAGCAATGCCAATGCATCCTCCAGGGTTCTGGAGTTCGTTACAGCCTCGGACGCGGCCCTGAGCTTTTCCAATTCGGCTTTCTTCGGAAATAAGGCCAGCGCAGCCGTTTGCGGCAAGTTCTCGACTTTGGAAGAAAGCTTCGGCCAGCGCTCGTCGAGCTGGCTGGTGACAGCCTTGATGCCGACCTCTTGCTTGAGCGCCACGTCGAACCGCCTAAGCTTTTCCGTGGCATTGTCATAGGGGTCAACCGGCACCAGAAGTCGGCCATCCTCGTACAGCGGGGATTCGCACGCTGGGCAGTTGTCGCCGGTCTTCTCACGGTTCTTCAAGATAGCGGAGTACAGCTCGCCCAGGGAAAGTTGGTCCTTGTATTCCGACAATGCCAACTTCGCCGCCTTTCGTTCCCGGATCAGTTCGGAGAGCGCGCCTACCTCGCCTATGATAGCGTCGATGCCGGGATCCTGGACACGCTTCAAGGCGTTGAGGCGGGCGATCTCGGCGTGGTTTGCCTTCACCGCGCCACCATTGCCATCGGTACCGGAAATCCATTCCTTGACCTCGTCCAGCGTCTTTCCCTCAGGATGTATCAGCAGGATGGTGTCCCGCCTTGCCTTGAACTCGGCCTCCTTTTCCGGGAGTTGCGCCAAGATCGCCTTTTGGCCTGCGATCAGCTTTTCCTTGTCCGCAAGCTCCTTGCTCCTTTTTCCCGTGCAGTCGAGATAGTTTTCGAAATGGTCGTTGAACTGGGTCGAGAACGTGTTGAACTCGTCTAGTCCGAACAAGGCGGCCAGCCTGGCCTGCTGTGCGGTCGTCGTGTTCGCCGCGACGCGCGCAAAACCATCGATCCGGTTTTTCTCGACAAAACAGAATTCGTAACGTTTCGAGTCCGCTTGGACGACTGCATCCTTCTTGCCGTCGGTAGTCTCCCCCAGCAGTACAGGCAAGCTCGATTTGCCCGTGATCGAGTTCCTGATGTATGCCGCTACGTCTATCCTTTTCGCGCTGGCTTCGTTTATCGATCCCAACAAGCCAAACTCCAAGGCCTCGCAGAGGCTGGACTTCCCAGTGCCGTTCGGTCCGTAGACGAACGTGTAGGGATTTTTGAACTCAAGCGTCTGCGCCGATGAGAAGCCTCGAAAGTTTTCCACCCTGATGCTGGTAAGGCGCGTAACCTGATCTAGGTTCTCAATGGCAACATTCACATCGGCGCTCAGGTCATCCGGCGCGCGGTCGCCTGCGGCCTCAACAAGTTTGGCGATCAGCTTCCCCCTTTTTCCGGCGGCGGTGCCGCAGGCCTCCACCTCTGGGAAGTTGTCGAGGATAAGCCGCGCCAGCCTCTTCTCGAAGTCCGAAAGCGTAGTCTGCTCTTTTTTCAAGAACTGCCGGTATTCGATAAGCGCCTTGGACATGTTAATCCGTTCATCGAGTAGTGATATCGGGGAAAAGCTGCCGCCCTAGCTGTCGGACGGCATTCGGCGCCCTATCCGTCCGCGTCGCCCCCGCCGGGCGGAGCAACAGGCTCCCTTGTTCTTTTCGGCGTCAAGTCGAGCTTCGCCAAGACTGCTCGGTAATCGACCCCACGCTCTGCCATTTCACCCAGCAGCGCGGCAATCATCGCGAGGTGCCTCGGCACCTCGCCCTTTTTCCTATAGTTGCTGATCGACACGTGGCTCATATCCATGAGTGTCGCGAACTCATGGAGCTTCAGCCCCGCCTTGCCAATTTGTCGTAGAAATTCTTCGTAGCTCATGGGCAAATTATAGGCATTCCGGGAAGAAAGCAACGCACAAATTTCTGTAAATGGTTCATGAATTCATGAACTTTTATTTGCAAGTAAATATAATTGTGAATATATTTCATAAAATTATTAACTCGCAACGCTATGCTAACCGTTCCCTCCGAAGATCTTGGCAACCTAACAGGTCGTACGCAGCCAGCAGCCCAGATCCGCTGACTGCGAGACCGCCGTTGGATCTTCGAGATCGGCGCGGACTGACTCCTGAAGGTCGCTACCGCCTACTTCGAGCGCCGCATGGTTTCCATGGAAGGGGGAGGCAGTCGGATCCGCCGGACCTCGGCGGATGGCAGGTCAACGAGGCAGCGATACGACGAACACAGAACAAGTAACTTTTCGAACATGGGCCGCAGAAGAACCAATTTCTCGAAGCACGCCCTCCCTCCCCGCGTGTACATGCACCACGGGGGCTCCGGTACGTTCCCCGCGACGGCAAGCCGGTCTCTCTCGGGCGCGACTACGGCGAGGCGATGCGCAGGAACGGCCAGAAGGCACACGAGCGGATGATCGAGGACCACGAGTACCAGAATGCCTTTGCCCTCGCCGAGCCGTCGGTCAGGCGCATGATGACGCTGATCTACCGCACGTGCCAGCGCCCGAAAGACCTGCTCGGCGCGGGCATCCAGAACGTCAAGATGGTCGAGCACGAGGGCCGAGAGGTTCGCGTGCTGCGGATCAGGCAGGGCAAGATGGGGTAGACCGTGGACATCCTGCTCACAGGCGACCTGGAGAAGCTGGTGGACGAGCACCTCGCGTCGAAGACCGTGTGGCCGACGTTCGTCCACACGCGCGCAGGGAAGAACTACACCTATTCCGGCTTGGCGGCGATGTTCCGACGCTACGTGCGCAAGGCCGGGCTGTCCGACTTCGGCCTGTACGACATCCAGGGCAAGGGGGCGACGGACATGTACCGCGCTGGCGTGCCGCTGGAACGTATCCAGCACCTTCTCGGGCACGACAGCGTGACGACGACCGAGGTCTACATCAAGACGAGGCTGCCGGACGTGGCGATGCCGAACATGCGCGAGATCCCTGGCGGGAGTGCGTCAGTGGAAACTAACGCCGTGAGCGGAAAGTGAAACGGCTTCGTCAGGGCCGTCCGATGACGCCAGGAACGCGCTTAGCGCCGCGTGCGAGGCCCGCGATTGCGCTTTGGCGGATGGGCATGGACATAACCGTTTCTAGCCTTAGAATGGGGGCTACTCGCACAAGCCCAATCGATATGAAACTGCTCATCCATCCCAGCCTGCCCACGAGCCTAGCAGAGACCCTGGCGGCGAATCCCGAATGGACGACGACGCACTGGTCAGCGGTCGGCCCCGCCGGGGCAAACGGTGCCGATATCCTGGCCTACGCGTCGCAGCACGGCTACGTGGTCGTGAGCGCGGACCTCGGCATGCGGCATATACTTTTCGCTAAGCCGGAAGACACGCCCAGCGTGCTCCAGGTACGCGACGGGCATCTGGATCCGGATGGGCTAAAAGACCACGTTTTTGCCGCGCTCAAGCAGATGGAAAGAGAGCTGGCGGCGGGAGCGCTGATTACCCTCACGATTTCGCCCACGGGCAACCGGTTCCGCACGTTCCCTCTGGCGAAAAATCCCGCGCGGCAAGGGCCTGAGAACGGGTTCCTGTTTTCAAGGGACGCGTTCCTGCACGCCGCAATGCTGACGCGCCCGGAGTGGCCGGACATTGCCCAGAAGCTCGGGAAGCTGTGCATAAACGTCAACCGCCTGTCGCTAATGCGATTGCAGGAAATAGAATTCGGCGCGGACGACGCCAGCGCCATAGTCTCCGCGCTGCTGTTCTCTCAGGCGACGACCAGCTTCGAAGCCTCGTGCATCCTTGCGTGCACGGGCATGGAGTGCGAGGCGAGAGCCCAGGCAAGAAACGGCCTCGAAGCCGCAATAGTCGGTTACGCGCTTGCCGCCAAGCCCGAACTGGACATAATAGGCAAGCTGAACGGAGCGTACAAGCGCCATTATGTCACGCTGCGGCAGTCGCTCAAGGACGGTATCGGCCTGCGGGAGGACGAGCCGCTTGACGCGTACATCCAGAGGATCATCAAGGACATGGAGCCGCATCCGGTCGCAGATTTGAAACTGGAGCAGTTGGCCAAAGGCGCGGGCGTCGGAGACATGTACCTCCTCTATCGGTTCCTTAGCGCCGAGGCAGGGCATCCGACGTGGGACTCGCTGCGCAAATCGGCAGCGCACCACGAAGCCACAGGACAGGTCATCGGCATCAACTTGCGCCCCCGATTCGAACGCATCGAGGAAACCCTCGGGATCGCGGCGATGTGCCAACTCGCGGCGCTGAAGGGATTGCAGGTCAAGTTTCCGGACAGGGACGTGAGCGATACCGTCGAACTGTATCTCGACGTGCTCCGCCACATGGCGCTGCTTCCCATTCATCAGCCAAATTAAAGCCCCCTTCCAACGATCAACATATTCGATACCGGAGCGGCGCGCCAGTTGCTCGCACGGTCAGGCTGGCATGTAGAAGCCGATGGTTGTCGGAGTGTCGGTCCATTTCGTGCTCATGTTTCGCTTGGAAGCGAACTCGTAAACACGCTGTCCGAAGAACCTGCGGGTCTTCTCCAGGTTTTTGGGCTGCACTTTTTTACCAACCTTGCTATTGTCCAGCCCCCCGCAAAAGTAGATCTTCCGGGCTTCCTCGATATCTGGATAGGCGCGCGCAATGTCTTGCGGCGTCGGCTCGCTCCCCGGCCTCGCGTGTGGCGGAATATTCCGATTGAACTCTTGGAAGAATTCTCGCAAATCAAGGCTATTTCCACTTCCTTTCCCATCGAACAACGCATCCCGGAGCGCGAAATATGTCGATTTGGGCTCAATGAAAGGAATGATCTCGAAGCCCATCCTTCACCTCAAGATAAATGGCGAAGTCATGCCCAACGCATCCCATGACCAGCTCAAATGGCTTCTATGAAAAAGAGGCAGTCGAACGTGAGGTGGTTGTGCTGGTAACGGAACTTTGTCCTCTCTATACCCTGCGAACGCATGCTTTTGTAAAGAGCTGCCAACCCCGTCATCTTCATGCTTAGCTTACATGCCGTTGATCGAGATACTGGATTAGCATTGCGCCCAAAAGTCGTGCAACTAAAATTTCCACATGGAACTATTCTGTAAAGTACGCAAAGACACGATTGACACGGGCGCCATGGGCTGAGCCTACCCTCTCGCATGCCGAGTGGCGGCAGCGACGGTGCACAAGAGCGGGGATTGGATTGGGAATATTACCCACTTGGGTAATATCTGGGGAATAAACCTATACGAAAAAGGCCCGTGAATTCTCACGGGCACTTATGTATTCTGGCTCCCCGACCTGGACTCGGACCAGGGACCTGCGGATTAACAGAACGGGGCTCTGGGCGCATGGTAAGCGGAAAGTTGATGATTTGCAACGAGTTCTTGGGGGCATGCTGTGACCTCTGTCAGACACCGACCTGATACCGAAACTCTATGGCATCAGCCAGTGCCGTCCCGGCTAAAAGTCGAATCGAGGCAGGGCTTGCGCTGCTCGGCACCGAACTGGGTCCGACCTGCCGCTAGCTGTGCCGCAACGTGGTTGCTCCACATCAGACCTACACATTACCAGAGCAAAGTAGTAGTAACCAGTCCTAACAAATGCAATCGTGTGACCTGACAGTCAACCATGCTTGTGGATCAGTAAATTTTTCGCATTTGTCCGTGATACATACCGCCTGCAGAGGAAGTTTTTTATGATGGCAATGTGTACAAGTCCGAATATTTCCTGGCAGTCCTCGATAAACCGACTGCGGATGAGTAGGCTTACCTCCAGCACGTATCCAGAATGTCACGTTGCCGAATGCAGCGATATGACTATAAGCCATTGCATTCGAGTCAGCACCATGATGCGGCGCTGTCACGACCAAAGGTTTATTCGTTGTTTTCCCGGATAAGAATGAATTTGCATAGCTAGGCCCATCCCCCATCGGCGAGTCGCCACAAAACATAATATCAATATGAGCATCATCGTCATTGCCGGGAGAAAGAAAGACGAGACTTTCCCGATTAGCACGAGAAAGTGCAATAAACCTACGATATGTAAATCCTGGCAATATCGGAGGCTCCCTCAACTCCTTTGCATTAATAGGTAACAGGAAGTCTTCACCACCTGTTGCAATACGATCTCTGGAATAAGCAACATAGTCAAACCATCGTACAGGTACGCCATGATCATTCGCAGACAATGCAATTTTCCTGATTCGCTCAGCAGTTTCAATAAGGTCCAATGCGCGAGCTGTGACACCAGGAGCTTTCCTCATCTTCCGAATAGCTTGCTTAGCTTTGGAAGCAGCCGTTCTTCTGCTATTTGTTTTCGCAGGATTTAAGCCAAGCGTGCGCACTTCATCACCCAGAACATCCTGATCAGGGATACGAACATCGGAAACCATCCTGGAAATTTCACGATCAATTTCTTCATCCCTAGCGGAAAAAAAATCTTCACTAATAGGCTCCTCTTTAATTTCTTTTACCAACTCCTCATAGAATAAGTCAGTATTTTCAACAAGATCTTTTACTGTTTCCTTCCATGAGCCAGGAAGCCAGAACTCCGATACTTTTATACCAGGCTGATCAAGCAAATCTACCAATCCACCAGCATGATCATTATCACTATGTGTGCAAGCAACAACAGCAAGGTTAACAGATAACTCACCGAGTTGCTTTTTCAGCATAGTTGCGATTGATAAACCAGTATATCCACCATCGATAAGAATGCGTTTTTCAACGTACTCTAAGAGATAGGACTCCCCTTTAATAGGCAGCGCTGTAATTCTTTTCATTGTTTTTAATAAATATTAAAATCCACCCTCTTTAATTCTAGCGCTCAGAGTCCGTCATCACCAAGGATCAGGGCCAATTGCTCAATGCGAATTTCAATCTGCTTGAGTATCTTGGTTACTTGCGCTGTGTAACTTACACCAACTGCTGAGGATTTCACTTTGGGAATAATCAAATTTGCAACTAATTTCAAGTAAGAACGCAGCCTTCTGAGTTGATCCAAAACAGCAGACTGATCTGCATTTTCAGCAATCTGCAATGTATCACGCGAGTATTCAAGCGTGCTTTGAAAAAGAACAAACCAATGATTAAGCGAATCATCGTCAGAGGCAGGATTAGGATTCAAGCTCATATTCCGCACGATTCCGAGTGTTTCCTCAACCATATCAGCGAGAGTACGTTGGGGTGGACGCTGATCCCGTACTTCGGCACTTAGCACAGCTTGGACCTTATCATCTAGCTCTTCCCAACAACGGTCAAAAGCTCGTGCTAGCTGCACCTCATTTAGCGGATCATTGGTTTCAGCATTCACAGCTTTCATAAACTTGAACACTTCGTCTCGCGAATAAGGTGTAGCCTGAAACTGCAGAAGTGGACCAGCCAACTGAGTGGACTCGACGCCAAATAAAAGTGGGCACACCTTTCCATTACGACTATCCTTTGAAACTGCACCAGCCTCAAACAACAGCCATGGTGCCGTCAAATTTTCGGCGGTAAGAAAGAATAAGCCAAACTGACTATTATGTAAGTTATCTGCTATATCTGCAGCCCACCGCTGACCTTTGGCTATATCATCAGGAGTAAAATACGGACGCACTGACTGAATAACGTCAGGAAGCCAGTGCCTGAATGCTTCCGCGATTTGCTTACTCTTCTCACCAGACCAGGAAATGAATATCTGCATACTATGAAATTGGTTGGGTTTATTGGTAGCACGCCCACTTACATCTTTGACCAGTGGGAGCCGCATACGAAGGATAACATCTTACCCATATGAAATTCTCACCAATTATCACAGCGGCAGCATCCCTTCGACACAAAAACAGCGAGGCGGCCTATACAAGCACCGCCCCGTTCACAACAATTACTCAGTCACCGCTTCATCACCCTGCTGCTTCACGTTCACCTTGCCTGCACTCCGCATCGCAGCCGATACACTACCAGACGCCGCAAGCAACGTTGCCGACGACAAATGTGCATATCGCTCCGTCACTTTCGCATCCGAGTGCCCAAGTATTTTCTGGACCGCGTATAGGGTATGCCCAGCATTCACCAAGAACGATGCAAACTGATGCCGCAGATCATGCAGCCGAAGATGTGGCAGTCCAGCCTTGACCCGCAGCCGCCCCCATACCTTGTTCACCCCCGTCAAACGCTCCTTGGTCTGCAGGTTGATGAACAAGTAGCCGAACTTCCCTTCGGTGCCAACGCCGTCCAGTACCTCGATAGCGCTATCGTTTAACGGAATTGCACGTATCCGCTTTGATTTCGAATTGGTCGCCGGAATACGCCACACCAGCGAACGCCGATCGATGTCACTCCACTTCGCGTTAAGCGCCTCGGACAGCCTGGCCCCGGTGGACAACAAGAACAATGCAACCTGACACACCATGGACGGATCATTTGCCCGGAGCACCGACACCAAGCGCTGCAACTCTTCGTAGTTCAGGTAATGCTCCACCTTATTGTCTTCGTTAAACTGCTTGATACCGGCTGCTGGGTTCCGCTCCAGCATGTTCCACTCAACCGCCAAGTTCAGCGAATGCCGGATCAACTTCAGGTGGTGATCTGCGCTTGCCGCCGACAATCCGCCATCTTTCACCGATGCATGAAAGATCTGGATCTGCTGCCGGGTGATTTCGTTGAGCCGCTTGTTGCCGAAGACGTCCTTGATACGCAGTGGGAACAGTTCTTCATTACGGTCCCACGAGCGCTTACGCGGCTTTACGAATGGCAGGTAGTGGTCGTTGAAGAAGTCCGTGTAGTTGATGACGGCCTTGCGAGCATGTTCCTCACCGTGCGGATCACTACCCAATGCAATTTCGGCCTTTGGTATCTTGGCCCTTTTCCGAGCCTCCCCAAGGGTGATCTCCGAGGTATGACCAATCCACTGGTGCCTGGTTTTTTTGTTGCCATCGAGAACATCATTTGCCTGCGCTTTAATTTGACAATTAGGGATCACAATTGGCGTCATTTCATAGTTGCAATAACGGACCTTCATTACCCCAGTCATTTGATGCAAGTTCCCAAACTGCCTAAGGCCCTCCTGCATTCCGACCACAGCCTGCATAGTCCCCCCCAGGTGCCACGCGGACACCACCCCATGCCCTCGGGATACCTGCCCTGCAACGACCTGCCGGGGATCCAATAAACAGGCCCTAGAAAGAAAAAAGCCCAACCGGGTAAGGGCTGGGCTTCATGTGTACTGCATATTTTGGCTCCCAACCTGGACTCGAACCAAGAATATCCCGAATTTACTCTTTCGAAATCGTGGGATTAGCCTCAATTTCAGCCTGTTTCGCTTTCTCCGATACTGCTTCTTGAGCCGCTCGCTGTCCACTCAGAATATGATTGCGCCAAGCAGTTTCACGTTCACATGCCTTAAATGATGACATTTCCAGAATTTCACGTGGCTCATTCCTTCGAACCTGATCTACTGGTCCAATCGGATTCTGCAAGTGAGCATAGTCTGCAACGAAAAGAATGTTCCGCGCTAACGCCCACCGATAGTGGCCATAGATAGGAAATGCTGAGATAAGATAGTAGTCTTGAGCATCCTGCTGCCAAGGGGCACCGATCCGGTTCACACCTGGCCAAATAAGTCGCGTTGGCTTGCCCCGCACATAGTGAAGCGCCTCCCCGCGTAATGCACCAATCCAGATTCGCTTGTCGTAGCTATCATTGGCATAAAGCTTGGGACTTGGATTGAAGAGCCATGCTTCGTGAATAAAGCGACTTGTTTTTTCATCCTTAGTAACATGC
This sequence comes from Burkholderiaceae bacterium, assembly GCA_019751755.1. Classification (GTDB taxonomy): domain Bacteria; phylum Pseudomonadota; class Gammaproteobacteria; order Burkholderiales; family Burkholderiaceae_D; genus Rugamonas. The sequence goes on along the minus strand of JAIENA010000155.1, from coordinate 828 downwards.
CCAGCGAGCGCAGCCCCAAGAGAGAACCCTGTAACTACTAATCGCTTCCCTGGATAACGATTTGCAATTCGGTGCACGTAGGCCTGTGCTAAATTGTATTGAACGCGGCTAAAAAGAAGGTTGGTGAATATCCAGTCTGCACTGTCATTGGATCCGGTAAAAGCAATGATAATCTCTGATGGATCCTGATCAGTCGCCACAGCCCTTAGTTCAAAGGTACGCACCTCAAAGCCTGATGTATCTTTCTCTGGACGATCAACTTCTTTCAACCGCGCAGGAAGATTGAACCAATGATCCTTGCTCTCATCACTATTTCCTTGTAATACATATGCGGCGGCCAGTACATAGATGTATCCCTTTCTAGCAACATTAAGATGACGATCATCGAAATGTACGCCGGTCTCATACTTTAATGGGTCATTGCACCATAAGGCACCTTTCTCGTATGAAACCGTATTACAGCCACCAATTAGCACCAAAGGAAGCGACAATAGAAGAGTGGATAGCGAGTGACGAAATCTTGATATCATACGAATCATACATAACCTTTCACTTGGCCTATAAGAATATCTCCCAGCACGTAGGTGACATTTCCCCTGCATTCATCAATCTTAGCATCAAGATTAACCAATAGTTGTCATCAGTTAAATTTTTTTCATCCCTAACGAGAAGCGAAGAGTAGCGGGGACCTCGAAAAACCTCCCCAGCCATGGCATGATGTCATTGCATCAAACTTGATGATCTCACCATAATGAAACCCAACCTGTTTGCCGCCCAGGAGCGCGAAGCCAAGCTGACGAAGCTTGGCGATTCGCTGCAGGAACTGGA
>JAIENA010000435.1 GCA_019751755.1 Burkholderiaceae bacterium | reverse complement strand
GCAGCAGGCCTTCGCGGCTGCCGCCCATGATCGCCAGGATCTGGTCCACCGCCACCGGCTTGACCAGGTGCGCCGTGAATCCCGCATCGAGCGCCAGCATCCGGTCTTTTTGCTGGCCCCACCCGGTCACCGCCACCAGCACGGTATGGCGCAGGCCCGGCAGCTTGCGCAATCCGCGCGCCAGGTCGTAGCCATTGACACGCGGCAGGCCGATGTCGAGGAAAGCGTAGTCCGGCTGGAACGCGTCGGCCGCCGCCAGCGCCTGCGCGCCGTCGTGGCAGACCCGGACCGTGTGGCCGGCGCCGCGCAGCAGCACGGCGATGCTGTTGACGAAATCCACATTGTCGTCGGCCAGCAAGACGCGCAAGCGCCGCCCCGCCGTCCCGGCCGGCTGCGGCGCGGCCGGTTGCGCGTCCGGCGCCGCCATCACGGGCAGGGTTACGATCATGGTGCTGCCCTGCCCGATCCCCGCGCTTTCCGCCACGATCGTGCCGCCATGCAGTTCCGCCAGCCGGCGCGCCAGCGACAGTCCCACGCCCAGGCCCGCCGTGCTGCGCTCCAGCGAGGTATCGGCCTGTACGAACATATTAAAAATTTGACCCAGCATGTGCGGCGCCACGCCGATGCCATTATCGCTGACACGGATCACCAGCAAGCCGTTGTCGAGGGTGGCGCGCAGCGCCAGCTCGCCCCCTCGGTTGGTATATTTGGCGGCATTGTTCAGCAGGTTCGACAACACCTGCGCCAGCCGTGTCGCGTCCCCCAGCACATACACCGGTTGCTGCGGCAAATCCACCTGCAGCCGGTGGGCCTGCGCTGCCACGAAGGGCCGCACCAGTTCCAGCGCATCGCCCACCACCGCTTGCAGCGCCACCGGTTCGCGCTTGATGGCCAGCTTGCCGGTATTGATGCGCGAGACATCGAGCAGGTCGTCCACCAGCCGCACCATTTGCCGCAACTGCCGCTCCATGATGGCCCGGGCCCGCTCGCAGGCCGCCTGGTCGTCGCCGGCCAGTCGCAGGATATCGAGGCCGGTGCGGATCGGCGCCAGCGGATTGCGCAATTCATGCGCCAGCGTCGCCAGGAATTCATCCTTGCGGCGATCCGCTTGCAGTAAGGCGCGCTCGGCATCCTGGCGCACCGCCATTTCATACTGCAAGGTGCGGTTGGTATCCTGCAAGGCCTGGGCGCGCCGCCCCACTTCGGCCAGCATGTCATTGAACGCATACAACAGCGTGGCGATTTCACCGCTGGCCATGGGCGAGCGCACGCGCAGGCTGAAGTCACGCTTTTGCATCACGTCGCGCGCCACGCCGGTCACCGCCGCCAGTGGCAGCGTAATGTCTTTTTGCAGGCGGTTCGCCACCAGCGCCGCCATCAGCAGACTGAGTAGCATGACACCGCCCATGATGGCGGCATAGGTGCTGATACGCTCGACCAGCCCATAGCGGGCGATCAGGTACACCGTGCCGATCGCTTCGCCGTTTTCCAGCACCGGGTGATAGACCACCAGATGGCCGCCTTCGATGGCATGGCCGGCCCGGCCGGGGCGCGCGGGAAACACCGGTGTCTGCAGCGCCGATTGGGCATAGGCGGCAAACATGGCGCCACGGGCATCGTAGACCGCGCCAGCCAGGATATGGGGCCGCACGCGCAGCATGCCGAGGTTTTGGCGCGCCGCGCCGGGATCGTTGAAACTGAGGGCCGGCGTGCTGACCACGGCCACGATTTCGGCCTGCGTGGTCATGTCGTCGACCCAGTATTGCTGGTAGGAGTTCAGGTCATACAGCAACATGCCGGCGGCGGCCGTCATCAAAGCCACGAAAGTGGTGGCCAGCGCCATCATCACCAGCTTGCCCCGCACGGTCGCAGGACGCAGCCAGGCCCACATCACTGGTTACCCTTGAGGACGTGGTAGGCGACCGACAATAAACGTGAACTGAGTTTCAGCCCGTTTTTTTCCGCCGCCGGCAGCGATACTTCAAAGCGTACCCGCTCCTCAACCAGCCGGAAGTTGATCACACTGCCCTGCTGCAAACCATTGTCGGACTCCGTCACGGTCAGCACCCCCTGTTGCTGCGCACCGCGCAACAGCGCCGCGCCGCGCGGCGCATCGGCGCCGACAAACAGCATATGCAATCCGGTCAAGCCATCGCCTTCGCGCAGCACACGGACGGTGATGGCACGGCCGCCGACGTTACGTCCGCTGGTGATGCGCGCCAGTTCGGCGCCGATGTCGTCAGCGCCCAGCACCCCCACCACCAGTGGACCGGCATCTTGCGGATAGTCGACGTAACCAAGGAATTTATACAGGAACGCTGCCTTGACACCGCGCTCCACGCCATTGACCGCCGGCGCATCGACGCCCACGGCCAGGCATGACAGCGCCACCATCAGGCTCGCGCACAGCAGCACCAGCATGATCAGCACACTGCGCCGCAGCCCGCGCCGCGCCGCCGGGGCCGCGACAGCACCTGACGCCGGCGCCGACCGCGACAAGTTCTGCCTGGAAGAAGTCAGGGGAGCGCTCAATATCGCCATGTCACTTTCACCAGCGCCGTGCGCTCATAAGAACTGCGTCCGTTCAGCCCGCCAAATTCAATGTGGCTGCGATGCAGCAGGTTCTGGCCGATCAGCGCCACCTCCATGTTCGGGCGCAGCTTCCACAGCCATTGCATATCCATCTCATAGTACGCCGGGACCGGCGGATTGGGCAACCGGCCGTTGTAGCGCAAGGTAAGATCCAATTGCTGCCAGTCGCCGATATCGAATGAAGAGCGCAGCACGCCATGCAGACGCGGATCATTGGTGCCCAGCGCGGTGCCGGCGGCGCCGTCGCGGCTACCCGGCTTGACGCCGATATCGACCCGCTGCCGCACCAGCCCGCCCTGCAGGCGCCAGTGCGGCGTCACTTGCCAGCGGCCCCACAGTTCCAGGCCACGGGTGGTGGCCCGGCCCAGGTTCTTGAATTCGAAACCGAACCCGGGCGACGGCTCCTGCGTGCGCAGCTGGTCATAATCGGCATAGAACAGCGTGGCAGAATAACTGAGCCGCTCGGTCGGTTGCACCCGATAGCCGATTTCCGCGACCTTGGCGACTTCCGATGTGAAGGACGGCCCGCCGTTGATCAGGCGCACCGGCTTGCCCGCGACGATGACCGGGTTGACCGGCGCCAGGAAATCCTTGTCGATGCGCGACGGCGCCCGCACCGTGCGCGCCAGGCTGCCCCACAGCAGCGCATTAGGCTGCAGATTCCACGCCAGGCGCAGGCTGGGCAGGTATTCCGCGCCGGTATAGTGATTGTGTTCGATCTTGGCGCCGGCCGTGACACGCAACTGGGGCGTCAGCGCGATGTCATCCTGGGCGAACACGTTACCCCAGTGCATATTGACATGTTCAGGGGCGAACGTAAAACCGATCGGCGTGATGCGGTCGCGACTGACACGATAGCCGCCGCCCCAGGCCAGCTTGTGCGCCCCCAGACGCACGCCGTGCTGCGCCTCGAACTCCACCGTATCGAGGCGTTCAATAAAATTATTCGGCTGATTGCGCTCGACGTGATCAAGCACCAGTTGCAGGCGCAGGTCGGCGTCGTCGTCCAGCTTGCGCGTGTAGCGCACGATGGCGTTGCCGCCGGAAACCAGGATATCGCGTGTGGCGGCCTGGTGCAACGCGCCCTGATACAGGTCGCCCGACACCGTCAGCGCACCCTGCGCCAGCGGCAGGTCGGCCCGAAAGCCGCCCTGCCGGCGCCGCATGCCGGTCGGGTTGGCGGGCGGCAGGTAATCGACATCCGCCGCCTGCCAGTAGCGCGCATACAGGCGGAAGTGGCCGCCGTTCGGCAATGCGCCGCCGTAACGCGCCGTCCCGTCTTTTTCTCCGGCGCCGCCGGCCACGCTGGCCAGCAGGCCCTGGCTGTCCTTGGCCGACTTGGTGATGATGTTGATCACGCCATTGACGGCATTGACGCCCCAGATCGTCGCCCCCGGCCCGCTGATCACCTCGATGCGCTCGATGTCCTCCATCACCACGTCCTGCACATCCCAAAACGCGCCGGAAAACAGCGGCGAATAAATGCTGCGGCCATCGATCAGCACCAGCATTTTGTTGGCGAACACCCCGGCGAAGCCGCGCGCGGCCACCGCGTAATTGCGCGCATCCTGGCGCGCCACCATCAGGTTGGGCGCCAGCCGCAACGCTTCCGGCAAGGTGCGCACACCGCTGCGGCGGATATCGCCGGCGCTGATGATGACCAGCGACGCGGCAGCGTTACCGAGTTTTTCCTCCTGGCGCGAGACCGAGGTGATGACAATATTGCTCAACTGTTCAATCGACAGGTCGGCCAGGTTGGAATCGGCTTCGGTGGCATGGGCGGTGGTTGTCATTGCCGCTGCCGCTAGCAGGAGGCCTGGAACAAGCGCACGGTGCGTTCGGAGGGTCATGGGCGGCCTTATGCACGGAGTGGAGGTGCGGTGCGGTGCGGTGCGGTGCAAAGAATTATAAGGATAATATGGTTGATTCGATTGAAATTTGACCTAAGGGAATGTTTAGGACAGGCAAGAGACGTTATAAAACAGGGACTTGCGGTGCTGCAGGGGAATGGGGTGTGGTGTTAACGCTGCGGGGATGCGGCTTGTGATGAGTCAGGATGTAGGACGCGCGGCCTCGGGGCGCGGGGCTGTTTTGCGCTGGCAGGCGCTCGTCTTCAACCCCTTGCTTCTGCGTCCACCAATAAAAAAAGCTCCCGTTGGGAGCTATTTCTATGGTACTGGCGGAGAGGGAGGGATTCGAACCCTCGGAAGGCTCGCACCTTCGCTTGATTTCGAGTCAAGTACAATCGACCACTCTGCCACCTCTCCGTACCTCGCGTTGGCGAGCCAGAATTATAGCCATCCGCATTTCAAATTACTAGTGCCAAATGCAATTAATTTCTAAGCGGCATAAATCATCGAAACCGGCCGGAAGGCCGCGCGTGCAAAAGACCGGTTGAGCGAACTAAACGCAACCGAGGCGGACGCAGCGCTGCGTCCTTATATCCGCCCGTCCCGCCGGCCATCGCTGGTGGGCAGTTGCGTCAGCCCCCAGCCGAGTTGGCGACGGATTTCCGGAATCGAAGGCGGCGGACACTGCTGGGCCTTGCGCGCTTCCATGTAAAGCCGAACTTGCTCTTTGGTCGGCTGGGTCTGCTGAGTCATTACTTTGCTCCAGATCAACGGTACGGGGACGGGGTACGTTTCTGCAGCCGTTTTAATCGCCTGTTTGCTCAGTTACTTGCAAAGACCTAGCTGCTGGTGACCATAGTATGAGCAATCGCCCGGGCGATCCAATTCTCAAATTGCATAAACTTATATCGAATCGGCATAGTTTCCGCGTAAACACGATCCTGCCGCAGCACTGGCAGTGAAGTATTGCCATGATGGAAAATGCTCACAAATACTAACAATTTTGATCACAGTCATTAAATAAATTGCATCATTCCCATGTAGCCACACTCCACTAGCCGCATGGCTTTGATCATGTCATTTAAGGACACTATCTTGAAAAAAACCCTCGCAGCACTGGCGCTTGTCGCCGTTGGTTCCGTCACGTCCGCCCAAGCAGCCGTCATCAGTTTCAGCGACAGCGTCGGCATGACCAAAACCAACTGGAACAAATTCCTGTCGTTCGATAAATTCGATACCAAGCTCGGCACGCTGACCTCGATCACGTTCGACTTGAGCGGCATGGTGCAAGGCACCGGCAACGCTGAAAGCATGGATTCGTCCGCCACCAATGTCACGCTGAGCCTGGGATCCTTGCTGAAATTGACGCGTCCGGACAGCACCACCCTGGTGATCACCAACCCCGTGTTCACCCAGTCCTTCCAGTTTGACGAATACGATGGCGCGATCAACTTTGGCGGCGCCTCCGGCGGCACCACCGGCAGCGTGTCGGCGTCCGCGTCGGATGCGTTCACCAGCTTTAATCCCGCCGATTTCGCGCTGTTCTCGGCCGCAGGCGGCGGCAAGATCAAGCTCGGCCTGGGCGCCAGCGGCAATTCCAGCGGTTCGGGTTCGGGCAACCTGATCACCCAGTTCACCACCTTCGCTTCAGGCAGCGCGCTGGTGCGCTACACCTATGAGCCCACCCGGACCAACGTGCCGGAACCTGCCAGCCTGGCCATCATGTTCACAGGCCTGGGCCTGATCGGTGCCGCGCGCCGCCGCGCCCGCAACAAGGCGTAAGCGGGGACCAGCCCTCAGCAGCTAGCCGATCTACCACTGACGGCTAGCGAACGGGCCACCTGCCGCTAGCGGCATCGGCCCGTTTCATCAGGTTTCGGCCAACGCGCAGCGGCGCGTCAGCAAATACCCCACACCACGGGCGGCGCGGATGGTTTCACCTTCGGGCCATGCCTGCGCCAGCTTGCCACGCAGGCGCGATACCGCCACTTCCAGCCGGTGCGCTTCATACGTCATGTAATCACCACCCAGCGCCGCCACCAGCACGCGCCGCGACGCCGGTTCCGGGGCGTACTGCGCCAGTGCCTGCAACAGCGCGCATTCCGCATGGGTCAATTCCAACACCGCATGCCCCGGTCCGGCCAGTATCCGGCTGCGCAAGCGCAAGGTCCAAAGCGCTGGCGCTGGCGCCGGCGCCGCGCCAGCGGGCAAGCGGCGCAGCACACCGGCCACCACCGCCTGTAATTCCGCCGGCACGGCAGGCTTGACCAGATAAGCATCGGCGCCCTGCCGCCACCCCGCCACCCGCTCCTGCGCCATGCCACGGCCGGTCAGGATCACGATGCCGAGATCAGGATGGCTGTCGCGCAGACGGGCGCACACCGACAAACCATCTTCGCCCGGCAAGCCCAGGTCCAGCACCACCAGGCGGCACGGATGCTGGCGCAAATGCGCATCGAGCGCGGCGCCGTGCGGCAGCTCCGCCACCGCATAGCCGGCCAGCGCCAGGTGAAAGCCAATTTCCGCACGCAAGCCCGGCTGATCTTCCACCAGCGCGATCGGCACTTTCGCGGCGCTCATGCGGCAAGCGGCAGGTGAATGACGAACCCGGCGCCGTCACGCCAGCCACGATCGAGCATCAGGCTGCCGCCATGGCGTTCCACGATTTGCCGCGCCAGCGGCAAGCCCAGTCCCAGGCCGGGCTGGTGCGCCGCCGCGTCAAGGCGGTGGTATTTTTCAAAGATGGCTTCCGCCTTGTCATGCGGCACGCCCCGCCCACGGTCGCGGATGCGCCAGACCCCGCGATCACCTTCCGCGCCGATGGCCACTTCGATCCGGGTCCCGGGGTCGGCATATTTGAGTGCGTTATCGAGCAAATTGAGCAGCGAGAAATACAGCAGGCGGGCATCGCCCTGCAGCGGCGTCTGGCAATGCCCGGCAACCGCCACCCGTTGCGCCGCCTGCGGTTCCAGCGCCGCCACCACCTGTTCGGTCAGTGCGCGCAGGTCAAAGGGCGCGGTGCTGGCGAGCCGCTCGCCATGGGCCAGCCGGCCATGCATTTCCGCCAGTTCCATCAGGGATTTCATGCGGCCCACCGCCAGGCGGATATTGGCATAGCGGCCATCGCGCAAGTGCGGCTCGGCGCCATGCTGGTCCAACAATTGCAGGCTGTGCGCCGCCGCGTCGATCAGCGCCACCGGATTGCGCGTTTCATGGGTCAGCATGGCCAGGAAGTGCGCTTGTTCTTCGCGCGTCCGGCGCTCTTGCCGCGTCTCGCTCAGCGCCTCCTGCGCGATCCGTTGCGCGATCGCGCGCTCGCGCTCGGCGTCCCGTCCGCGCAGCACGATACTGGCATGCAACGCCAGCACCATCGGCAATTCCGACAAATGCGCCACGTGCATGGCCAGCAGCGAAAACGGCGCCAGCGCCACCACCCCTAAGTTACTGGGCAACATCAACAAGAAATGCAGCGGCAACACCACGGCCACCAGGCGCGACGCCAGTGAACCGCTGCGCCACAGCCGCACATAGGCGGGCGCCGCCAGCAACGGGGCGGCCAGGATCATGCAGAAAAATAGCGTCGCCAGCAGCGCGCCGCCGCCGATCAATGGCGAGAGCAGCACCAGCACGGCCACCACGGCGGAGGCCTGGTAATAACGGTGCAGGAAAGGAAAGTTGCCGCGTAATTGCAGCAAGTGCATCTGGCTCAGCGCGCCCGTGACACCGATCAGGCCCAGCAAGGCGGTGGTCACACTGAACGGCGCCGATGGCGCATGCGGCAACAGGTATTGCGCCACCACGCCATCGAGCAGCGCCCAGCGCACGGTGATGCCGGCGACGAACAGCGTAAACACCGCATGCAGCCAGTGCCGCGTGGTCAGCCAGCCGATCGCCCCCAGCAGGATCACGGCGCCCATCAACCCCAGATAGACGCCGTTCCCCAGTGATTCTGCATCGCTGGCCTGCTGCAGCGCCGCCGCATCCCACAGGCGCGGCTCGGCCGCCATGATGCTGGTGGTGGCGATCCGCAAGTACAGCACGGTTCCCTCCGGCATCGGCGCCAATGGGAAACTGGCGACCCGGTAGGGGCCGCGCAACGCGAACGGCAACGCATCGCCCGCGCGCCGCTCGCGCCAGGCGCCGGCGCCGTCCGGCACATACAGGCGCACGTCGTCAAGAATGGCCGGTGGCACCTGCAGCCAGCGTGGCCCGTGCGCGGCAAATGCCGGCAAGGTCAGGCGCAGCCAATAGACATCGCGGGTGTAGCCCCGGGTCAGCGTGTGCGCCGCCAGTGGCGCAAAGGCGGCGCCTGGCGCGGCGACCTGGGCAATCGTGAGGGCGCCCGCCTTGTCACGCAGGATTTGAATGTGCGCTTGACTGAGCACCACGGAGCGGCCATCGGCCTGCCCCGCGCCGTGCGCCGCAGCGGTTTGCGACGCGACCGCCAGCACCGCCATCGTGCCCAGCACGGCCAGCGCGGCCGCCAGAGCCAGCCGCCGCAGCGCGTGCCAGTCCGGCACCAGCCATGCCGCAGCCCTCCGATCCAGATAGTGTCCCACCGCCCCTCCCATCGGCTGGCCAGCGCCGGCAGTGATGTCGCCAGCCCTGCCATGATTCGAAAGGCAACATTTTACTTTTTCTCAACAAATATAGCCAGTAAGACAACAATTTAAAAGTCACTGGGCTAACCCCGCTCGTGCAGCGAACGGATCGACAACATGGCGCCCCCATCAGTGACCTCGGCATCGGCATCGGCATCGACCTCGGCATCATTGTCCGATGCGCTGTCGCCGTAGCCATACAGCGCCGACTGGTGGCGAAACGCGTCGCGCAGATTGGCGCGCAACTTGTTGTCATCCCACGGCTTGCCGCAAAAACGGTAGGCCGTGCCGCGGTTGATGGCGTCGAGCACCGCATCGAGGTCGCGGTGCTCCGACAGCAGGATGCGGATGGTTTCCGGGGACATTTTCTTGACCCGCTCGAGCAACGCCGTGCCACTCATGACCGGCAGGCGCAGCGTGCACAGGATCACTTGCACCTTGTGCATCGTCAGCAACTCGAACGCGCGCTCGGCGGTGCTGGCGGCAAGGATCTGGTAGCCATCGCCGCGCAGGGCCTCAGATAGTAACGTGACGACGTCCGCGCTGTCGTGCACCAGCAGCAGGGTCTGGCGCTGGACGGCCTGATTGATGACCGTTGGCAGGCAGCGCCGCTCGCGCAACAAGGCCGTCATCGATTCGGCATCGAGCGGCTTGCTGAAAAAATAACCCTGGATCGCATTGCATTTACTGCGCCGTAAAAAACTCAGCTGGGCCAGGGTTTCCACCCCTTCGGCCACAGTTTTCATGTTCAGCGACTGCGCCATCAAGATGATGGTGCGGGTCAGCGACGCGTCTTCCGCGTCGGCCGCCAGATCCTGAATAAAGGAGCGGTCGATTTTCAAGACATCGATGGGGAAGCGCTTCAAATACGACAGGCTGGAATAGCCGGTGCCGAAATCATCGAGCGCCAGCGTCACGCCGATGGCTTTCAATTGCAGCAGCGCGTCGCGCACGCCGGTGCCATCGCTCATCAGGATACTTTCCGTCAGCTCCAGTTCCAGCGCGCGCGCCGGCAGCCCGCTGTCGGCCAGCGCGCCGCGCACCAGCGCCGGCACATCCTCGCGCACGAATTGGCGTGGCGACAAGTTCACCGCCATCGTCAACTGCGTATAGCCCATGTCGCGCCAGCGCCGCAACTGCTGGCACGCGGTGCGCAGCACCCACTCGCCGATGGCGACAATGGCGCCGGTCTCCTCGGCCACCGGAATAAACTCCGCCGGCGACACCACGCCATGCCCGGGGCGGCGCCAGCGCAGTAGCGCCTCCATGCCAAACACCTGGCCACCGGGCAGCGCCACCTTGGGCTGGTAATCCAGCGCGAACTCACCCCGCTCGAGCGCCGTGCGCAAGGCGTTTTCCAGCCGCATCTGGCGCTCGGCATCACGCCCCATCTTGTGCGTATAAAACTCGGCACAATGGCGCCCGCGCTCTTTGGCCATATGCAGCGCGGCATCGGCGCAGCGCAGCAAGCCATCGGCACTGTCGCCATCTTGCGGGAACACGCTGATGCCGATGCTGGCGGTGACATGAATATCCTGCCCATCGACGACATAAGGCGCCTGGAACTGGTTCAGGATCTTGCGGGCCAGCGCGCCCAGCGGCGCGTCGTGATCCACCCCATGCAACACCACGATGAATTCGCCACCACCCAGTCGCCCCACCGTATCGCACTCGCGCACCGCCTCGGTCAGGCGCAGCGCCACCATGCGCAGCAACATATCGCCGGCCGCATAGCCGAAACTGTTGTTGATGAACTTGAACCCATCGAGGTCCAGGCAGCACATCACCACTTGCTGGCCGGCGCGCTGCGCGTGCGCGATCGCTTGCGTCACGCGGTCGTTCAACAGGTTGCGGTTGGGGATATCGGTCAGCACGTCGTAGTTGGCACTCTTTAGCAGGCGCACCTCCAATTCCTTGCGCGCGCTGATATCCTGCACCGTGCCGACCATGCGCAGCGGCTGGCGCGATGGCGCCATCACCACTTCGCACTTGCCCTGCACGAAGCGCAGCGCGCCGTCGGCGCCCAGCAAGCGGTACTCGATGTCATAGGGCAGACCATGCCGCCAGGCATTTTGCAGGGCCATTTCCAGCTGCGGCTTGTCTTCCGGATGCACATGACGCAACAGCACGCCACAATTGCCATCCACCACATCATCGCGCGTGTCATGCAGGCGGCGCATTTCGTCGGACATCTGGATATGCCCTTCCAGGATATCCCAATGCCAGCTGCCGACCGCGGCAATGCTTTGCGCCCGGGCCAGCTGTGCCTCGCGCGCCGCCAGCACGTGCAGGCAGCGCCGGCTGTCGAGCATGTAACGCACGCGGCGCCGCAGCAAGGCGCCGCACACGGGCAACCCCAGGCAATCGGTGGCGCCGGCATCATAGGCCCGCTCAAATGTGCGGCTGTCGTCGCCTTCGAGCAGCGCCAGCACCGGCACCGACTGGCCATGGCCCAGCTTGCGGATGGTCTGACACACGGTATAGCCATCGGGGTCGCGCAGGCTCATGTCGAGCAGGACAATGTCCGGCGTCATGGCCTCGAATAGCGCCAGGCCTTCGAGGCTGTCACCCGCCTCCTCCACCTGCGCCCCCAATTGTTCCAGGAGCAGCCGGTTGCGCGCCCGCGATGGCGCGTTTGATTCGATCAATAGTGCGGTGGGGGGCGCAGCAACGGCCATAGGTCGATTCCCTTACTGGTGAGGCTACCTGCATGGAATCTTCGTATTGTGCGCCTGCAATGTGACGGCAATCCTCACACATTTTCACGAATGATGTGTTTGCAACGGTTATTTCCTTGGGCGAAACAAAATCTTCCCCCTTCATCTGCCTGGCGTGTCTCCTCACGACGAGTACAATAATGAGCCGTTCCGCTGATGCGCCTTAACGAGTTCTGATAGCATGCAACACTTGTTTAGCGTCTCGCACTAGCCGTGGTCTGTGGGCTCAGTGTCAGTGAGACCTCGGGCATGCTTCCCGGCAATCACCTTTGGGGTATCGAGTGAGTAAAAATCGTGTGGGTGAAGACGTTCTTGTAAGAAATAATGTAAGGGTTCTGGAAGGCAACGGCCCGGTCTTGCTTTATGCCCATGGATTTGGCTGCAATCAAGCCATGTGGGACCGAGTGACGCCTGCGTTCGCAGCAACCCATCAGCAGGTGCTGTTCGACTATGTCGGTAGCGGGCACTCCAACATCGCAGCCTTTGATGCCGATAAATATGCCAGTCTGAAAGGCTATGCCCAGGATGTTCTGGATGTATGCGATGCCTTGAATTTGACGCGTGACGTCATCTTCATCGGTCATTCAGTCAGTTCCAGCGTGGGCATACTTGCGTCGATTGAACGCCCAGGACTTTTCGCCAAGTTGGTACTGGTCGGCCCCAATCCATGCTTTTTAAACCGGCCACCAGAGTATTTTGGTGGTTTCGAAGAAGCTGATCTGGAGGGCTTGCTGGACTTGATGGATCAGAACTACATCGGCTGGGCGAACTATCTGGCGCCCGTCGTCACGGCACAGGACGAATCGGCCGCCGTGACAACGGAACTGTCAGACAGTTTTTGCTCGACCGACCCGCAGGTTGCCAAGGTGTTTGCACGGACAACTTTTTTCGCGGATAACCGGGCAGACCTCAGCAAGGTCAAGGTACCTTGTTTGATTCTTCAACACCAGACCGACGCACTCGCGCCTCTGAGCGTCGGCGAGTATATGCATGCACATCTGGCCGGGAGCTCATTGAAAGTACTTCCAGTGCAAGGCCATTGCTCCCACATGAGCGACCCCGAATTGGTGATCAGTGCGATAAGTGAGTTTCTGGCCGTAGCCACATAGTCAGATTTACGATGCAAACTTTTGATCAGCTTCCTTGCCCCGCCTTAGTCACCGACCGGGAGGGCGCCATCCAATCGATCAATCAAAGTTTATTGGAACTTGTCGGTGGGACCAAATCCAGCTGGCAGGGAAAATCCATGAATCTGATGGTGCCCAAGGCGAGCCAGATATTCCTGCAAACACACGTCTGGCCGATGCTGTTGCGAGATGCGTCCGTGCGCGAGATCCGTCTGCAGATTATGGACGACAAGGGCAAGCATGCCCCTGTCTTTGTTAACGCCCAGGCATTCTCTTGGGATGCAATGGAATGCTACAGCTGGGTGTTCTTTGTGGCGGTTGAGCGTAGCCGCTACGAGCAGGAGCTACTGGAAACCAAACAGCGGGCCGAAGCCATTTCTCGCCGTCTGGTTAAAAGTGAGCGCTTTATTCGCACGGTTGCCGACGCCATGCCCAGCATGATTGCATATTGGGACACGCAGTTAGTATGTCAGTTTGCCAATGATCGCTACCGGGAATGGTTTGGCCGCAGCGCAGAGGAAATGATCGGCTTGTCGATGCCCGAGGTCTTGGGTGCAAATTTATTTGAAAAAAACTTGCCCTATATACAAAGTGTATTGGCTGGTTATCCACAGGAGTTTGAACGTACTATTGAGAAGCCTGACGGTACGCTGGGCTGCGTATTAGCTAATTACGTCCCGGACATTCATTCAAATGGTCAAATCCAGGGCTTCTTTGCTCTCGTGACCAACATCAGTTCCCTGCGCGAAGCCGATGCCGCGATTCGACTTTCAGCGAGCGTATTTGAAGCCACAACCGAGGGTATTATGGTGACGGATGCCGCCGGGATGATCGTGTCTGTGAACCCCGCATTTACCGCCCTCACCGGCTACACCTCCGAAGAAATTATTGGTAAGAATGCACGCATCCTGAAATCCGGTCGCCATGACACGGCATTCTTCAGCACAATGTATCAGGAATTGTCGACCAATAAATTATGGAAGGGTGAAATCTGGAGCCTGCGAAAGGACGGCACGATTTTTCTTGAGCGCCTCTGCATTTCTGCCATTTGCAACGAAGCTGGCGAAGTCTATCGCTATGTGGGCGTGTGTTCCGACATTACCCAGCAGTGGAACAAAGAGCAAATGGTGCAGCACATGGCCTTGCATGACGGTTTAACAGGGTTGCCGAACCGCATATTGTTAATGGAACGTATTACTAAATTGATTGCGCTGTCATCGCGTGAACCACGGGACATTGCACTCATGTTTCTGGATCTGGATGGATTCAAACTGGTCAATGACTCTTGGGGGCATGAGACTGGTGATCAGGTATTGAAAATGACTTCCGCTCGTCTGATGGGTTTGATCCGGCCATCCGACACCGTTGCGCGTATTGGCGGCGACGAATTTGTGGTCTTGCTCGACAATCCAGAAAGCCGTGACAACGTCGCCGCGATTGCATCACGGGTCATCGAAAAGTTGAATGCACCGATGATTTTTGATGATCGATCTGTTCATGTGGGTACATCCATTGGCATCGCGTATTTAACGACGGAGTTGGCGTCGCCTAACGATATCCTTCAGTATGCTGACGCTGCCATGTACGAGGCCAAGGCCGCTGGGAAGAATACGTTTCGTTTTGCGAAACCTTAGGTGTCTCGCCCACCCCTTAGGGGGCTCGGTCTTCGAATCCTACCTTGCCGTGCAATGGCGATTGTGGCCTCGGGAACTGAAACCTTAGTCAGTTGATTCGAATAGCCTCGCCGCCTTTAGGCGGCTCCGTCTTCGAATCCCACCCTCTTCCGTCCGACACAATGAAAAAAGCCACCCGCAGGGGTGGCTTTTTTCATTGTTCTGGCGGAGAGGGTGGGATTAATACTGAGGTGGAAATTAAGCGGGAAATGCAACATCCAGAAACCCAGTTTATGGTTCAAGGCCCCTAAAAAGGCCCCTATCTGGCGACACCATATTGCGGTGGTCAAGTAATTCCGGACACAACAATAGGTTCACGTACTGCCATTTTCCGCTCGTAAGCGGCGGGCGGCAGATTGCCCAGTGCTGAATTCAATCGTCGGCTGTTGTAGAAG
>JAIENA010000132.1 GCA_019751755.1 Burkholderiaceae bacterium | reverse complement strand
CCCAGCGTCGGACTGAACACCGAGACCCAGGCGTGCGAAGCGTCGGCGCCGATCAGGCGCGGCTTGCCTGGCGGAGGATGGGTCAGGATGTAACCGCTCATGTAGCGCGCGGGCAGGCCGATGCTGCGCAGGCAGCCGATCATCAGCTGGGCAAAATCCTGGCAGACGCCACGCCGGCCGCGCAGCACCTGTTCCAGCGGCGTCGAAATATCGGTGGCCTTGCCGTCGAATTCAAAATCATCAAAGATCCGGTGGGTCAGCTCCAGCGCCGCATCGAGTTGCGGCCGGCCCGGTGTATAACTGAGGCGCGCATACGCTTCCAGCTCCGGGAAGCAATTGACGTGGGGCGAGGCATACAGGTAGCGGCAGGCTTCCAGCGTGGCCGCGCTTTTCTCCCGCCCCATCATGTCGCGCACGCTTTCCCACGGCAACGACCCGGCGATGTCCGCCAGGGTCGGCCTGGGCCTCAGTGCCACCGTCGATTCCGCGTGCACCAGCAGGCTGTTGTGCGGTACGGTGATGGCCACGTGGCGGGTGCTGTTGCCGAAGTAGTCGGTACCGTCGGTACTGTCGTTGACGACCGGATCAAGCCAGATATGGTGCGACTCGGTTTGTTGGCAGGGGAACGAACGCGGCGTCATGTGCAGGTATTGCTGCGACAAGGTGACCATGCTTTGATACTGGTAGCGCGTTTCGTGCACCACGCGATAGCGCGCGCACACGGCGGCGCCTGCCGGCAAGTCGATCATGATGTCCGGCTCCTTTGCTGGCCATTGTCGGTATAGCTGAAAAACTGCACGCTGATTTGTTCCGACAGGGCCGCGCTGGCCAGCTGGATGCGGTTCAACAGGTCAGTCAGCTTCGCATTGCCATAGTTCAAGTCCGCGCCAGGCTCCAGCGCGACCAGTTCTGCATGCAGCGGCGCCAGCAACTCTTCGCCGCACGCGCCATGGGTTTTCGCGATCTTGTGCAGCGCGCCCAGGATGCCGCTGATCTGGAACAGGATCGAGCGCGGGTTGGTCGCGTCGCACAGCAGCAGGTCGAGTACCGGCAGCCACTCGGGCTGGGCGCGGTAGCGGGCGCGGTAGGTGATGATGCTGTCGGACAGTTCCAGCAGCCAGTCCAGGTTGCCGTTCTCGTCCATCGCCAGCGCGCGCTGCAGCACGACGCTCTGGAATTGCAGCCGCTCCAGGCGGCGGCCGATCGACATGAAACGCCAGCCGAGGTCGCGCGTCATGCCGTCGAGTGCAAAGCCTGCCAGCGTCATCAGCGACGCGGCGGCGTCATCGAGGATGGTCATGACTTCCGATTGCGAGGGCCGCTCGTCGGGGATGGCAGGCGGCTGCACCATCCGGTTTAGTGCGCGCCAGTTGTCGACCGAAAACCGCTCGTGCAACTGGCTGGCCATCCGGTGCAACTGCTGCTGCTGCCTGGCCAGGCCGGGGACATCGGGCGAGACCACCGCCAGCAGCAAGGCCGACTCGATTTCCGCATCGGTGAAGATGGCGGCACTGGTGGCCCCTGCACCGACGCCGGCCGTGCCCTGGGTTTGCGTCTGGCTCTGGCCGTCCAGGCCAGGCCCCTGGCTTTGCACCTGGCTCTGGCGCGCCGGCATGGCTTTTTGGGCCGGGTCGATCAGCTGGAACCAGATGCACAGCGCTTCAACGGCCGGCCATTCGGCGCCACGCTGGTCAAAGCGGACATTGAACAGGATATTTAATACCACCCGCAGCAGGCGGGCGATATTGTCACAGCGTTCGGCATGGCGTCCGAACCACAGCAGGTTTTCCGCCATGCGGCTCGACAAATTGGAGTCTTCGCGCACCAGGTCTTCGTGCTTGACACTGCGCTTTTGCAGGCGGTGCGGCTCGACCCTGGCGCGCGCCTGGACCCAGGTGTCCTTGCTGGCGCCGCCCATTTGCATGGCCAGCACGCGCGCATCCGGCCCGGTGGCAACCCGGGTCAGGCCGCCCGGCATCACCACGTAGCCTTGCGGAGTGGCGCAGGCAAACACCCGCAAGCCAATCGCACGCGGCTGCAATCCCCCCGCCGGGCCGGCTTTCCACACCGGCGCCTGCGACAGCCGCACCAATTCCTGGGCAACGTAGTTGTTCGGATTGGCGCGCAGTCCGGCAATAAAGGCGGCGCGGGCGTCGCCGCCGAGGTCCTGGCCAAACACGGCAAATTGCGGCAGTTGGGAAAAGCTCGGCTTGATGACCAGCCGGTCGAGCCTGCTGATCACCGCTTCCAGCGCAGCCGGTTCGCCGCACCACCAGGTGGCCACGGAGGGCATTTTCAAGGGTTCGCCCAACAAGCGCCGGGACAGCGCCGGCAGGAAACCGAGCAGCGCGCCCGATTCCAGCAGGCTCGATCCCAGGCTGTTGGCCACCAGCACGTTGCCGCGCCTGGCGGCCTGGGTCAGCCCCGCCACGCCCAGCATCGAGCTGCGCAACTCCAGCGGATCGCACAATTCATCGTCGACCCGGCGCATCACCACGTGGACCCGGTGCAGGCCGGACAAGGTTTTCAAAAACACCACGCCGTCACGCACGGTCAAGTCGCCGCCTTCCACCAGCGGCAAGCCGAGATAGCGCGCCAGGTAGGCTTGTTCATAGTAGCTGGCGGTGCCCGCGCCCGGTGTCAGCAGCACGATCAGCGGCATTTCGCCGTCGCGCAGCGGCGCCGGCGTGTCGCCTTGGGCCGCGCACAGGCGGCCCCAGTGCACCAGGCTGTCACGCATGGTGCGGAAGAAACCACCCAGCGGCTGTACTTTCAGTTCGCGCAGCAGGTCGGGGAAGGTGGGCGCGATGATGGCGCGGTTTTCCAGCGCATAGCCGGCTCCCGACGGGGCCTGAGTGCGGTCGGCCACCACCCACCAGCGGCCATCCGGCGCGCGCGCCAGGTCCACCGCATAAAAATGCAGGGCCATGCCGTCATGGTGCCGCATACCGTGGCAGGGCCGCAGGAAACCGGCGTGGCCATGGATCAGCGCCGGCGGCAGCAGGCCTTCGCGCAGCAACTCCTGCTTGCCATAGACGTCGCAGAGTATCTTGTTGAGCAAGGTGGCGCGCTGGATCACCGCCGCCTCGATGCCGCTCCATTCCTCATGCGGCAGGATCAGCGGCAGCACGTTCAAGTCCCATGGCCGCTGCTTGCCGTCGGCATCGGCCGTGACGTTGTAGGTGACGCCGTTTTCGCGCACCTGGCGCCGCACCATTTCAAAGCGCTGGCGCATCATGTCGGGCGCTTCGTGCTCCAGATTGGCCAGCATCGCGCGCCAGTGCGCGCGCGGTGCCCTGGCCGCGTCGAGCATTTCGTCAAAACCATCCGGCGCGGGGAGATAGTTGGCAAGAAGTTGATTAGGCATGGGCGCGCGGCGGCTTTTACGATCGACAGGAACAGAACGATAGATCAATCTGCCTGCCAGCGCAAATCCAGTGTCATCGGGAAACTCGGGTTACGCTCTTCCTTGTACACGGTCATCGGGCCTGGCGTGTGCCCATGCGGCCAGAAGCGCGCAAAGCGGCGCGCCTCGGCAGCGTTGGCGTTGACCGGCGCACCCACTTCGCTGCGCCCGCCCGGATGCACCACATGGTAGGTGCAGCCGCCAATGGCGCGCCCGCTCCAGGTGTCGACCAGGTCGAACGTCAGCGGCGCCTGCACCTTGATGCTCGGATGCAGGGCGGACCATGGACTCCAGGCGCGGAAGCGCACCCCGGCCACATATTCGCCGGGAATGCCGGTCGGGTGCAGCGGCAGCATGCGGCCGTTGCAGGCAACCACGTGGCGCCCGTCGGTCAGCCCGCGCACCAGCAACTGCATGCGTTCGACCGACGAGTCGACATAGCGCGCGGTGCCGCCGGCGCTGACCTCTTCGCCCAGCACGTTCCACGGCTCGATCGCCTGGCGCAATTCCATTTCGACACCCTCGTAGACCACGGTGCCGAAGCGCGGGAAGCGGAACTCGATGAACGGCTCGAACCAGTGATCTTCAAACGCGTAGCCGGCCGCGCGCAAGTCCCGGGCGACGTCGCGGATATCCTGGGCGACGAAATGCGGCAGCATCCAGCGGTCGTGCAGCGCCGTGCCCCAGTGCACCAGTTTGGCCTGGTACGGCTGGCGCCAGAAGCGCGCGACCAACGCGCGCAGCAACAGCATCTGCAGCAAGCTCATGCGCTCATGCGGCGGCATCTCGAAGGCGCGGAATTCGACCAGGCCCAGGCGGCCGGTGGGGCCATCCGGCGAATACAGCTTGTCGATGGAAAACTCGGAGCGGTGCGTATTGCCGGTCAGGTCGACCAGCATATTGCGCAGCAGGCGGTCGACCATCCACGGCTTGTCGCCCTCGTGCAGCGTCGGCAGCACCTTGTCCATCTGCTGGAACGCGATCGCCAGTTCATACAGGTTGTCGTCGCGCGCCTCATCGACGCGCGGCGCCTGGCTGGTCGGCCCGATAAAGGTGCCGGAAAACAGATACGACAGGGCCGGATGATTTTGCCAGTATGTAATCAAGCTTTTCAGCAAGTCCGGCCGGCGCAGCATCGGGCTGTCTTCGGCGGTGGCGCCGCCGAGCGTGGCATGGTTGCCGCCGCCGGTGCCGGTATGGCGGCCATCGAGCATGAATTTCTCGGTGCCCAGCCGGGTCAGACGCGCCTCCTGGTACAAGGTCGACATGTTGTAGACCAGCTCGTTCCAGCTGGCCGCCGGATGGATATTGACTTCGATCACGCCCGGATCGGGCGTGACGCTGAGCAGCTTGATACGCGGGTCGCGCGGCGGTGGATAACCTTCGATCCACAACTTCATTTTCAGCTTGGCGGCGGTGCCTTCAACCGCCGTGACCAGCGCCAGGTAATCCTCGATGCGCTGGACCGGCGGCATGAAGATGTGCAGGCGACCGGCGCGCACCTCGATGCACAGCGCGGTATGAATCACGTCGCGCGGCGCCGGTTCGCCCGGCGCGAATTTGGCCGCCGACTTGCCGGCGGCCAGGCCAAGGACGGCCCGCTTGTCTTTTTTCTCCGCCGGCAGCGCGCTGCGCGGCGCGAACGGGTCGACGTCAAAGTCGGGATCGCGCTCTTCCGGCAAAACCCATGGCAGCGTGGCCAGCGGCAGGCGCAAGCCGATCGGCGAATCGCCCTCCAGCAGGTACAGGTTTTCGCGCCGGATCGGCCAGGCCGAGGTGCGCCAGGTGGTTCCGAGCGAGACCGCCGGATCGTAATCCCGGGCCTTGAGCGGCAGCACGTAACCGGCCACCTGGCCGAGGCCGCGCTCCAGCAGGCGCGCCAGCCGGCGCCGCTCTTCCGGCGCTTTCAGGTCGGCCTGCAGCGGGTCCAGGTTGCGCGGCAGCGCCTGTTCGCGCTGGGCCTGCAGCAGCACGTCTTCATAGGCCGCGATGGCGCTGTTGGCGGGCAGGCCGAGTGACTTCACCAGTTCGGCGGCAAAGCGGCCGGCCTCTTCGACGCCATAGCCGTCGTCGACATGCTCATCGGAAAACAGGCTGGCATCGCGCCACATCGGCTGGCCATCGATGCGCCAGTAAATATTGAGCGCCCAGCGCGGCAGCGGCTCGCCCGGATACCACTTGCCCTGGCCGTAATGCAGCATGCCGCCCGGCGCAAAGTGGTTTTTCAGCCGCAGCATCAGGTTGCCGGCCAGCTCGCGCTTCTTGTCGCCATGCGCCAAGGTATTCCATTCGGCTCCGTCCATGTCGTCGATCGAGACGAAGGTCGGTTCGCCACCCTGGGTCAGGCGCACGTCCTGGCGCTTCAGGTCGGCGTCGACCTGCTGGCCGAGCCGGTCGATCTTGTGCCAGTCGGCATCCGTGTAGGGCTTGGTCACGCGCGGATCTTCGTGGATGCGGGTCACGGTCATTTCATGGAAGAACGTGACTTCGGCCTTGTCGGTATAGCCGGACACGGGCGCCGCCGATGACGGCATCGCCGTGCAGGCCAGTGGAATATGGCCTTCGCTGGCCAGCATGCCGGAGGTCGGGTCGAGCCCGATCCAGCCGGCGCCCGGGATGTAGACTTCGGTCCACGCATGCAGGTCGGTAAAGTCGACGGCCGTGCCGCTGGGGCCGTCGAGCGCTTCCTGGTCGGCCCGTAGCTGGATCAAATAGCCGGACACGAAGCGCGCCGCCAGTCCCATCGCGCGCAGGATTTGCACCAGCAGCCAGCCGCTGTCGCGGCACGAGCCAGAACGTTTTTGCAGCGTCTCCTCCGGCGCCTGGACACCGGGCTCCATCCGCAGCAGGTAGGCGATATCGCGCTGCAGGCGCTGGTTGATGGCGACCAGGAAGTCGTTGGTGTTGAGCGGTTGCGCCAGCAGGTCGCGGCGTGCCGCCGCCACCCACTCGATCAACAGGGGACCGGGCGGCTCGGCCTGCAAGTAGGGGCCCAGTTCCGCCGTCAGTTGCTCCGGATAGGCGAACGGAAACTTTTCAGCATACTTTTCGACAAAGAAGTCAAACGGATTAATGACGGTCATGTCGGCCACCAGATCGACCGTGAAGTCGAGGGTGTCCGATTTTTCCTGGAACACGAAGCGGCCGATGTAATTGCCGTAAGGATCTTGCTGCCAGTTGATGAAATGGTCTTGCGGCAGCACGCTCAGCGAATACGACAGGATCGGGGTGCGTGCATGCGGCGCCGGACGCAGGCGCACTTCATGTGGTGACAGGCTGACCGGGCGGTCATAACGGTAGCTGGTCTTGTGGTGCAGTGCGATGCGGATAGCCATGCGGAAGAGCCTTTCAAGGTGGGCGCGATAACCATCGTAAAGCATGATTTATACCTGCAAAGAAAGTGCCGCGCGGCGTGATGGCGCGGCAGCGCTGGCACGTTTCTTGTTAGCCTTGTTGTTACCAGGAGGAATCGATGGCCAATTTTTACGACGAAATGTATTCCACCGAGGCAACCGCACGCGCTCACTACCAGGAGTTTGCGGATTGGCTGGCACTGCAGCCGCCCCATTTACTCGACCAGAAAAGGACGGAAGCGGAACTGATTTTCCAGCGTGTCGGCATCACGTTCGCGGTGTATGGCGACAATGCCGGCAAAGAACGTCTGATCCCGTTCGACATTATTCCGCGCGTGATCGACGCCGCGGAGTGGGCCCGACTGCAGGCCGGACTGGTGCAGCGGGTCACGGCGCTGAACCGTTTCCTGCACGACATCTATCACGCGCAGGACATCCTGAAAGCGGGGATTATTCCGCGCGAGCAGATCCTGAACAATGCGCAGTACCGGCCGGCCATGCTGGGCGTGGACGTGCCTGCCGATATCTATGCGCATATTGCCGGAGTCGATATCGTGCGGGCCGGCGCGGGCGAGTTCTATGTACTCGAAGACAACCTGCGGGTGCCCTCCGGCGTCTCCTACATGCTGGAAAACCGCAAGATGATGATGCGGCTGTTTCCAGAACTCTTTGCGCGCTACCGGGTCGCGCCGGTCGACCACTATCCCGACCTGCTGCTCGACAACCTGCGCACCGTGGCGCCACAAGGCATCGACGACCCGACCGTGGTCGTGCTGACGCCGGGCATGCATAACTCGGCCTACTTCGAGCATGCCTTCCTGGCCCAGCAAATGGGCGTGGCGCTGGTGCACGGGCAAGACTTGTACGTTGCCGACAACACCGTCTATATGCGTACCACGCGCGGGGCGAGACGGGTCGACGTGATTTATCGCCGCATCGACGACGACTATCTCGACCCGCGCGCATTCCGTGCCGACTCCACGCTGGGCGTCCCCGGCCTGCTCGATGCGGTGCGGGCCGGCCGGGTCGGCCTGGCCAATGCGATCGGCACCGGCGTGGCCGACGACAAGTCGATTTACCCGTTCGTGCCAGACATGATCGAGTTTTATCTGGGCGAAAAGCCGATCCTCAACAACGTCCCGACCTACCAGTGCAGGAAACCGGAAGACCTGGCGTATACGCTGGCGCACCTGCCCGAACTGGTGGTCAAGGAAGTGCACGGCGCCGGCGGCTATGGCATGCTGGTCGGGCCGGCCTCGACCAGTGCCGAGATCGAAGCCTTCCGCCAGCGCCTGCTGGCCAACCCGGCCGGCTACATCGCCCAGCCCACGCTGGCCTTGTCGGCCTGCCCGACCTATGTCGAGGCGGGTATCGCGCCGCGCCACATCGACCTGCGCCCGTTCGTGCTGTCGGGCAAAACCGTGTCCATGGTGCCGGGGGGCCTGACCCGCGTCGCGCTGCAGCAAGGTTCGCTGGTGGTCAATTCGTCGCAAGGCGGCGGGACCAAAGACACCTGGATATTGGAGAGCTAACATGTTAAGTCGCACTGCCGATCATTTGTTCTGGATGGCCCGCTACACCGAACGGGCGGAAAATACCGCCCGCATGCTCGATGTCCGCGTGCAATACTCTTTGATGCCGCAAACCGCGCTGGCCGCGCAGCAGGGTTGGCGCACCATGCTCGGCGTTTCCGAATTGGAACAGGCATTTGACGACAAATACAGCGCGCTGACGCAAAAGGAAGTGATCGACTTCATGGTGCGCGATCCGGACAATCCATCCTCGATCGCCAGTTGCCTGAGGGGGGCGCGCGAAAATGCGCGCGCCGTGCGCGGCACCCTCACCACCGAAGTGTGGGAAACCGAAAACACCACCTGGATCGAACTGCAGCAACACCTCAAAAGCGGCATGTTCGAACACCATCCGGCCCAGTTCCTGGAATGGGTCAAGCACCGCTCGCACCTGTCGCGCGGCGTCACGCTGGGCACCATGTTCCAGGACGAGGCCTTCAATTTCATCCGTCTCGGCACGTTCCTGGAGCGGGCCGACAATACCGCGCGTATCCTCGACGTCAAGTTCAAGTTCCTGGCCTCCGATACCATCAAGGCCGGGGTGCAGGGCGAGTTCTATTACCTGGCGGCGCTGTTGCGCTCAGTGTCCGCGTTTGAAACCTACCGCAAGGTCTACCGCGATGCGATTACCCCTGAAAGGGTGGCCGCGTTACTGATCCTGCAGGCAAAAATGCCGCGTTCGCTGATCGCGTGCATGGCCATTGTTGTCGCCAATTTGCAGGAGATTCGCAACGACCTGTCGCACGATACCGAGCGCCTGGCCAGCAAGTTGCACGCCTCGCTGCAATTCGCGGTCATCGACGACATCCTGGAACAGGGATTGCATGATTTCCTGACGTCGTTCCTGGCTTCGATTGAAACGCTGGGGAACTGTATCAGTGCCGATTTCCTGGTACCGGAGGCCCCCCTGGCCTGTAACTGACGCACCAATCTATGGCGTACCGCACCATTAAGGATGATGCCGCCATCTAGCGCACCGAAATGATGCGCTTACGCACACCAGAAAGCGCGGTTTTTATGTGGCTACGCACCAGTTGTAACCTGAGTTTTACCGTTGGCAGTCCGACACCGCTGATCCTGATGTTGCGCCCGCGCAGCGGCGCGCAGCAATGGGTGGCGCGTGAAACGTATACATTGACACCGAGCGTGCCGGTGGTTGAATTCACCGATGCCTATGGCAACCTGTGCCAGCGCCTGATCGTGCCGTCGGCCGCATTTGCCATCCGCACCTCGGCCGAAGTGATGAGCCCCGATGCGATCGACGTCGCGCCCGGTGCGCCGCTCAATGACGTAGCGCTGCTGCCCGATGCGGTGCTGACGTACCTGTTACCCAGCCGTTATTGCGAATCCGACCTGTTCGTTGACATGGCCAGTGGCATGGTCGCCGGCATGGCGCCAGGGTACGACCAGGTCGCCTGCATCACCGACTGGATCCGGCGCGAAGTGCGCTTCAATCCGGCGTCAATCTACGCCCACATGGCCGCAACCGAGGTCAACCAGCGACGCGAAGGCGTGTGCCGCGACCTGGCGCACCTGGGTATCGCCTTGTGCCGCGCCCTGAGCATCCCGGCCCGCATGGTGGTGGGCTACCTGCATGGACTGGCGCCGATGGACTTGCATGCATGGTTCGAAGCCTACGTGGGCGGACGCTGGTATGCGTTCGATGCCACACAGGACGGACCGGGCGGCGGGCGCGTGGTGGTCGCGTATGGCCACGATGCCGCCAACGTGGCGATCTTCAGCCAGTTCGGAGCGGGGTTGAGGTCGCATACGATGCAGGTGACGGTGGAACAATTGGCGACGGCGCCGACCTAAAAATGGTGATGGCCACGCGCGCCATGCTGGAAGTGCCCGACGCACTGGAGGACGTACACTGGCAAAACAATCTGTGACGCTGTTACGACGGTCGCTTTTGATATTCTGCCCGGAAGGCTGCAAGCATCGCCTCACTGACCGGTGGTAGCCCATCCACAACGCGTTTGGCCCAGTCAAAATATTCTTGCCGCCTGATGATCGGCCAGTCAGCAGGTGGCGCCGTGGCGATATCGCGCAGGTTGCAGGTCTTGTCGGCCAGCTTCACCAAGGCGGCACCACGGCTCTTGTGCGGGGCGTGTTCTATCTGCAGTTCCTTGCGGCGCTGCTTGGGTAGCGATTTATCGTCTGTCACCTCCATCACGATATCTGCCACGGCGTCACCAAACCGCTCCCGCAGTTCCGCTTCGCTCGTGGCGGTATCTTCGAGGGTGTCGTGCAGAACGGCGGCTCGCAGCACATCCAAATCGTCCACCCGTCCAACCGTCGCCAGCAAATGTGCCAAGGCGATGGGGTGATTGATATACGGCGAAGCTTCGACGTCCTTGCGGCGTTGGTTGCGGTGACGTTCCGCAGCGAACATCACCGCATCGAGTAACTGAGCTGCTGGCATTAATCAATCCTTTACACAATAGTCAGTTCAATCGCACCTGGGGCAATCAAGCTGGGGGAGCGATGGTAATCACTGTCGGAAGCGCTCATGCGGATCTTGTAGCCTTGTCGCCACAAGTCAATCAGCTTATCAAGCGTATCGACACGAACATAGTCCCGCTCAAATCGTGACAGGCTGGCGACATAGCAACCATCGGCATAACGATGGGGCCACAGCGTGACGCCGATTTCCTTGCCGCGTTGCACGCAGGCCTTTATGGATTGCGACATAATTTTCTCTGAGTTCTGATTGGTTCTGATTCTGGTCATGATCTTAGCAAAAAAGTACGCCAATGCCGACAGTGTCTAGCCCACCCCGGAACGTCGGACGCAAGCGGCTATGCCGTCTTGCGCTGGTCGCGGGTGTGACTCAGGTACTCGGTCACCCAGTACAGCAGCGCCACACTGTGGAAGGCGGCGCCAGTCATCAGGGCGGCAATCCAGCCGTGGGTGACGAAGATCCAGCCACCCAGCGCCGAACCCAGGGCGGCACCGGCGAAGAACAGCAATATCCTCCTGCCACACGTCGCAAAATTCTGTACGCGCTATCCTGAAGTGGATCTGGTGATCAGCCTGAATGAGCGGGTCCGTGATTTGACAGAGGAAGGCTTGGACTGTTCGGTACGGGTCGGCGTCCTTCAGGACTCCAACATGATTTCATCTGCGCCTTGCAAGGCATGGGGCTATCCCAACTGGCCAGGTATCAGGTACGCCAACACCTGCGCAGCGGCGCCCTGGTGGAAGTGCTGTCCGGCACGCCACCAACCCCCATGCCGATATCGCTGCTCTACCCGCAAGGGCGCATGGCCTCAGCACGCCTGCGCGTGTTTGCCGACTGGCTGACAGCGCTATTGCAAGACGATGCCGACCTGCAGGCATAAGCATTGAGCATTCAAGCAAAACCGCCGCCCCATGCAGGTCGGCGTTTGTGCTAATCCAGCGCCCCCTGCGGAAACGTCAGCGTAAATCGCGTCCCCTCCGCCCCACTCGTCACCGCCACCTGCCCGCCATGCAACTGCATGATGGAGCGTACGATCGCCAGACCGAGACCGCCGGAGTCGGCGCCTTGGCTGCGCGCCGGATCACAGCGGTAAAAGCGCTCGAACAGGTGCGGCAGGTGATGCTGGCCGATCGGTTCTCCCATGTTATGCACGGCGATGTCCACGCCCTGCGCCCCCATGCTGGCGGCAATCGTCACGCAGCTATCGGGGGCGCCATAGCGCAGCGCATTGGCCACCAGATTGGCCATGGCCCGCTGCAGCAGCAGGCGGTCGGCCTGCAACACGCCGCTGGCGTGGAGCGCGAACCGGATCCCACGTTCTTCGGCCATCCCCTCAAAATAGTCGGCTAGTTGGGCCGCCATCGCGTCCAGCGCGATCGTGTCGCGCGCGATGGCCGTGCCAGGCGACGCCGATCGGGCCAGGAACAGCATGCTGTCGATCATGCGCGCCAGGCGTTCATATTCTTCCAGGTGCGAGCCCAGCAGCGTTTCGTACTCATCCACCGAACGCACGGTGCGCAAAGTCTGCTGGGTATGGCCCATCAAGTTGTTCAGCGGTGTCCGCATCTCATGGGCCAGGTCTTCCGAAAACCGCGACAACTGCGCGAACCCGTCGGCCAGCCGTTCCAGCATGCGGTCGAGCGCCCCGCTCAAGCCACGCAACTCGCGCAAGGCGGTGTCCGGCCCACTGAGGCGAACGTCCAGGCTGCGCACATCGATGGCGGCGGCGCGCTCGGCCAGCCGGCGCACCGGCAGCAGGCTGCGCTCGCTGATCAGCCAGCCGAGCGAAAACGACAAGGCCGCGCCAAGCGCGAGGGCGACCCACAAGGTGGTGCGATAGCTGGCCAGCATCTGGTTACGCTCGGCCAGCATCTTGCCCGCCACCAGCCTGAAACGGCGCCCGCCCTGCTCCACATCGACCCACGCCAGCCGGGTGGCGGGGCCTTGCACCGCGTCAGCCAAGCGGATCGCGCCGCTCGCCGCCAGCGCTGGCAGCGGCAATCGTTCCGGATTGATGTCAATCAGCGGGTGCCCCTCGGCGTCGAGCATCCACAGCACGCTATCCCGATTGCCCAGCATGTTGCCATATAAATGCGGCCGGCTGCGCAAGGCCTCGATGCTGCCGCTATCGTCCACCAGCGCGCGCATGCGGTCGACCCGCCCCACCAGCGCGGTGTCGTCGCGCCACATAATCTCGCGCTCCAGCGACTGGTACAAGTAGATCCCGATCCCACCCAGCAGCACGGCACTGGCCAACGCGAACAGCATGGCCAGGCGCAGACTGATGGAACGCGGCCACAGCGTCATGGCGCCTCGCCCAGCACGTAACCCATGCCGCGCACGGTATGAATCAGTTTGACCGGATACGGGTCATCGATCTTGGCGCGCAGGCGGCGCACCGCGACATCGACCACATTGGTATCGCTGTCGAAATTCATTTGCCATACCTGGGACGCGATAAAGGTCCGCGACAGCACTTCATTGGCGCGGCTGATCAGTAACTGCAACAAGATGAATTCCTTATTCGTCAGCGTGATGCGGTCGGCCTGACGCGTGACCCGGCGCCGCAGCACATCGACCTGCAAGTCGGCGATCTGGAAAGTGTCCAATTCGCGCGGCGGGCCGCGGCGCAGCAAGGTGCGGACGCGGGCCAGCAGTTCCGCATACGAGAACGGCTTGACCAGGTAGTCGTCGGCGCCCAGTTCCAGCCCCCGCACTTTGTCTTCGACGGCGTCGCGCGCGGTCAGGAACATGACCGGCGTCGCCCCTTTGGCGCGTACCCGCTTCAGCAGTTCCCAGCCATCCACCCCGGGCAGCATGACGTCCAGGATGATCAGGTCGAAATCGAATTCGTCGATCATATAGCGGCCATCAAAGCCGTTGAGGGCAATTTCAACCACATAGCCGGATTCGCGCAAGCCCTTCTGCAGGTAATCGGCTGTCTTGCTTTCGTCTTCCACGATCAGTATTCGCATGTCTTCCCCTGGTTGGCAGCCATCTTAGCGCGCCCGCAGCGGCAGATGACAAAACTGTCATGTCGGCGCAATGAAACTGACGGCGGCGCCTCGCTACCATGGCCGCACTATCAATCAAACAGAAGGATGCACCGCGATGACGTACCGTTCAAGAGCCGTGCTGGGGCTGGGACTGAGCCTGGCGCTGGCCAGCGGCATGGCCCAGGCCGGCGCCACCAGCGCGCTCCATGTGCCGCGCCCCGATATCACGCTGGAGGGCGCGCTGCGCCTGCTCGATGCGACGATGGCGGCCTGTCACGCCAACGGCAAGACACTGGCCGCCGCCGTGGTTGACCGCAGTGGCAACCTGGTCGCGCTGCAGCGTGACGACAATGTCGGTCCGCACAACACGCTCGCCGCACAGCGCAAGGCATATACGGCGCTGTCGACCAAAAGCCCGACCGGCAAGCTGGCGGACAACGCCCGCGCCCATCCGCACACGGCCAACCTGAACACCATCCATGAGCTGCTGTTGCTGGGTGGCGGCGTGCCGCTGAGCGCTGGCAAGGCCGTCATCGGCGCCATCGGCGTGGCCGGGGCCGGTGGCCCGGAGCAGGATGAAGCGTGTGCCGCCAGCGCCATCGCGCGCCTCTTTCCGACGCTTCCCGACGCATTTTCAGACGCCTCATCAGACTAACCAGGAGTAAGCCATGCATCTCATCAAAAAACTGACCGCCGCGATTGCCGCGATGACCTTCAGCAGCCTGGCACTTGCCGCCAGCGCCGCCGGCAATCCGCTCAGCGTCCACGTGCTGAACCTGCAGGATGGCCTGCCATCGTCCAACGTCGTGGTCACGCTGGAAAAACTGAACAGCGACGGCTGGTCCTTGCTGAACACCGCGTCGACCAATGAACAGGGCCGCATCACCGCGCTCTTTCCACGCGACGCCAAGTTCGATGCGGGCACCTACCGCGTCACGTTCAAGACCGGCAAGTGGTTTGCGGAGCATCAGCAAAAATCATTTTTCCCGGAAATTCCGGTGATTTTCACGGCCGACGGCAGCGTTCCGCATTACCACGTGCCACTGCTGCTGAGCCCATACGGCTATTCGACTTACCGCGGCAACTGAGGCCGCGCGCGTTGTCTGGTGGACCAGGCGC
>JAIENA010000191.1 GCA_019751755.1 Burkholderiaceae bacterium | reverse complement strand
AACGCGGTCGACAAACGCTTGGCATCCATGCCGGTCGACACCAGTTTAAAGCGGCGGTTGGTGCGGAAGGCATCGCCTTCACCGGCAAACATGCGGGTCGGGTCTTCGCCTTCGCGTTTAAAGGCAAACACGCCGGCCGCGAACGGGAACGAACCCGGCACGTTTTCCGACATCAGGAAGCGCAGGATTTCACCGTGGTCCTGGTACTTCGGCAGCGACACCTTGCGGATGCGGGTGCCCGACAGCGTGTGCTGTACCAGGCGGGTACGGATTTCCTTGTCGCGGATTTTCACCACGTAGTCGTCACCGGCGTAGGCGGCCTGCATGTCCGGCCACATCGCCAGCAGTTTTTTCGCGCCGCCATCCATCGCGCTGTCGCGTTCCGTGATCAGGCCATCGAGCGAGTCCAAGTCGGCGTCTTTGCCGGCGGCGGCCAGCATGCGCTTGGTTTCCTGCAGTTGCTGGCGTTCGCGCGCCAGTTGCACCTGTTTATTCGTGTTCTTGTGGTAGCCGCGCACCGTGTCGGCAATCTCCGCCAGGTAACGGGTGCGGGCCGGCGGCACGATGACGTGCTTGCCGCTCGAGTAGCGCACTTCGGACGCTTCCAGCATGCCGGGACGGGTCTTCATGCCGAATTGCGCCAGCTCTGGCAGCAAGGCATGGTACAGCGCGGTCACGCCGTCGTCATTGAAGCGCGACGCCTGGGTGCCGAACACCGGCATTTCTTCCGGACGCTTGGACCACAGTTCGCGGTTGCGCTGGTACTGTTTGGCCACGTCGCGCAGCGCATCCAGGGCGCCCTTGCGGTCGAACTTGTTGATCGCGATGAAGTCCGCGAAGTCCAGCATGTCGATCTTTTCCAGCTGCGAGGCGGCGCCGAATTCCGGCGTCATCACGTACATCGAGACATCGACGTGCGGCACGATGGCGGCGTCGCCCTGGCCGATACCGGAGGTTTCCACGATCACCAGGTCAAAGCCGGCGACTTTGCAGGCGGCGATAACGTCCGGCAGCGCCTGCGAAATTTCCGAACCGGCTTCGCGCGTCGCCAGCGAGCGCATAAAGATGCGGGTCTGGCCAGCCCACGGGCCGATCGCATTCATGCGGATCCGGTCGCCCAGCAGCGCGCCGCCGGATTTGCGGCGCGACGGGTCGATCGAAATCACGGCGATGTTCAAGGTGTCGCCCTGATCCAGGCGGATGCGGCGGATCAACTCGTCCGTCAGCGACGATTTACCGGCGCCACCGGTGCCGGTGATGCCCAGCGTCGGCGCCGGCAGGTTTTCGGCCGCGCCTTGCAGTTCGGCGCGCAACTCCGGCGTGACCTTGTCGTTTTCCAGCGCGGTGATCAGTTGCGCCAGCGGGCGGTGGCGCTCGGCCATGTCACCCGCTTGCAGCGCCGCCAGCGAGGTCGGCGCGTACTGCGACAGGTCGCTGTCGCACTGCTGCACCATCCACTGGATCATGCCCACCAGGCCCATGCGCTGGCCATCTTCCGGGCTGAAAATGCGGGTCACGCCATACGCGTGCAGGTCGGCGATTTCTTCCGGCACGATCACGCCGCCGCCGCCACCAAACACCTTGATGTGGGCGCCGCCGCGCTGGCGCAGCAAGTCCAGCATGTACTTGAAGTATTCGACGTGGCCACCCTGATAGCTGGAAATGGCGATGCCTTGCACGTCTTCCGTCAGCGCCGCCGTCACCACTTCATCGACCGAGCGGTTGTGGCCCAGGTGGATCACTTCCACGCCGTTCGATTGCAGGATGCGGCGCATGATGTTGATCGACGCGTCATGGCCGTCGAACAGCGAGGCGGCGGTGACGAAACGGACCTTGTTGGCCGGCTTCGCTTCGGCGGCGGTGGCGAGTTTTGGTGCGGAGAGGTCGTTCATGGAAATCCTTTGATCTTGGACTGTTCAGGACGTGGTGCCTGAAATTATATGACGTTTACGTTAACGTCAAGTCAAGCAATTCTTTGGTGCTGGTGGTGTGCACGGCGGGTTGCTAAAACCCGCCGTGCAGGCCATTACGCCATTACGCGGCGTTTTTGTGGCCGTTGTTAAACAGTGCCAGCAAACGCGCTTTTTCAGCGCGGAACTCCGCCACGGCCTGTTCCTTCACATGGCCAAAGCCGCGGATTTTTTCCGGCAACTGCGCCAGCGCCACGGCGGTGTCATAGTTGTTGGCGTCGACTTTGCTCACCAGCAGCGTCACCAGCTCGCGGTACTCGGCGATCAGCGCACGCTCCATCTTGCGCTCTTCAGTGTAGCCAAAGATATCGAGCGCGCCACCACGCAAGCCCTTCATTTTCGCCAGCAATTTAAAGGCGCTCCACATCCACGAACCGAATTCCGCTTTCACCAGGTGGCCCTTGGCATCCTTCTTCGCGAACAGCGGCGGCGCCAGGTTGAATTTCAGCGAGAAGTTGCCTTCGAACTGCGATTGCAGCTGTTCGACAAAACGGCCATCGGTGTACAGCCGCGCCACTTCATATTCATCCTTGTACGCCATCAGTTTCGACAGCGACTTCGCCGCCGCCATGGCCAGCTTGTTGCCCAGGTTCAGACTGACGTCTTTCGCGCGCACTTGCTGCACCAGCGCTTCGTACTGGCCGGCGTAGGCGGCGTCCTGGTAGCCGGTCAGGAATTCCACGCGTTTCTTGATCACGGTGTCCAGGCTTTGCGGCATTTGCACGATCACCGCTTGCGATGGGATCGCGGTTTTTTCGACGCGCTTCAAGTCCACGGCGGCGCGGCGGCCCCACAGGAAGCTCTTCTTGTTGGCTTCCACGCCAACGCCATTCAACTCAATCGCGCGCAGCAGCGCCGCTTCGGAGAGTGGAATGCGGCCGCGCTGCCAGGCATAACCGAGCATGAACAGGTTGGCGGCAATCGAGTCGCCCATCAAGGCGGTGGCCAGCTTGGTGGCGTCGATGAAGTCGGCGGCGGCGGTGTTGCTGTTGTCCTGTGGCGCGCCAACCGATTCGCGGATCAGCGCCTTGACTTCCTGCACCGGGTATTCCCAGTCGCGCTGCTGGGCAAACGTGCCCGGCGGCTGTTCGTGCAGGTTGACCACGGCCAGGGTGCGGCCCGGACGCATTTTCGACACGGCGTCCGAGGCGCCGGCCGTCAGCATGTCGCAACCCAGAATCAGGTCGGCTTCGCCGGTGGCGATGCGCTGGGCGCGCAGGTGCGCCGGCGAGCGGGCGATCTTCACGTGCGACGTGACGGAGCCATTCTTTTGCGACATGCCCGTCATGTCCAGCACCGACGCGCCTTTGCCTTCCAGGTGGGCGGCCATGCCCATCAGCGCGCCCACGGTGATGACACCGGTGCCGCCGATGCCGTTGATCAGGATGTTGTACGGCTGTTCGCAGTCCGGCAGCGCCGGTTGCGGCAGCGGCGCCCAGCCGTCATCGGTCTTGGTCGCGCCGGTCTTGGATTTCTTCAGCTTGCCGCCTTCGACCGACACGAACGACGGGCAGAAGCCTTTGACGCACGAATAGTCCTTGTTGCACGACGACTGGTCGATGGTGCGCTTGCGGCCAAACTCGGTTTCCTTCGGCAGGATCGATACGCAGTTCGACTGGATGCCGCAATCGCCGCAGCCTTCGCACACGGCTTCATTGATGACCATGCGCTTGTCAGGGTCGGGGAATTCGCCTTTCTTGCGGCGGCGACGTTTCTCGGCGGCGCAGGTCTGGTCGTAGATGATGACGGAGGCGCCAGGCAATTCACGCAACTCGCGCTGTACCGCGTCCATTTCCTTGCGGTCGTGCAGTGTCACGATCGCTGGCAGGCTTGAGCGGTCGGTATAGCGCGACAAGTCTTCCGTCACCAGCGCGATCCGTTTGACGCCCTCGGCGGCCATTTGCTGCGCAATCATCGGTACCGACACGGTGCCGTCCACCGGCTGGCCGCCGGTCATCGCGACCGCGTCGTTGTACAGGATTTTATAGGTGATGTTGACCTTGGCGGCGACCGCCGCGCGGATCGCCAGGTAGCCGGAGTGGAAGTAGGTGCCGTCGCCCAGGTTCTGGAACACGTGCGGCACTTTCGAGAATGCCGCCTGGCCGATCCACGGCGTGCCTTCGCCGCCCATATGGGTGGTCAGCTTGTTGTACTCCGGGTAGATCGAGGTGGCCATCACGTGGCAGCCGATGCCGGCCAGCGCGAACGAACCGTCCGGTACCTTGGTCGACGTGTTGTGCGGGCAGCCGGAGCAATAGAACGCGGGGCGGAACGGCGTGTTGATGGCCTTTTTCAGGACCGCGTCCTTGGCGTCGAGGAAGGTCAGGCGGGCCTTGATCTGATCCTGGATGTGGCTGTCGGTGATGTACTGCTTGACGCGCGAGGCGATCACGCGCGCCACTTGCGACACCGAGAAGTCCGCTTTCGGCGGCAGCAGCCATTCGCCGCGCGGCGCCACCCATTCGCCCTTGTCGTCGAACTTGCCGATCACGCGCGGACGCACGTCGTCGCGCCAGTTGTACAGCTGTTCCTTCAACTGGTATTCGACGAATTGGCGCTTTTCTTCGACCACCAGGATTTCATCGAGGCCTTGCGCGAATTCGCGCACCGAATCCGGTTCCAGCGGCCACGGCATGGCGACCTTGAACAGGCGCAGGCCGACGGTGGCGGCCATGGCTTCATCGATGCCCAGTTCTTCCAGCGCTTCCAGCACGTCCAGGTAGGATTTGCCGGAGGCGATGATGCCGAGTTTGGCGTCCTTGGAATCGATGGTGGTGTGGTTCAGCTTGTTTTCACGGGCATACGCCAGCGCCGCATAGATCTTGTAATCCTGCATCAGCGCTTCCTGGTTGCGCGCCTGCTGGCCCAGCGGGATCGCGGACAGGCGGGCGTTCAGGCCGCCTTCCGGCATCTGGAAGTCTTTCGGCAGTTTGACGTCGACGCGGAACGGGTTGGCATCGACCGAGGCCGACGATTCCACCGTGTCGGCCAGCGCCTTGAACGCCACCGCGCAGCCGGAAAAGCGCGACATGGCCCAGCCATGCACGCCCAGGTCCAGGTACTCCTGCACATTGCACGGGTACAGCACCGGGATCATGCAGGCCGAGAAAATGTGGTCGGACTGGTGTGGCAGCGTCGACGAGTAGGCGCCGTGGTCATCACCGGCCACCAGCAGCACGCCGCCGTGTTTGGAGGTACCGGCATGGTTCATGTGCTTGAAGACATCACCGCAACGGTCGACACCGGGACCCTTGCCGTACCACATGGCAAACACGCCGTCATACTTGGCCGGGCCGATCAAATCGACCTGCTGCGAACCCCAGACGGCGGTGGCGGCCAGGTCTTCGTTCACGCCGGGCACGAATTGGACATGGTGCGATTCCAGGTGCTTCTTGGCTTTCCACAGGGTTTCATCGAGGCCGCCCAGCGGCGAACCACGGTAGCCGGAAATAAAACCGCCGGTATTCAAGCCTGCGGCGTGGTCGCGCACCTGTTGCATCATGGGCAAGCGCACCAGCGCCTGGATGCCGGACAGGAAAATGTTGCCGGAAGTTGCCGTGTATTTGTCGTCGAGGGTGACGGAAGTCAGGCGGTCGCTGGTCGCGCTCGCCACTGGTGCCGTGGTTTCGGCCATGGTGGTGTCTCCAAAAGGGTATTCGGGATCGCCGCCGGTCGTCGCGTTGCGCAGGGTAGGCGCGGGCGGGACAGGCGTTATGCCGCGGGTATGCGGCGAACAACTGCTGACGGATAGTGTAAGTCTAAAAATCCGCTTAGCGTGTCAACTAACTTGCCAGTCTAATGGGCAAGTTGACGTATACGGAAATACCGATTCTGGATGGGGGTATAAGAAAAAATGATGGCCCTGCTGAGGACACGCTATCTCAATGCCGGGCCTGCGCATGCACCACCGGGGCCGCCTGAAATACCTGGTCGGCCAGCAGTTCCGCCCCTTTGAGCGACAAATGGTTGTCATCCATGTAATAAGCGATACCATTCCTGGCCGCATAACAATTTTCCGTGTCGCAAAACACACCGGTCGGGTCGACCAGCCGCACGCCGGGCGGGATCTGGTTCAGCCGCGCCTTGACCCAGGCACTGCGCGCGTCCCACCAGGCGCGGCGCACCGAGACCACATCGCTGCGGGGATCCTCGGCGCGGAACAGTAGTTTGTCCATCGGACGCGCCAGTTCCGGCACTTGCAAGACCAGCACCACATTTTTTCCATTGGCGGTGAAATACCGCAGCGCGGCCAGCAGGGCGTTCCAGCGCTGCTCCTGCTGGGCCGGGCTGAATTCGTTCGGCAAATGCGGATACGTCAGCTCATGCACGCCGGAGAGCTGCGCATACAGGCGGTGCGACACGATGACATGCCTGATGGTCGGATGGTGGGCAATATAGTTCACCGTTTCCTGCGTCCATTTTGAACACTGCGGCATTTCCGCCAGGGTGGTGCCGAACGAGGGCGCGCAACCGCTGAACGAGAAATGCTTGAGGCTCATCCCCTGGGCCTGCAGTTTTTCCGCCATCGCATAGGCCAGCGTGATGGTGTGGCTGTCGCCAAAGGCCGCCCACTCCAGCTTGCCGTTGAAGTATTCGCACGACGCTTCCGGTTTCAGGTAGTCCGCCCCTTTGGTATGGCACGCATCCCGTTTTGGACTCGGTTGCGCCGTCTGCAGCACCGCCACCTGTTCCGGTGTGCTGCGTTGCGTCAGAAAGCCCTGCGTCAGGTGGCCGCTGACGCCGATCATGGCAAACAGCACGCTGCCCGCCAGGCCAAAGCGGAACACCTGGGTGCGGCTGACGGCCTGGCGGCTACGGAAGGGCGCTTCCACATATTTCCAGCTGATGAAGGCCAGCAGCAAGGTGGCCGCCACCAGCGCCGCGAACACGTGCGGCGATGGCTCATCCAGGCTGCGATGGCGTGCAAAGGCAAACAGGGGCTGGTGCCACAGGTAGGCGCTGTAACTGATCAGGCCTATAAAGACCAAAGGCTTGCTGGCCAGCAGGCGGCCGGCCCAGGTGGCCGGGGTGGCGTACAGGATGATCAGGGCCGCGCCCACCGTCGGCGCCAGTGCATACACGCTGGGGAAGGGGGTGTGTTTGTCGTACACCAGCAGGGCCATGGCAATCAGCGCACAGCCGGTCAGGCTGCCGAGCTGGCGCATCGCATCGGTGACGCGCGCATTGATGCCGGTGGTGAAATAAATCGCCGTGAAGGCGCCAATCAGCAATTCCCACGCGCGCGTTGGCAGCAGGTAGAACGCCAAGTCCGGCTGGTCCTGCACCAGCAGTTGTGCCGCCACCAAGCTGGCCAGGCCGATCAGTGCCAGCACGGTCAGCAAGACCCGCTTGCCGGCGCGCCACACCAGCATCAGTAACAGGGGAAAGAACACATAATATTGTTCTTCGACCGCCAGGCTCCATGTGTGCAGCAGGGGCTTCAATTCCGTGGCGGTATCGAAATAACCGCTGGTCAGCCAGAACAGGATGTTGGAGCCGAACAGCGTGACCGACACCATACTTTGTGCAAAGCCCTTGGTGTCGGCCGGTAGCAGCCACAGCCAGGCGAACGGCAGGCAGGCGGCCAGCACGAAAAACAGCGCCGGCAGGATACGTCGGGCGCGCCGCTCGTAGAAATTCACGATACTGAATTTCCCTGCCATCAATTCCGAATAAATGATGCTGGTGATCAGGTAACCGCTGATGACGAAGAAAATGTCGACGCCGACAAAACCGCCGCTGAATAATGGGAAGCCGGCGTGGAACAGGATGACGGGGATGACGGCGACAGTGCGCAAGCCATCGACTTCAGGACGATATTGCATGGATAGGTGGCGCGCGCCTGCGAATGGTAGAAGTTAATTCAAGTTGCCCATTGTATATGATTGGTTGGCGCGGAAAGCATCGCTTAGTCACCGTCCCACAGGCGCGCGCCGATCCAGTAACCACTGTGGCACAGGTCGCTGGCGACCTGGCAGATCAGGCGGCTGACGGCCGCCGCGGCATTGGTCAGCGGGATGTTTTTCGAGCCGCACAGCACCACCGTGCGCGAGATCGACGGGTTGTGGATCGGCAGCGCGCGCATGGCGCCGCGTTCGACTTCGGCCAGCACCGGCGCCACCGGCAAGATGGTGGCGCCCATGCCGGCCAGGATCGCCGATTTCAGGATCGCGATGGAATTGATTTCAATGATGTTGGCGGTGGCCAGCCCTGCGCTGCGCGCCACCGCTTCGATGCGGGGGCGCACGCCGTGCTGCAGGCCCGGCAGGATCAACTGGCTCGACAGCGCCTGCGCCAGTGAAATGCCTTGTTCGGACGCGGCCGGCGCCAGATCGGTGCGGCACAGGTAGCGCAATTCTTCTTCCGCCAGCGGGGTGCAGACAAACGGTGACAATTGCCCATCATCGAACAGCACCGCCAGGTTGACCCGGCCGGATTTCAATTGCTCGGCCAGGTTGCCGGTCAATTCTTCCGTCAATTGCAAGGTGATTTCCGGGAATTGCGCGCGGGTGGCGGTCAGCAGCGGCAAGGCCAGGGCGCCGGAAATACTGTGTGGCAAGCCCACGGTGACGCTGCCGGAAGGCCGCGTCGCCGATTGCGTGACGGCTGAACGGGCATCGGCCACCTGTTTGAGGATGGCCAGCGCATGTTCATAAAACACCTTGCCGGCATCGGTGCTGAGCACGCCCTGGGCCGAACGGTGCAGCAGTTGCGCGCCCAGTTCTTCTTCCAGCTGGCGCAATTGCTGCGTCAACGCGGGTTGCGCAACATGCAACGTGGCCGCCGCGCGCGACAGCGAACCATGGTCAACAATGGCAACAAAATAGCGGAGCTGGCGTAATTCCATGGGGGGAGTGTTGTGTGCAGGGCATATTGATGAATCCTGCCGGAAACTATTTGGTATACTGATTCTACTTGGTTTCCCGCTCCCTCCCCACAGCCCGCAGCAGAGTTTCCTTATGCTCAAGAAAGTCGATTCGTCCCAGCTGAAGGTGGGCATGTTCATCCATGATCTGAGTTGTGACTGGATGTCACATCCATTCATGCGCAACCGCTTCCTGCTCAGCAGCGAAGAAGAGATCCGTAAAATTGTCCAGGCCGGCATTCATGATGTCGTCATCGACAACGATAAAGGGCTGGACGTGCAGGACGCGCCGACCTTGCAGGAGGCGCAGGATGCGACCGAGCGGGAACTGACGGAACTGGCGACCAAGCCGGTGACGGTGATGCGCGTGTCATTGGGCGAAGAGTTGTCACGGGCGGCGCAAGTGCGCCACCAGGCGTCGAACCTGGTGCGCACCGTGATGGCCGATGCCCGCCTGGGCAAGGCCATCGAGATCGGCCAGGTGCAACCGGTGGTGCAAAACATCACGGAATCGATCTTGCGCAATCCGGGCGCGCTGGTCGGTCTGCTGCGCATCAAGAACAAGGATGACTACACGTTCCTGCATTCGGTCAGCGTTTGCGCCTTGCTGGTGGCGTTTTGCAATTCGCGCGGCATGTCGCCGGAAGTCACGCGCCAGGCGGGCCTGGGCGGCTTGCTGCATGACACCGGCAAGGCGCTGGTGCCGGATGACGTGCTGAACAAGCCGGCGGCGCTGACCGATGCGGAATTTGCCGTGATCCGCAAGCATCCGGAAGATGGTTACAACATCCTCAAGCAATCGCCGGAAATCAACGATGTTGCGCTCGACATCACGCTGCACCACCATGAGCGCTGCGATGGCAGCGGCTACCCGCACAAGTTAAATGGCAGCCAGATCAGTGAACTGGCGCAAATGGCGGCGATTGTCGACGTCTATGACGCCATCACGGCGGACCGCTGCTATCACAAGGGCATGTCGGCGGCAGCGGCGCTGCGCAAGATTTATGAGTGGAGCAAATTCCACTTCAACCCGCAATTTGCGCAGGAATTCATGCGCTGCGTCGGGATTTACCCGGTCGGCACCTTGGTGCTGCTGGAATCGGGACGGCTGGGCGTGGTAGTGGAACCGCACGAAACCAATTTGCTGGCCCCGAAAGTCAACGTGTTCTTCCACACCAAGCGCAATACCTATATCAAGCCGGAAACCGTGGATCTGGCGCGCGGCATCGGCTTTGGCGGCGCCGACAAGATTGTCGGCCACGAGTCGGCCGCCAAGTGGAATGTCGATCCGATGCGGTTCCTGACGTTGGCCTAGAAAAACTCGGCTTCGTCGTTGGATTCAATTTCCTGTAAATGGCCGCCACTGACCAGTTCGTCGTAGTGGCAAATCATGTTGCGGCCATGGCTCTTGGCGTAATACAGCGCCTGGTCCGCATGGCCGAGGATGATCACCGGCGCTTCATAGGCGCTGATGCTGACATAGCCGATTGACACCGTCACCTTGCCCACTTGCGGGAACTCATGCGTTTCCACGTTCATGCGGAAGCGGTCGATGATGCGGCGGGCGTTAGCCTGCGTGGTCGAGCGCAGCAGGACCACGAACTCTTCGCCGCCAAAGCGGAACACGCGGTCTTGCGCGCGGAACGACGATTGCAGCAGGTTGGCGATCAGGATCAGCACTTCATCGCCATACAGGTGGCCAAACTTGTCGTTGACGTGCTTGAAGTGGTCGACGTCGACCACGGCCAGCCACTGCTTTTCCTGGTCCGAATGGTGACGGCGCTCCTGGTCGCCTGGCGGCAGTGCCAGCGCATCCTGTTCCGCGCTGCTGGCGGCCAGCATCTTGGACAGCTGGTCATCAAAGGTTTTGCGGTTGAGCAAGCCCGTCAGGGAATCCCGTTCACTGTAATCGAGCAAATTCTGGAAGTTGCGGTAGACACTGACAATGCCGCCCACGATGTGGATGGTTTCCGGCGTATACGGCGTGGGATCGACGATTTCCAGGCAGGTATTGCATTTGTCGCCCAGCCAGATCGGCAGCCACAGCGTGTGCTGACCTTGCGCGTCGACCTGCTCCGCTGACGCTTCATGGCGGGCGATGCAGGCGGCCAGCGCGGCATAGCTGGCCAGCGGTTCGCCGGCGCTGCCCGGGTCGGCTTGTTCTTCCATGCGGGCGGCCTTGCCGGCGCAAATAATGGCGCGGGAACGCAGAAACGACTGGCCCTTGACCGTGGTCAGGGTCAGCACGCGCGTTTGCTTGGCATTGGCAAGTTCTTGCACTGCAGAAATGACCGAAATGTCAAGCATGGTGTGATCGCGGTGGCCGGTCATGTCCACCATGTGTTTCAGTAGGGAATCCATCGTCGTTCTCTGATCACACACCCCATAGCCTCAAGCATCATACCGAGAGCCCATCATAGCGAGTTTTACCGCAGCTGCAAGGCGCACAGTGCTTTAAAGCATGAGGCCTTTCCGAAAGACAGCTAAGCAGAATAATACCTTTTTGTCTTATAGGCAATTCAAGTCGCTGAATATCTGCTAAATCGTGCCGATTTTACGCTGCGGGGTTCGAGCGGAGCGCCCGCGTGTGGGGAAAACACCGCACTGGCTGGACGGACACTGTCTTCCCGCAAAGCAAAAACATTCCTCACGGAAAAGTTGTGCACCGTCAACGCCGACGGAATGGCCGCGCCTATAGTGATTTCAATGGCGGCGGCATGGCTGCAGACAGGTCCCGCCAGGTCTCGTCAATCCTCATAAGGAGTACATCATGGACTCACTGTTATCAGCTGTCCGCAATTTCACCCGTGACGAAGAAGGGATCACGGCCATTGAATACGGCTTGATTGCCGCCGTCATTGTGGTGGCCATCACCACTGTTCTCGACGACGTCGGCAACGCCCTGAAGGCCGTCTTCACGAGTATCAAGGATACCCTGACCCCTTGAACGATGGCGCGCCGGTGCCCTCGGCACCGGTGCGCCTGGGAGCCGCCATGTCGAATGCCTTTGATTTTGCGCTGCTGTGGCTGGTGTTACAGGCTGCGGTCACGGATCTTGCCGTACGCAAGATCCCGAATGTGCTGGTGCTCAGCGGTTTATTGCTGGCCTTGGCGCTGCACGGCACGCTGGGACCGGACGGGGCCTGGCTGTCGGCCTGGCTGGCTGGCATGCTGGCCGGTTTTTTTCTGTTCCTGCCCTTGTATATCGTCAGCGGCATGGCCGCTGGCGACGTCAAGCTGATGGCCATGGTGGGCGCTTTTTCCGGGCCATCGCTGGCGTGCGAGATTGCCGCCGCCAGCATCCTGGCCGGCGGCGTGCTGGGCCTGCTGCTGCTGGCGGCCAGCGGGCGCTGGCGCCAGGGCCTGGCCAATATCGGCCTGCTGCTGGCGGCATGGATGCTGCGGCTGAGCGGCGTGCGGGTGCCGCTGCCGGTGATGGCGGGCGGCGCGTCGGTCGGCGGCATGCCCTACGGTGTGGCCGTGGCGATCGGCACCGCCATCGGGCTGTGGTCGGCGCGCGGCGCGTAGCAGTGACCACGCTTGCTGTTAATCAATATCCATAAGGCAAGCCAGCGCTAGGATCGCCTTTCCTACAGTTCAGTTCGCTTCAGTTCGCTTGAAGGAGGACCGCCATGCTCGATCTCGACGCCGTGCTACCCGCCACTCGTACCGATGAGGACGAGCACAGCCCCATCTTGCCGCCGCAACCGCGCAACGTGCATGAAACGGGACTGGAATTGCAGTTGATCGTGGAATTGATCGCCAAGGCGATCTTCACGGCGGGGCGCACGCACTTGCCGATCCTGGCGACCCGGCTGCGGCTGTCGGTCAATGTGCTGCGCGAAGCGCTCGATTTCATGGTGCTGGAACAGTTGGCGGAAGTGGCCTGGCGGGGCGACACCGATATCGACGTGCAATACCAGTTGACCGGCATGGGGCGCCAGCGCGCCGGCGTGTGGCTCGAGCGGGCGCCCTACCAGGGCCCGGCGCCGGTCACGCTGGAAGCTTATCGGGCCATGGCGGCGCGCCAGGCGGCGCGGCTGGCGCTGGGCAGCGTCACGGCCGACGACGTCGCCGCAGTCTTTGCCGATTGCTGCCTCGACCCCGGCGTACACCGGCTGGCGGGCGCCGCCATGCACGCCGGCCGCTCGATGCTGTTATATGGCCCGCCCGGCAGCGGCAAGAGTACGCTGGCGCGCAAGCTGGGCGCCTTGCTGGCCGGCGCCGTGCTGGTGCCGCATGCGGTGGCGGTGGGCCAGGAAATCGTGCAGATCCACGATCCGGCGATTCACCAGCCGCCCACGCCCGGCGCCGGCAGCCGGCTGGCGCCGGAACGGCGCAGCGGCGATGCGCGCTGGGTGCTGTGCCAGCGGCCC
Source organism: Burkholderiaceae bacterium (assembly GCA_019751755.1). GTDB lineage: Bacteria > Pseudomonadota > Gammaproteobacteria > Burkholderiales > Burkholderiaceae_D > Rugamonas. The sequence continues at coordinate 1,601 of JAIENA010000191.1, read as the reverse complement.
GTGGTGCAACTGGGCGCGGAACTCGACGCCGCCATGCTGGAACTGCGCCACGACGTGTTCTCCGGCTGTTACCAGGCGCCGGCGCACTGCAAGGCCAGCCATGGGCTGGTGATTGTCGATGACCTGGGCCGCCAGCGTATCGCCGCGCCGGCGCTGCTGAACCGCTTTATCCAGCCGCTGGACGCGGGGCAGGACCAGCTGGCGCTGGCCGGCGGCTACCAGTTCGCCATGCCTTTCCACGCCATGCTGGTGTTTGCCACCAACTTGCCGCCGCATGCCTTGCTCGATGCGTCGGCCCTGCGCCGCCTTGGCTACAAGGTGCACGTGGGGGCGCTGTCCGAGAGCGCTTATTGTGCGCTGTTCCGCAAGCAGTGCCGGGCCGCCAACGTGGCGCTGGAGGAGGCGGCGCTGCGCCACCTGGTCGAGGTCTTGCATGGCGGCAGCGGCCAGCCGTTGCTGGCCAGTTATCCGCGCGACATTCTGGCCCGGCTGGCCGACTTCGCCAGCTATGCGGGCGTGCCGCCGCAATTGACGGTGGCGGCGCTGGAGCAGGCCTGGTCGAGCATGTTTGCGGCGGGCGCGCACCCGGGAGACGCTTGATGAAAAACAAGCGCGCCTTGTTGATGCTGGGGCTGGCCGTGCTGCTGGGGCTGGGCGCCGTCCTGCTGGCGTCGCGCTGGCTGCTGCATCAGACGCCCAGTGCGGCGGGCCGCATCGTGGTGGCGGTGGTGGACGCCAGCCCCGGCCAGCGGCTGGCGCCGGACATGGTGAAGCTGGTGGAATGGCCGGTGGAAAGCGTGCCGCCCGGCGCATTGCGCGAATTGCGCAATCTCGATGGCCGCGTGCTGCGCCATGCGGTCCAGCGCGGCGAGCCGCTCAGTGAAAGCAAGCTGGCGCCGGCCGGCGCGTCCGGCGGGCTGTCGGCGCTGATCGCGGAAGGCAAGCGCGCCATCACGGTGCGCGTCAACGATGTGGTGGGGGTGGCGGGCTTTGCGTTGCCGGGCAATTTTGTCGATGTGCTGGTCTACACGCAGCTCGACGGCAACGACCGCCACGCGCGGCAGCAGGCGATTTCCAAGATCGTGCTGGAGCGCATCCTGGTGCTGGCGGTGGCGCAGGAAGTGGGCCGTGACGATACCAAGCCGCGCGTGGTCAACGCCGTCACGCTGGAAGTGTCGCCGGTGCAGGCCGAGCAGCTGGATCTGGCGCGCAGTGTCGGCACCTTGTCGCTGGTGTTGCGCAACCAGGTCGATCCGGAGCCGGGCGTGACGGCAGGCGCCACCAAGGGCTCGCTGCTGGGCCTGCCCGAAGAACCTGCCGTCGCCGCCCCGCCCCCCGCGGCGCCTGCGCCGCCGCCCCGGGTGCGCGTGGCGCAGGTGGCGGCCGCACCGGCCATGCGCCATTGCGTCGCCGTCATCGATGGCGTGCAGCGGGGGCAGGAATGTTACTAACGGAGGCGCAATGAAAACCACAACCGGATTGTTGGCGGCGCCGCTGCCACCGCCACAGTGGCGTCAGGCGCGCTGGCGCAGGGCCGCGCGGCGCGCATGGTGGACGCGGGCGCTGTCCGTGCTGGCGCTGGTGGCCCTGGCGCTGTTGGC
>JAIENA010000022.1 GCA_019751755.1 Burkholderiaceae bacterium | reverse complement strand
TGCAGGTGTGGCGGCAGGAGTGGATGCGGGTTCAGACTGGGACCAGGCGGGCGCCATGGCGGCGCACAGGCACAAAGCGGGCAACAAGCGTTTCAACATCGGGGATCTCCTGAATAGGGAAGCCGATGTTACAACGAAGGAATTTATTCTTAACAATTCATTCGTTACAAATTGTGTAAATAGGGGTGCCGGAATGGCAAGCTTGGTCAAACCTGCGCCCTCGGGTTATCGTTCGCTGTCTGAATTGATACCGATGGATGCTCATGCCGATGCCCGCCCCCCTGCTCGTCTCCACCCTGTTATCCATCGCGGCACTGGCCCTGCCCGCGCAGGCGCAGTTACCGGCTCAGCTACCGGCGCAGCAAGCGCCCGGCATCGCCGACCATATGCCGGCCTTCCAGCCAGCGCTGAAAGCGCGGCTGACCTTTCCGCTGGCGTGGTCGCCGCAGGTGAAGGATATCAGCGCGTGGCGCGCGGCGGGCCGCGCCAAGGTGTGGGAAGCGACCTTACAAACGCCGGACCACACACCATTCGCGCCAGAAGTGCTGGCCGAGCAGGACCGGGGCGCTTACGTGGCGCGCGACATCGTGTTCAACGTCAATCGCGACAGCCGCGTGCGCGCGCTGCTGCTGGCGCCGAAAGGCGCGGGCCCCTTCCCTGCCGCGCTGATGTTGCATGACCATGGCGGCAAATTCGACATCGGCAAGGAAAAAGTGATTGCGCCGTGGGGCGATGCCGCGCGCGTTGTCGCGTCACAGGCGTGGGCCGATAAATACTTCAGCGGCCGCCACCTGGGTGACGAACTGGCGCGGCGCGGTTACGTGGTGCTGGCGGTCGATGCACTGGGCTGGGGCGACCGCGGGCCGCTGACGGGTGATGCGCAACAGGCGCTGGCGGCCAACAGTTTCAATCTCGGCACCTCGCTGGCCGGCATGATGGCGCAAGACGATGTGCGTGCCGCCGCGTTCCTGGCCGCGCAGCCACAAGTGGATCCGCGCCGCGTGGCGGCGATTGGCTTTTCCATGGGCGCGTATCGCGCCTGGCAAGTGGCGGCGCTGTCCGATGCGGTGACGGCGGTGGTGGCGGCCAACTGGATGGCCACCACCGAGGGCTTGATGGTGGCGGGGAATAACCAATTAAAGGGCGGCTCCGCCTGGCACATGCTGCATCCGGGCCTGGTGCGCTATCTGGATTATCCGGACATCGCCAGCCTGGCCGCGCCCAAGCCGGCGCTGTTCCTGGCCGGCGCCAGCGACCCGCTGTTCCCGGCCGCGTCCGCGCAAGCGGCGTTCAACAAGATGGCGCCAGTGTGGGCGGCATGGCAGGCGCAGGACCGTTTAGAGACCCGCATGCTGCCGCACGCGCACGTCTTTCCTCGTGCAACGCAGGACGCCGCGTTCGACTGGCTCGATCAACAGTTTAAACAGTTAACACCATAAACCCGGTCACGCCCGCAACAGCAGCAAGGCCTGGTTCGGCAGCGAATTGGCTTGCGCCGCCATGGCGATGCCGGCCTGTTGCAGGATCTGGTTGCGCGTCAGTTGCATGGTTTCTGCCGCATAGTCGGCGTCGCGGATACGGGAGCGGGCGGCGCTGGCGTTTTCCACGCTATTAAGCAGGTTGTCGTGGGCGGCGCTGAGACGGTTTTCAGTGGCGCCCAGCATGGCGCGCATGGCGTTGATGCTGTCGAGCTTGCCGTCGATAAAATCGAGCATGTTGGTAGCGCTGGCCGCCGTGCCCAGATCGATGGGCGGGTCGCCGGAACCCACGGCGCGCACCGCCATTTCCGTGGCGCCGGTCGCCTGGGGCGGGATGACGCCGCCAGAAAACCCCGCCAGGCCGGGATTGCTGCCCCCAATGACCACCTTGTCCGCATCGATCGACGCGGTATTGGTCAGCGTGACTTTGCCATGGTGCATGGTGGCGGCCAGGCCCAGTCCCGCCGCCGCCGCGCCGCCAATGGCGATGTCGCGGCCATCGGCCGCTTCCAGCGTGATGGTATTGCCGCTGGCGCTGGCAAGTACGCCCGAGCTGCCGGCCGCGCCGCTGATGGCGCCGGCCGCCGCCGCCGCATAGGCCGCCGCCGACCCGCCACTGAAGCCGCCGATCGAGACCCCGTTGATGGTCAGGTCGCCCGCTTGCGCGGACCCGCTGGCGCTGGCGTTGCCGGACACCTGGTTGTCGGCCGTGGCGGTCACGCCGGACGGATTGGCATTGTTGATGGCGCGCGCCACCGCCCAGGCCGAAAAACTGTTTTGCCCCGGATTGATGCCGGCCGCCGACGCGCCCACCACCACGCCATTGACCGCCAGGCTGCCCGCCGCCAGCGCCCCCTGCACCTGACCGACAGCCTTGACCTGCATGACCGGCGTATCGGCCAGCTTGACCTGGGTCTGGTTGACGGGAATGACGGCCGGGATCGCCAGCGACACCGTCTGCCCGACTTTGTCGCCGACCTGGAAGTCCTCACGGAACGAGCCGTCGAGCAGCTTGAGGTTATTGAAGCGGGCACCCTGGATGATGTCGGCGTTGGCCTTCATCAGCGCCGTCACTTCGCCCTGGATCGACTTGCGGTCGTCCGCCGTATACGTGCCATTGGCCGCCTGCACCGCCAGTTCGCGGATGCGCTGGAAATTATCAGCCAACTGGCTGGCCGCGCCGTCGGCCACCTGCAGCAGTGAAATCCCGTCATTGACGTTTTGCGCGGCACGGCCCATGCCGTTGACGCCGGCCGTCAGACGCTCGGCAATCGCCAAGCCCGCCGCATCGTCCCTGGCCGAATTGATGCGCATGCCGGACGATAGGCGCGCCATGCTGACGCCAACATCGGACGCCGAACGCAGCAAGCTGCGGCCGGCCGTCATCGCATCGATGTTGGTGTTGATTTGCATTTTTGCAATTGCCCAGGGAAAGACGGTTCTACGCTGGGTAACGGCAGGTAAACCGGTGGGCTTTAACTGGTGGAAACAAATAAAGTGAGAGTAGGTGCTTACATCACTGTTGCCAGCGCTGGCGGTGACGCAGGCTTGGTGGATTAGCCGACGGCGTAATCCGGCGGCGCCGGCAACAAGTCGAGGCGTTCACGCACCAGCGCCAGTTGCGCTTGATCCATGCGCGAGGCCGCCGCCTGCATGTAACGGGCCGCGTCGTGGGCCCCGCCTTTGTCCGCCATGGCCAGCCACAACCACGCCTGCGCCATGTCGGCCGGCACGCCCTGGCCGCTGTAATACATCAGGCCGACATTAAACTGGGCCCGCACGTGACCCTGCTCGGCCGCCCGCAAGTACCAGCGCAGCGCCTGCGCATAGTCGCGCCGGATGTCGGGTCCGATGCCCTGCCCGGTGTCGAAGCGCAGCCCGATTTCAAACTGCGCCAACGTATGACCCTGCTCCGCCGCCCGCGCATACCACTGCGTGGCCTGGAGCGGATCGGGCGCCGGACCATCATCGCGGTCCAGCAGGCGGGCCAGGTTGTATTGGGCCGCGACATATTCCTGCTCGGCCGCCTTGCGGTACCACAGCAGCGCCTTGCGCGCATCGTGCGGTACGCCACGCCCGGTTTCATAGCGCAGGCCCAGGTCGAACTGGGCCCGTAAATGGCCCTGGTCGGCCGCCTTGCGGTACCAGAACACAGCTTCCTGCGGGTCTTGCGGCACGCCGTTGCCATTGTCATACAGCAGGCCAAGGTGGTACTGGGCGGCCGGGAATCCCTGTTCCGCCGCCTTGCGGTACCACTGCTGCGCGCACTGGTAATCCTGCGCCACGCCCTGCCCATGGTCATAGCGCAAACCGAGGTTGTTTTGCGCCGCCGCGTGGCCCTGCTCGGCCGCCTTGCGGTACCACTGCAGCGCCATGGCTTCATCGCGCGGCACGCCATGGCCGTTGTCGTAAATCAGTCCCAGGTTGAATTGCGAGCTGGCGTGGTGTTGCTCCGCCGCGCGACGGTACCACTGGATCGCCTGCGCGCTGTCCTGCTGCAAGCCGTCGCCCTTGTCATAGCGCAGCGCGAGGTTGAACTGCGCCGGGGCATAGCCCTGGTTGGCGGCCTTGCGGAACCAGGAGATGGCCTGGTGCACGTCCTGCTGCACGCCCTGGCCATTGTCATAGCGCAGCGCCAGATTGAACTGGGCGCGCGGATAACCCTGTTCGGCAGCCTTGCGGTACCAGTGGATCGCTTGCCGGAAATCCTGCGGCACGCCCTTGCCGGTGTCGTACATCATGCCCAGGTTGTTTTGCGCGCCCGCGTCGCCCTGCTCGGCCGCCTTGCTGAACCAGTACATCGCTTGCTGCGTATCGGACAGCACGCCCTGGCCTTTGGCATACATCCAGCCCAGGTTGTACTGGGCCGCCGCATAACCCTGTTCCGCCGACAGCTGATACCAGCGCGCCGCCTCGGTCAAATCCATGCCGACGCCCTGGCCCTTCTGGTACATCACGCCGAGGTTGTATTGCGCGTGTTCCAGCCCGGCGTTGGCCGCTTGCCGGTACCATGCCAGCGCCAGCTCATAGCTTTGCTCGACGCCCTGGCCGTTGAAGTACATGAAGCCCAGGCTGTGCTGGGCATTGGCCACGCCGCGTTCGGCCAGGTCTTTGACGCGCAGGAATTCCGCCGTATAAGTACTGGCGCCCGAAGCTTCCGCTTCCGTGGCCGAATAAGTGCGCATCGTGAAACCTTATGCCTGGAACGCCACCATCGACGGCACCGCGTGCAGCAAGTGCGGCGGCACATCGCCCGCTTCCTGCTGGTGCAGCACCGCCATGAAGTCCGTCAGCGAAATCGGCCGGTGGTACAGGTAACCCTGCATCGTGGTGCAGCCGTTGGACTGCAGGTAGCGCGCCTGCGTCGCAGTTTCCACGCCTTCCGCCACCAGGTGCAAGCCGAGCCCGCGCGCGATGGAAATGATGGCGAGGATGACCGGATAGTGGCCATGCTCGTCGTGAATTTCCTTCACAAACGACTGGTCGATTTTCAGGGTGTGGATCGGGAAACGGTGCAGGTAGGACAGCGACGAATAGCCGGTGCCGAAATCGTCGATCGCCACCGAGACGCCCAGCTGGCACAGTTTATTCAACTGTTCGATCGCATACAGCGGATTGCGGATGCAGATGTTTTCCGTGATTTCCACTTCAATCTGTGCCGGCGAAATGCCATAGCGCGTCAGCGCACCGCGCATCTTTTCAAAGAAATCACCACGGTCGAGGTATTGCGGCGACAGGTTCAGCGACAGGCGCAGATGTTCGCCGCCCGCCGCGTTCCACTGCAGCAGGTCGCGGCACAGCGCGCCCAGCATCCAGTCGGAAATCGGCAGCATCAAGCCGTTTTCCTCGGCGAACGGCAGGAACTCACCGGCCGACAGCAAGCCGCGCTGCGGGTGATTCCAGCGCATCAAGCCCTCCGCGCCCGTGATGCGGCCGGTGTTCACATCGACTTGCGGCTGGTAATACATCTCCAGCTCATTGTTTTCCAGCGCGCGGCGCAGAGCCTGTTCCAGCGCGATCTTCTGGTGCGACATGTCCTGCATCGAGTTGTGATAGAAGCTGTGGCCATTCTTGCCCAGCGCCTTCACCTGGTACATCGCGATGTCCGCATGGCGCAGCAATTCATCGATGGTCTCGCCATCGGTCGGATAAATCGCAATCCCGATCGAGGCCGAAATGTGGACCTGATGACCATCGAGGTCGAACGGCTTTTGCAAGGTCTCCAAAAACTTTTCCGCGATGACTTTCGCATCCTGGCGGTCGCGCAATTCCGGCAGCACGATGGTGAATTCATCGCCGCCCTGGCGCGCCAGCGTATCGCCACGGCGCAAGCAATCTTTCAGGCGCAGAGCCGCCTGCTGCAGCAATTCATCGCCCTTGACGTGGCCCAGCGTATCGTTGACCAGTTTGAAGCGGTCCAGGTCGACGAACATCACGGCCAGTTCGGTCAGCTTGCGCTTGGCCTGGATCACCGCCAGGCCCAGGCGGTCCTTGAACAGCATGCGGTTCGGCAGGTCGGTCAGGATGTCGTGGTAGGCCTGGTAGGAAATCACTTCCTCGGCGCGCTTGCGGTCGGTGATGTCGCGCGCCACGCCATAGATGCCGTAATGCTGGTGGCGCGCGTGTTCCGTCTCGGGCACGTGCATGCCGATCGCATTGAGCGGTATCGTCATCAGGGTATTGCTGAACGTGCGCTCGATGCCATTGCCTTTGCAGCGCAGGCGCAATTCCACGTTGCGCGAGGCGCGCTCGTCGCCACGGCGTTCGGTAAACACATAGCGCGCGCGTTCCTGGTCTTCATCATGCACCAGCACCGAGTAATGCCGGCCGATCAATTCTTCGCGCGCAAAACCCAGCAACTGGTATGCGCGGTCATTGACGAACGTGATCTGGCCTTCGTGGTTCAGCGTGTAGATGATGTCCGGCGAGCTGTCGACCAGGTAGCGGTACATGCGCTCGGAATTTTCCAGGCGCTGGGCGATGCGCTGGTTTTCGATCGCGAGGCGGCGCTGCTGCAGCGCGTTTTCCACCGTCTTCAGCAATTCTTCGCGGCTGTACGGCTTGCGCAGGTAGTCATAGGCGCCGCGTTTGAGCGCGCCGATCGCCGCCTCAATCCCGACATCGCCGCTCATCACGATCACATCCGCATCGATCCCTTTGCCGTTCATGAAATCCATGATTTCATGGCCGCTCATGTCGGGCAGGCGCAGGTCGAGCAACACCAGGTCGAAGTGCAGGCGGTTCAGGTGCGCCAGCGCTTCGCTGCCGCAGGTGGCCGTAACCAGGGTGTAATCGCGGTCGCGCAGTAATTCATACAGCGACGACAGCAGTCGGGGTTCATCGTCCACCAATAGCAGCCGCGGGCAGTAGTCGCTGGTGAGCGGTACCGCGTGCGGTGCGTCAGTTGCCAGGTGCAGGGTTTGGGCGTTGGCAGAAGTCGCGTTCATCTCGGGTTTAGACTGAGTCCATCGCGCGCGCTGGTACGCTGGCGATTTGGCTGGAACTGCCGCGAGCCGGCAGCAGGATTTCGAAGGTGGTACCGGTTTTCCCGCTACGGCAGGTGATCATGCCGTTTAATTTCTTGACCAGACTGTAGACGATCGACAGTCCCAGCCCATGGTGCTTGCCTTCCTTGTCGCTGCGCACCGGCGTAAACAGGTTGGCCAAGACATCGGGTGGCATGCCCGGACCGCTGTCGGCCACCACCAGTTCCAGGTACAGGCGGCGCTCGCGGTTGACATGGCCACGGTTGGCGATTTCAATCTTGCCGCCGTTGCCACTGCCGCGCAGCGCTTCCACCGAATTCTTGACCAGGTTGACCAGGATTTGCTTGAGGATGTCGGCGTCGCCATCGATTTCCGCCGGTTCATCCTGCATCCGCACCAAAATCTGCACCGAGGCCGGCATGAATTCGGTGGAGCGGAACAAGCGCAGCACATCGTCGACCACCCGCGCCACATTGGTCACTTGCGTGGTGTCGGTCGGCTGCAAGTCAGCCAGGCCATTGATCAGTTGTCCGACCCGGTCGATTTCCTCGTTCAGGATCGACATCTCGCCGACCACCGGCTCACGCCGCGCCAGCTTGGCGTCCAGTACCGACAGGTAATTCTTGATGATCGACAGCGGGTTGTTCACCTCGTGCACCACGCGGCGCGACGCTTCGCGGTACTCCTCGGCCACGTGGGCAATCTGGCGCCGCGCATGGCCGCGTTCACTGAAGGCGGTTTCCAGCGCCGCGGCGGCCTGGTTGCCAAACGCCTGCAGGAAGCGTTCGCGCTTCTGGTACGACGGCAATTGCCAGGCGGCCGTACCGCCGATCAGCACGCCAAGGCAACGCTGGCCCACCACCAGCGGCAGGCAGACCAGGCATTCGGTCCCCAGAATGCGGAACAATTGTTCTTCGGCGATGCCCAGCGGCCCCTGTCCCGAGCGGCTCAGCAAAGCCAGTTTGCGCTGCTGCGCGCTGGCGGCAATCGCGCCGCCTTTGGCCAGCGCAATCGAAAACTCGGCCAGGCGCTGCTGGTGCTCGCCGGCGGCCACGCCGACCAGCGCCTGGCCGGTCGGGTTTTCCAGCAGGATCACACACGCATTGAAATCAAACAGGATGCGCGCCGAGCGCGTCATCGCTTCGAGCATGCCGGTTTCACCCTGCTGGCGCGCAAAGGTCTGGCCCATTTCCTGCACCAGCACCATATTGCGTACTTCCTCGGACAAGCGCTGCTGTACCGGATCGGGCGGCGGCATGTAGGCCGGTGGCGCTACGATATCGTCGGCGCCGGTGAGATCAATGCCGAGGTAGTCGGCCGACTTTCCCACCTGGCGCGCGGCGGCATTGATAATCACATGCAGCGTATCGCTGTCCAGGCTGCACAGGCCAGCGCCGGTGGCCACCGCTTCATCCTCGTCCGCATGATTGGCCAGCACGTGCGCCAGGCGCACGATGCGGATCAGCGGATGGGCCGACTCCAGGCGGCTGACCGGTTCGTGGTGGTACAGCACCGAGTCGGCCAGGAAGGAATCGAGGTTCCAGCGTTCGATCAGCCATGCGCCGGCTTCGGCGTGGGTGATCTGCAGGGTGCGCTGCTCGACCGCGCACAGGTCTTCATCGTCGCGCGCGGTGAAATTGAACGCATATTCCTTGGGCGCGGTGGCCAGCAGGGCCAGGCGTCCCACGTTGTGCAGCAAGCCCGCCAGGTACGCTTCTTCGACGTGCGGGTATTCCAGGTGCTTGGCGATGTCGCGCGCGATCACGGCGGTGGTCAGCGAGCTTTTCCAGAACGCGCGCAAGTCGGTGCTGCCGGAATGGGGGAAGCTGTTGAAGGTCTGGAACACGGATTCGCTGATGACCAGCGTCTTGATCATGTCCGTGCCCAATGACACCAGCGATTGTTCCAGTCCCGCCGCGCGGCCGTGGCGGTGATAAGCGGAACTGTTGGCGACCGCCAGGATCTTGCTGGTCATCCCGGCGTCCTTGGCAATCAGGGCCGCCAACTCCGGCATGCCGGCATCGTCCGCCTGCAAGTGCTCGATCAACTTGATCAATATCTGCGGCATGGCCGGCAGACGGGCAATCAGCAAGCGATTGCGGATGTCATTGTCTGATTGATGCATCGTATCAAGCATTTGCCGCTAAGAGTGGACGTCAACAAAAATGCAAGCACCCAACGGCGTCGGTGCTTAACAAATAATAAAAAGCCATCTGATCACAAATAGTGACTCATGGCAACTTTTTTTGTTTTGGAAAATCATACTAGCACAAACGAAGTCGGCAACTTATCAGACCAGGGCATTACCCTAAACTATTTTCTAAAGCTGCCGTTATATCTCACCGTCTGGCTGGCGTAGTAGCATGCTACGGTATTGTCGTGACGTCAACCACAATGCCAGCGCTGTCAACGTAAACATGAGTTGACCGTAGGCCAGCCACAACACCGAGTGCCACAAGGCCGGTGCAATCGCACCCGCCACCACCGCCGCCAGCAAGGTCGTGGTGAAAGACTGGCACGATGCCGCCGTCCCCCGCAAATGCGGAAACAGGTCCAGTCCCAGCAGGGTGGCCGCCGGCGACACGATCGACATCCCGATGGTGTAAAAGAACAACGGCGCCACGCTCCAGGGCAAGGCCGGCGGCTGGAACTGGTGGTACAGCACATTGCAGGCGGCGGCCGCCAGCATGAAGCCAAAACCGATGCCGATCTGGCGCGCAAACGTGATCTTGCCCGCGATGCGGTTGGCAAACAGCGCCCCCAGGAAAATGCCGCTGACGGCGGGGATAAACAACCAGCCGAACTGGTCCGGTCCCAAATGCAGGTGTTTCGGCAGCATCACGGGGGCGGCGGTAATGTAGACAAACAAGCCGGCAAAATTGAGCGCCACCACGGTCGCCTTGATGTGGAACAGCGGCGACCCCAGCACCGTGCGGTAGTTGTGCAGCAAATAGCGGGGATTGAATGGTTGCCGCTTATGCAATGGCAGCGTTTCCGGCAAACGCCGCCAGCACACAATAAATAGTCCGATCGTGTAGACGAACAGGAACAGGAAAATCGCCCGCCAGTTCAAATGCTTGACGATATAACCGCCAAACACCGGCGCCAGCGCCGGCGCGATGGAAAAAATCATGGTCACCATCGACAGCAGCCGGGCCGCCTGCGCGTCAGCATAGCGGTCGCGGATGATGGCCCGCCCGACCACCACCCCGGCGCCGGCCGACACCCCCTGCAGCACGCGGAAGAACCATAAATAATGAACGTTCGCGGCCGCCGCGCAGCCCATGGTGCCAATCGCGAACAGCACCAGCGAGACCAGCACCACGTTGCGCCGGCCAAAGGCGTCCGACAGCGCGCCATGCCATAGCACCATGCCGGCAAACGCCAGCATGTACGCGGTCAGGCTTTGCTGCACTTCGAGCGGCGACGCCTGCAGGCTGGACTGGATCTCGGGAAACGCGGGCAGGTAGGCGTCGATTGAAAATGGGCCCAGCATCGACAGTGACGCCAGCACAAAAGCCAGGGCAACCCGGGACAGCGGTTTGTGGTGACTGGGTTCGGGTGGGGGAATCTTGACGTCGTCGTCGGAGGAAGTGCTGACGGGGGAATCGGGGAACATCGGGGAGTCCTCACTGGGCCGCCAACACGCGGCCGTGGTATGCATGGCGGATCACGATCCGCCCTACGGACCATGGCAAATTGCAGGCCGTCACCGTCGGCCGGATGAGCCGAAGGCGTCATCCGGCCGGACGATCACAGCGTCTTCGGCTTGGCTTCTTCGCGGCGGTTGAAACCGGCCACCATATCGAAACGGAACAGACGGCATTCCAGCGCGCCGTTGAAGAATGGCGTCTTGCGCGCTTCCTTCAAGCGCAGCAGCTTGGGCAAGCCCAGGTCGGCCGTGAACAGGAACGCGGTCCAGCCGGCAAAGCGCTGCTTCAGCGTGGTGCCGAAGGCGGAATAGAAGGTGTTCGCCAGTTCGTCTTCGCCCAGCGAACTGTCGCCCCGCACGCCGATACGCTCGCCGTACGGCGGATTGGTCAGCATGATGCCCGCCGTGCTGGTCGGCGCCTGCACTTGCTGCGCTTCGATCTGCTTGAGCGGCACGTCGAACAGGATACCGGCGCTGCGCAGGTTATGGCGCGTCATGGCCACCATGTCGCCGGAAATGTCGGAACCAAAAATGGTCGGTTCGGCCGGCAGCGGATTGGGCTTGATCGCGGTTTTCATGGCCATCCACGGCTGCGGATCGAAGTCATGGAACTTCTCGAACGCGAAACGGCGGCGCGCGCCGGGTGGAATGCCCTGCACCATCTGCGCCGCTTCGCACAGGATGGTGCCGGAGCCGCACATCGGGTCGAACAGCGGCATCCCCGGCTTCCAGCCGGAGACGCGCAGCAAGCCCGCCGCCAGGTTTTCACGCAGCGGCGCATCACCGGTTTCATCGCGCCAGCCGCGCTTGAACAGCGCTTCGCCGGACGTGTCGAGGTAGACGATGTACTGGTGCTGGTCGAGGAAGCCGACGATGCGCATGTCCGGCTCGCGCGTGTTGACCGATGGCCGCTTGTTATACATGTCGCGGAAGCGGTCGCAGATCGCATCCTTGATTTTCAGCGTGGTGAATTCCAGGCTTTTCAACGGCGACTTGACGGCCGTGACATCGACGCGGATGGTGTGGTCGGTGCCGAACCACTCTTCCCACGGCTGTGCCAGGGTCAAATCGTAAATGTCGTTTTCATTCTTGTAGCCGCCGGCCGCCATGCGCATCAGCACGCGCGAGGCGATGCGCGAATGCAGGTTGACGCGATACGCATCTTCCAGCGAGCCGGAGCAGTGCACGCCGCCCGGCACCTGGTTGTGCACTTTCAGCGTGCTGCCGGGCAGTTGGGTGATTTCACCGAGTTCTTCGGCCAATGCCGCTTCCATGCCGCGCGGGCAGGGGCAAAAATAGGACGCCATAGGGGAACCTTTTATCCTTTAGTTATTCTGTTGATTAATAAAAAACGGGGCCGCAGCCCCGGTACTGCTGTCAGAAGGGCCTGACAATGACCAGTATCACAATGCCGATCAGCAGGAATGCCGGTACTTCGTTAAACACGCGGAACCATTTGTGGCTGCGCTGGTTCTTGCCCATCTCGAACTTCTTCAGCAGCCGGCCGCAGGCGTGCGCATAGCCGACTGCCAGCAGGGCCAGCCCGATCTTGGCATGCAACCAGCCCGGCATTTTTCCGCCGCCTTCCAGGTACAAGGTCCAGACCAGCCATGCGCCCAGCAACACAGCCGGCACCGACAGCACCATCATGAAGCGGTACAGCTTGCGCGCCATCAGCAGCAGCCGTTCGGTGGCCACGGTTTCCTTTTCCATCGCCAGGTTGACGAAAATGCGCGGCAAGTAAAACAAGCCGGCAAACCAGGAAATGACGAAGAAGAGGTGAAACGCTTTTACCCACAACATGTGCCGAGTCCTTTATGGTCGTCTTATTGACGAATCTCGCCGTGGCCGAACACCACGTATTTCAGCGACGTCAAGCCTTCCAGTCCGACCGGGCCGCGGGCGTGCAGCTTGTCGTTGGAAATCCCGATTTCCGCACCCAGGCCATACTCAAAGCCGTCCGCAAAGCGGGTCGAGGCATTGACCATGACGGACGACGAATCGACTTCGCGCAGGAAGCGCAGCGCATCCGTGTAGTCTTCCGTGACGATGGCTTCGGTGTGCTTGGACGACCAGGTATTGATATGGTCGATGGCTTCATCGAGGCCGCCCACCACCTTGATGGACAGAATCGCCGCCAGGTATTCGGTGGCCCAGTCTTCTTCGGTGGCGTGGGCCAGGTGGGCATAGCCGGCGCCGGCCAGGATCGCGTGCGCTTCTGTATCGGCGCGCAACTCGACTTCCTTGGTGGCGTACAGCTTGGCCAGTTCGGGCAGCACTTGCGCTGCAATGGCGCGGTGCACCAGCAGGGTTTCCATCGTGTTGCAGGTGCCGTAGCGGTGGCATTTCGCGTTGAAGGCGATGGCGAGCGCTTTTTGCAGGTCGGCCTTGGCGTCGATATAGACGTGGCAAATGCCATCGAGGTGCTTGATCATCGGCACCGTGGCTTCTTCCATCAGGCGCGCAATCAGGCCCTTGCCGCCGCGCGGCACGATCACATCCACGTATTGCGGCATGGTGATCAAGGCGCCGACCGCGGCGCGGTCCGTGGTATCGACCACTTGCACGCCGTTTTCCGGCAGGCCGGCCCCCAGCAGGCCCTCCTTGACCAGCTTGGCCAAGGCGCGGTTGCAGTGGATCGCTTCCGAACCACCGCGCAAAATCGTCGCGTTGCCGCTCTTGATGCACAGGCCGGCCGCGTCCACTGTGACGTTCGGACGGGCTTCATAAATGATGCCGATCACGCCCAGCGGCACGCGCATTTGCCCGACCTGGATCCCGGTCGGGCGGAATTTCATGTTCGAGATTTCACCAATCGGGTCCGGCAGCGCGACAATCTGGCGCAAGCCTTCCACCATGGTGTTGATCGCGCCATCCGACAGCGCCAGGCGGTCCAGCATGGCCGGTGCCAGGCCGTTGGCGGCCGCCGCTTCCATATCCTGCTGGTTGGCGGCGCGCAGCAGCGCCGCGTCGCGTTCAATCGCCGCAGCGATCAGCAGCAGCGCGCGGTTGCGCTGCGCGGAATCGGCGCGGGCCATGGCGCGCGATGCGACGCGCGCCTGCTGGCCCACTTGTTCCATGTACTGCTTGATATCCATTTAAATCCTCTATCCCCGGGCAACCTTCAGCGCCAATTGCAGCATCGCGTCCCAATGGTCGCCCGCATAGGCTTTGGCGCGCAAGCCTTTGATCATTTTGTCGATCTGCGCCGCGTCCTGCATCGCCCGTTCCAGCGTGGGCAGCGAAATACGGCGCAGGGCAGGTTCCATCATGCGCTCGCGCGGGCCCCAGATGCGATACTCTTTGAGCAACGCCCCCAGTGGCCGGCCTTGCGCCATTCCTGCCTTCAATTTTAGCAGCGTACGAATTTCCTCGGAGACCGCCCATAACACCAGCGGCAAGGCTTCGCCTTCGCCCTTGAGCCCTTCGAGCATTCGTACCAGCCGCGCGGGATCGCCGGACAGCATGGCTTCGCTGAGTTTGAACACGTCGTAACGCGCCACATTGAGCACGGCATCGTGTACCTGCTCATAGGTGAGCTTGCCCGCTTCATGCAGCAAGCCCAGTTTCTGGATTTCCTGGTGCGCCGCCAGCAAATTGCCTTCCACGCGGTCGGCGATGAAATCAATGCTCTGGCGGTCGGCGCCCTGCCCCTGGGCGGCCAGGCGCGAACCTATCCACCCGGGCAATTGCGCCCGTTCGATATTCGGGATGTCGATATACACGGCAGCCTGCTGCAAGGCCGCCACCCAGGCGGCCTTTTGCGTCTGCCAGTCCAGCTTTGGCAACGTGATCAAGGTCAGGTTGTCGGGGCTGAGGTCTTTCACGTAATTCTGCAGCGCCGCGCCACCATCCTTGCCCGGCTTGCCGGACGGGATGCGCAACTCGATCAGCTTTTTATCGCCAAACAGCGACAGCGCCTGGTTGGCCGCCAGCAGTTCGCCCCATTTGAAGCTGCGCTCGACGGTCAACACGTCGCGCTCGGAATAGCCTTGCGCGCGCGCCGCGCGGCGGATCTTGTCGGCCGCCTCCAGCGCCAGCAAATGCTCGTCGCTGGTGATCACATACAGCGGCGCCA
>JAIENA010000474.1 GCA_019751755.1 Burkholderiaceae bacterium | reverse complement strand
ACCAGCGCCAGCGCGGCGCCGATCGCGTCCGGCGTGACCCGGGTGCCCGGCGCGTTCATCACGGCGCGCAAGCTGTCGCGGATCATGGTCGGGGTGGGAGATGTCGTGTTGTTGAGCTTGCCGGCGCGCTCGATTGCCAGCGCCATCACCATCACGATGTCGTAGACGGGCGCGGTGAAGTCTTGCGGTTCGGCGGCATATTGCGCGATATAGGCGTCGCGGAAATGGCGGTAGGCGGGGCTGTCATACAGGCCGAAGTTGGCGGCCGCGCCGCTGGCGCCGCCGGCGATGCGGGTCGGGTCGGCCAGGTTGTCGATAAAGGTCTGGTTGCCGGCGGCCGTGCCGGGCAGCAGCCACAGGCCCGCGTAAGCGGTGCCGAGCGATTCGTTGACGACGTTGGCGGCAATGTCGGCGGCCAGGATGCCGTTCAGGATCACGTCCGGCTTGGCGTCGGTTGCCTGTTGCAGGTAGGGCCCGAAGCCGCTTTTCAGGCCGAACGGAATCGCCACCGTGCGCACCACGTCGCCGCCCAGCGCGCGGAAGGCGGGGGTGAACAGGTTGTTGAGGCCCGCGCCGAAGGCGTCGCCCTCGTTGACCAGCACCACCGCGCGCCGCTTGCCCGCGTCGAAGGCGACCTTGGCCAGCACCGGCGTGGCGTCGACGTCGGACACGCCGATGCGGTAGATCAGGTCATCGTCGGCCACCGTCGTCAACTGCGGCGAGGAACTTGATTCGGTCAGAATCGGCACCCCCCGCGCTTTCGCCTGCGGCAGCAGGTTCAGCACCCGGGTCGAGGTCGATACGTTCATGATCGGCACGCCCGCATCAAGCAATTGCTGGCCCATGTCCTGGGCTTCGGCATTGTCGCGCGCCACCAGGGCGATCGCGTTGACGCGCTTGCCCAGCACGCCGCCGGCATCGTTGATGTGTTTGGCCGCCAGCAGGAAGGCGTCGCGGGTCGAGGTGCGCCAGCCCACCGAGCCGATATTGATGGCGTTGGCGTCGTAAAGGGCGCGCACCGGATTGGCCGGCAGCGCCGTCCCCGCGTCGCCACTGCCACCGCCGCCACCGCCGCCACAGGAACCCAGCAGCGCCGCCGCCAGCAGGGCCAAGCCAATCTGCGCCGCCTTCATCGCGCCTCCACGTTAAAACCGGTATTCATATTGTGCCGCCCAGCGCCGTCCTGGCGACGGGTAATCGATGCCGCCGATGCCGGGATCGACATGGCGCCGGTTCCACGCGTCGCGCACCATCAGCCGCACATGGTGGTGCTGGTCGAATGACCAGCGCGCGCCAAAGGTAGTGTCGAGGTAGGCGCGCAACTGGTATTCCTGGTTGGCCAGCAGCACATTGGCGGTGGCGGCGGGGCGCTTGCCGACATACTGGTTGTCGACCGACAGCAGCAGGCGCCGGCCCAGCAGCGCGATGCTGGCGCCGGCCTGGGCGCTGTGGCGCGGGAACAGTTCGCCATCGGGGCGCTGCGCCAGCGGCGCCAGCGTATAACGGTTCAGGCTGCGGCGGGTCCCGGCAAAGTCGTAGCGCACATAGGCGTCCACCTCATCTCGCTGGTAGCGCGCTTCGATTTCCGCGCCGTGCGTGGTGCTGTCGCTGCTGTTGCGCGCCACCAGGTTGAAAAACGCCTGTTCCAGCGTGACCAGTCCCTGCACCTTGTTGCGGTACAACGTCAAGGTGCCATTCCAGTGGCGCGCCGGCGGCGTCGCCAGTTGCACTTCCACGGTGCGCGCGGTTTGCGGCGCCAGGTCGGGGTTGCCACGGATGCCGCCGGGTTGCACCGCCGTGCGGTACAGCAGTTCCGCCGATGGCGCCTGGAAGGCCGTTCCGCCCAGTACTTTGACGCCCCAGCCGCCCGGCAAGGTGCCCACCGCGCCCAACCGGTACGAGGTATGCACGCCATACACCGAATGGCGGTCGCGCCGCACCCCGGCGATGCCTTGCCAGTCCCATGGCAAGCCAAACTGGTATTGCACGTACCAGGCGCTGTTGCGCAGCAGGCGCTCGCCCGCTGGCGACAGCTGGAAGTCCGGTGCGCCGTTCACGCTGCGGCGTACATACGATTCCAGCGTTTCGCGGTCGCGCAGGGTATCGGCGCCCGCCAGCAGCGTGCTGCGCTCATCGATTTGCCACAGCCATTCCGCGCCGCCATCGAGCGCGCGGTAACCGGTGTCGCGCACCAGGTAGTAATCGGTGGCGCCGGTACGCACCAGGTCGCCGGCGGCGGGTTTGCCTTCACCGTAGCCCAGCTGCGCGCGCAGCGTATGGCCCGGCGCCAGTTGCCGGCTGGCATTCAGGCGCACGGCGCCCTGTTGCAGCGCCACGTGGCTGGGCGGCTGCAACATCGGATTGAGGCTGGCAAACACGTCGTCGCCGTCCTGGCGTTGCCAGAACAGGCTGGCCCCCGCTTCGTGCGGGCCGTCGCGCCAGCCGCCGCGCAGGTACAGGCTGCGCGGATCGGCGTCATTGGTGGCGGTGCTGGGCGCGTAGCGCAGGTAGTCGGGGGAAATGCGGGGCAGGGCCAGGCCATCGCGGTTGTCATGCGCGCCCTGTAAGCCCCACGCCAGCCACCACGGGCCTTGCTGGGCGGCGCCGCTGGTGGCGGCCAGGGTGGCGCTGCGATCGCCGGCGGCGCGCTCGGCGCCCAGCACCACGGTGGCGCCGGCGGTGCGGCGGGTGATGATGTTGACGGCCGCCAGCAGGGCGTCCGCGCCGTACAGCACGGAGACCGGACCGCGCACGATTTCGATCCGTTCGATCATGGTAACCGGAACCAGTTCCAGCCCGGTCCACTGCTGCTGGGTGCTGCGGAACGCCACCGGCTGGCCATCGAGCAGGATCTTGATGCCCCGGCTGGCGGACTTCGGCCCGGCGGACAGGCCGCGTACGCCGAAGTTGTGGTTCAAACCGTCGTGACTCTCGATAAAACCGCCCCGGTGCGCCAGCGCTTCGGCGACGCTGGCATAGCCATAGCGCAGGAAATCATCGGCCGTGATCAGCGTCACCACGGCCGGTGTCGCATACAGGGGCGTCGCGGTTTTGGTCGCCGTCAGCACTTTGATGTTGAGCAGTTGCTCCAGGCTGAGGCTGAACGCGTCGTCATTTTCCTGGCCCAGCGCGGCGGCGTTGGGGAGGTGGGCGGCGCTCGTCAGCAGCGCCGCCATCGCCAGCCTGGAGGGGATTGTGCCAGCTGCCATGCAGTGCCTCCAGCGCGATGGGAATTGCAAGCCAGTATTCCGCAAAGTTTGCATTGCCACAAGTTCATTGTGCCCGCGATTGTGGCCTTTTTGTCACGCCACACAGCGGGCGGCCAGTCGCTGGCGTGAATGCGCTAGAATCGTTGATGTTGCTCCTGTGCATAAGGGGCTTCTCCCTGGACGTAAGGACATGACCTAAGGACATGACGCGATGGAGATGCCGGACCAGCATGGACAGCGGACCGGGCCATGCCTGGATTGAGCCAGTCCCCGCTGTTGCATTGGATCAGGCTGCTAGCCGGCTTGTGCCTGCTGCTGTCCATGGCCGGCGTGCGCGGCGCCGGCGCGCCGGACGCGTTGCCGGAACCGCAAATCAAGGCCGCCTATATCCTGAATTTCACCCGCTACGCCAGTTGGCCGCAGGCCGTGCTGGCCGATGCGCACGCGCCGCTGGTGCTGTGCATGATGGGGCCGGGCAGCGGTGACATTGCGCGCCAGCTGCAAAGCCGCACGGCCGGCAGCCGGCCGCTCGAATTGCGCACCATCTCACGGCAGGAAGAAGCGGGACCGTGCCACGCGCTGTATTTTGGTCCATCGCCCGGTGCGCCGGAGCGGGCGCGCCAGGCCGCGCTGCTGATCCGCCTGCGCGACCAGGCCGTGCTGACGATCGGCGACTCCGCCTCGTTCCTGGCCGATGGCGGCATGATCAACATGATGATGGTCGATGGCAGCATCCGGTTCGAGGTGAACCTGACGGCGGCGCGGCAGTCGGGCATGAGCCTGAACCCGCGCGTGCTGGCCCTGGCCGACCGGGTGCTGGGCGGAGGGACGCGATGATGCACGAGGTCCACACCGCCGGTTCCAGCGCCGCGCAAGACGCCACACACCGGCAACCGGCTGCGCCGCCGCCCCCGCCGCCAGGGTTGCGCACCATGGGCCTGCAGCGCAAGTTGGCGCTGGTCTCGATCGCCACCGCCGGCGCAGCCTTGCTGGCGGCCTTGCTGGCGCTGTTTTCCTATGATGTCATCGTGGCGCGTCCCCGCTTGGTGTCGGATCTGGCGGGGCGCATGGAACTGGTGTCGCTGAACCTGGATGTGGACTTGAATTTCGGCGACCAGCAAGCCGCCACCCGCACGCTGGCGGCGTTGCGCAGCAACCCCGATGTGCGCGGCGCCTGCCTGTTTGACGCGCGCCACCGCCTGTTTGCCAGTTATGGACGCAGCGGCCCGATGGCGTGCGCCTGGCCGGACGACCTTGCCGTCGGCGGCCACCGCTTCCACGGCGGATCGCTTGCGATGCTGGCGCCGGTGCGCTACGAGCACGAGGTGACGGGGTATTTGCAGGTCGATTACGCCTTGCCGTCGCTGGCGGAGCGCCTGCGGCAATATGGGCTGGTGTTGTCGGTGGTGTTGCTGACGCTGGTGGTGGGTGGCGGGCTGCATGCGGTGATGGTGCGGCGCCTGGTGACGCGGCCGCTGCTGGCGTTGTCCGCCGTGGCGCACCGGGTGACGCTGGAGCAGCGCTACGACTTGCGTGCCGATGCCGGTCGGCAGGATGAAGTGGGCCGACTGGGCGGCGCCATCAATGGCATGCTGTCGACCATCGAAGCGCGCGAAGCGGCGCTGCGCCGCAGCCAGTCGCTGCTGGAAAATATCGTGGCCCGTTCGACCGCCGTGATTTATATCAAGGACATGGCCGGCCTGTATATGCTGATCAATGAAAGCTTCCGGATGATCTTGCCGCCGGGGGCGCCGGATCCGATCGGCCGCCATGACCGCGAGATTTTCTCTTCGGAGATTATTGACACCTTGCTGGAAAACGACCGTCATGTGCTCGAGACCGGCGCGGCGGCGGCCTATGAGGAATCGGTGCCGGACAGCACGGGCGGGATCCGCACGTATATTTCCATGAAATTCCCCTTGCTTGACGAGCACGGCCAGATCTGGGCGCTGGGTGGCATTTCGACCGATATCACGGACCGCAAACGCAGCGAAGTGGCCCAGATGCACTACCGCGACGAGCTCGAAGAGCAGGTGGCGCTGCGCACCGCGCAAATGGCCGCCACCAACAGTGAACTGGCCGACTCGCTGGAACACCTGCGCCGCGCCCAGGATGAGCTGGTGCGCAGTGAAAAGCTGGCGGCGCTGGGGTCGCTGGTGGCCGGTGTGGCGCACGAGCTGAATACCCCGATCGGCAACAGCTTGCTGGCGGTCAGCACGCTGGCGGACCAGACCGGTGAATTCCAGCGGCTGGCGGAGCAGGGGCTGAAACGCTCCACCTTGCAAGCGTTTGTGGCCGACATCAACGATGGCTGTGACATCGTGCTGCGTAACCTGCGTCGCGCGGTGGACCTGGTGGCCAGCTTCAAACAGGTCGCGGTGGACCGCGCCACGTCGCAGCGGCGCCAGTTCCAGCTGGCCGAGTTGGCCAATGAAATCTTGCTGGTGTTGCTGCCGTCGTTTAAGAAATCCGGCATCCGGGTGCGCCAGGACGTGCCGCTGGACATCGTCATGATGTCCTACCCCGGTCCGTTCGGGCAGGTGTTGATCAACCTGATTACCAATGCGCTGATGCACGGCTTCGAGGACCGGTCGGAAGGCGATGTGCTGCTGTCGGCCCGGATGGTGGCGCCGGGCATGGTGGAAATCACCGTCAGCGACAACGGCTGCGGGATCGCCCCGGAAAACATGGGCCGCATTTACGACCCCTTCTTTACGACCAAGCTGGGTCGAGGTGGATCGGGCCTTGGCCTGAACATTGTCTACAACATCGTCTATGGCGTGTTGGACGGCAAGATCGAGGTCCACAGCGAGCTCGGAAGCGGCACCCACTTTACGCTGACCTTGCCGACCAATTTCAGTTAGACGCGCCAGGCAGCGCCGTGATGCGTGGCGCCACGCCGGCCCCACCGTGCGCCGTGAACGTGCCCCGCGCCACGTTGTGCGCATGCGCGCGCGCTTCATCGACCGTCAGCACCGGCGCAAAGCACACATCGGTCCCTTCCAGCAGCGCGCACCAGTGGCTCCGTGGCTGCGACAAGAACAGGGCCGTCAAGCGCTGCTTCAATGCCGGCCAGCCGGCCGTGTCGTATTGGCGCTGCGGATCGACATCGTGCAGGTCCAGCTTGTGCAGCAGCAGCGCATAAAACCTTGGCTCGAGCGCGCCGACCGTGATCCAGCCGCCATCGGCGCAGCGGTAGCTGTCATAAAACGGCGAGTCGTGGAACGGACTGGGGGCGGGACCGCCCAACTGGCCGCCGCCGATGATCAATTGCGCGATCCCGCCCAGCATCGCCACCACGTCGGTGATCGCCGCGTCGACCACGCTGCCCTGACCGCTGGCACGCGCATGCAGCACGGCCGCCACCATGCCGAACGCCAGCCCCAGCGCGCCACCGGCATCGCCCAGGACCGTCGGCGGCGCCATCGGTTTCTGGTCGTCCCGCAAGCCCAGCGACAGCATGCCGGACAGCGCAAGGTAATTGAGGTCATGGCCGGCCGCCTGCGCCAGCGGGCCATGCTGGCCCCAGCCCGTCATGCGGCCATACACCAGGCGCGGGTTGCGCGCGGCGCACTGTTCCGGCCCCAGACCCAGGCGTTCCATCACGCCGGGCCGGTTGCCTTCGATCAGCGCATCGGCTTGCGCAATCCAGTCCAGCGCCTGCGCCACGTGCTGCGGATGTTTGAGGTCGAGCGCAACTTCGCGCTTGCCGGCGCGCAGCGGGTTCGGCGCGCCGCCACCGAGCGTGTCGGCCAGGCCGCCTGGTTGTGGCCGCGTGATCAGCGTGACCTCGGCGCCCAGGCCCGCCAGCATGCTGCCGCACAGCGGGCCGGGACCGATGCCTTCGAATTCCACCACGCGCACGCCGGCCAGCGGCTGCAGGGCGGCGCCATGGTTGGTGCCGTGGTGCGCGTTCACGCCAGCACCTTACGCGCAATCAAGTCTTTCATGATCTCATTGGTGCCGCCATAGATCTTCTGGATCCGCGCATCCGCATACAGCCGCGCGATCGGGTATTCGTCCATATAGCCGTAGCCGCCGAACAGTTGCAGGCACTCGTCGGTCACCTTGCATTGCTGTTCCGTGCACCACCATTTCGCCATGTACGCCGCTTCCGGATCGAGCTTGCCGTCCAGCAGGCGCTGCACGCAATCGTTGACGAAGCTGCGCACGATATGGGCCAGTGTCGCGCATTCGGCCAGTTTGAATTGGGTGTTTTGGAAGTCGGCGATGGCCTTGCCGAACGCCTTGCGCTGCTTGGTGTATTCCACCGTCAATGCCAGCGCGCGTTCGATGACGGCGGCGGCCGGCACGCACAACAGCATGCGTTCATAGGCCAGTTGACTCATCAGCTGGGCAAAGCCCCGGCCTTCCTCGCCCCCCAGCAGGTTTGCCGCCGGAATCCGCATATTGTCAAACGCCAGCTCGGCGGTGTCGGACGCATGCATGCCGATTTTTTCCAGGCGGCGGCCGACTGTGAAGCCGGGCAGGTTGTCGGTCTCGATCACCAGCAGCGAAATGCCCTTGGCGCCGGCGTCGCCGGTGCGTACCACCAGCACCAGCAGGTTGGCGGTGGCGCCATTGGTGATGAAGGTCTTGGCGCCATCGACCACATACTGGTCGCCTTCCAGGCGGGCGCGGGTGCGCACCGCTTTCAGGTCGGAGCCGCAGCCCGGTTCCGTCATGGCGATCCCGGCCAGGATCTCGCCGCTGGCCATTTTCGGCAGCCAGCGGCGTTTTTGTTGCTCGGTGCCGTAGTCCATCAGGTAATGGGCGGCGATGGTGTGCACGGCGGTGTTGGCCGGCACTTCGGCCCGGGCCAGTTCATCCTGCACCACCAGCTGGTAGGCCAGGGTGGCGCCGGGGCCGCCGTAGGCTTCGTCCAGTTCCGGCAGCATGAAGCCCAGGGCGCCGAACGGACGCCAGACCTCGCGCGGGATGTAACCCTGCTTGCGCCAGGCCGGCAGGTGCGGCGCCATTTCTGCCTGTACATAGCGCCGGACCTGATCGCGGAAGGCGGCAATGTCCTCGTCCATCCACGCGTGTTGAAGCAGTTGCGGCAGCATTGGTCGTCTCCGTTACAGGCCGGCCAGGCCGCCGCCGCAGACGATCAACTGGCCCGACACATAGTTCGACTCCGGACCGCACAGCATCAGGATGGCGCCGGCCGCTTCATCGGGCTGACCGGGACGGCCCAGCGGGATCATTTTCTTCGACATTTCCACCACCTGTTCACCGATGCCGACCTTGATTTCACGGCCTTCGATATGGACGGTCTTGCTCTCTGTGCCCGACAGGGGTTCGGTCAGGCGGGTTTCAATGTGGCCAAACGCGACACAGTTGACGTTCACTTTCAGGCGGCCCCATTCCTTCGACAGGGTCTTGGTCAGGCCGACGATGCCGGCCTTGGCGGCGGAATAATTGGATTGTCCGGCGTTGCCATTGGCGGCGATCGACGATACGTTGACGACCTTGCGGAACACTTCGCGGCCGGCGGCGGCATCCTGCTTGGCTTGCGCCGACAGTACCGGGTAGGCGGCGCGCAGGATGCGGAACGGCGCCGTCAGGTGGCAGTCGATGATGGCGTACCACTGCTCGTCCGTCATCTTCTGGATCACGTTGTCCCAGGTGTAGCCGGCGTTGTTGACGATGATGTCGATGCCCTGGTACTGGTCGACGGCGGTCTGGATAAAGCGCTCGGCGAAGTCGGGCGCGGTGACGCTGCCGAAGCAGGCCACGGCGTCGCCGCCGGCCGCCTTGATTTCCTCCACCACCGCGTGCGCCGGATCGGCGTCGAGGTCATTGACCACCACGCGCGCGCCTTGCGCCGCCAGTTGCAGCGCCACGCTGCGGCCGATACCGCGGCCCGAGCCCGTGACCAGTGCGACCTTGCCTTCCAGCTTGTTAGCGGATTGAGTGCTTGAGTGCGTCATGCAGTGCTCCTTGAATTGTATTGAATGAGTGTTTAACGAATGCTTGAATCATTTTTGCGGGGCGACGAGCGTGTCGGCCGTCTGCGCGCCGCCTCAGTGCTTGCCGTACAGCGTCACCACGCAGGCGCCGCCCAGGCCCAGGTTGTGCTGCAGCGCCAGGCGGGCGCCATCAACCTGGCGTTGATCCGCCTGGCCGCGCAATTGCTGAACCAGCTCCGTGCACTGCGCCAGCCCGGTCGCGCCCAGCGGATGGCCTTTCGACAGCAGGCCGCCGGACGGGTTGGTGACCACCTGGCCGCCATAGGTGTTGGCGCCGTCGTCGACAAACTGTTGCGCGCCGCCGCGCGGGCACAGGCCGAGGGCTTCGTAGGTCAACAATTCATTGTGGGCGAAGCAGTCGTGCAGTTCCACCACATCGAGCTCTTGCGGGCCAATGCCGGCCGCTTCATAGACTTGGGCTGCGGCATCGCGCGTCATGGAAAAGCCGACCACTTCGCGCATGTCGCGCGCCTCGAACGCCACCGCCTTGTCGGTCGTCATCGCTTGCGCCAGGATCACCACGTCGCTCTGCAAACCATGTTTTTTGGCGAACGCTGGCGAACAGATGATGGCGGCGGCCGCGCCGCAGGTCGGCGGGCACGCCATCAGGCGCGTCATCACACCCGGCCACAGCACCGGCGCGTGCATGACCTCGTCTTCCGTCACCACGGTGCGGAACAGCGCCAGCGGGTTGTTGGCCGCATGGCGGCTGGCCTTGGCGCGGATTTTGGCGAAGGTGGTCAAAGGCGTGCCGAATTCCTGCATGTGGGCCAGGCCGGCGCCGCCGAAATAGCGCAGCGCCAGCGGGATTTGCTGGTTGCCGACCAGTTCATCGGCCGCCGCCTCGAACCGGTCGAACGGGCTGGGTCGGTCGTTGAAGTGGGATCCCAGCGCGCCCGGGCTCATTTGTTCAAAGCCGAAGGCCAGCACGCAGTCGGCCGCGCCGCTGGCGACGGCCTGGCGCGCCAGGAACAGGGCGGTGGAACCGGTCGAGCAATTGTTGTTGACGTTGATGACCGGGATGCCGGTCATGCCCACTTCATACAGGGCGCGCTGGCCGGCGGTGGAGTCGCCATAAACATAGCCGGCATAGGCCTGCTGCACCAGGTCGTAGCCGATGCCGGCGTCGTGCAGGGCCAGCGTCACCGCTTTCGATACCATCACGGGATACGGTTCATTGGCGCCCGGCTTGGTAAACGGGATCATGCCGACGCCGGCAACGCATACGGGTTGGGTCATCTCTCGGGCTCCTTGGAAGCGTCAATGTCAGTCGCACCAGTGTAGAAACAGCGGCCTTGCCGGACAATGGCGGCAGACATCAACATGATGGCATTGTGCCTCATTGTTGGCGTACACTGCCGCCACTGCCATCCCTTGTGAGCCTGACGCCATGCCCCATCATTCCCCTACGCAGCCGGTCACCGAACCCTTGCTTGGGCTGGGTTTCGTACGCGGCATGCTGGCCGCATTGCAGGCTAAGGGAGCCGACATAGCGCCTTATTTGCAGCGCGCCGGCATTGCCGCCGACGCGCTCGGGCAGGACGCTCACCCGGGCGTCACCACGGGCCAGTTTATCGCACTGTTCTATGCCATTGCGCTGGATTTGCAGGATGAGGGACTGGGCATGTTTTCCCGCCCGTTCAAGCCGGGCAGTTTCCCGCTGGTGGCGCGGGTCGGCATGAGCGCGCCGGACTTGCGGCAAGCGCTGAGGCGCATCGCGTCCGCCGCCAACCTGTTGCAGGACGACCTGCAATTTGCACTGGCGGAAAACCAGCAGGAAGCGGGATTGCAGATGCGCTGGCTGCATCAGGACCGCCAACCGCAACCGTTCCTGCTGCATACGCTGGTGCGGGTCTATTGGCGGCTGGCGGTATGGCTGACCGGCGGCGCGCTGCGGGTCGGCCGTTTCGGCTTCGCCATCGCGTCCAGCGGCGATGTGGCGGACTATGCGGTGGCGTTCCCGGCGGAGCGGCGCTATGGCCAGGCGGTGACTGGATTCTGGTTCAGCGCCGGGCAATTGCAGACGCCGGTGATCCACGATGAGATGGCGCTGCGGGCGTTCCTGTCGGATTCTTTTGGCCAGATTATCGCGCCGCCGCGCGTGCTGGGCCAGGTCAGCCAGGACGCCCGCAATGTCTTGCTGCGGGCCTATCCAGAGTGGCCGGATGTGCATGGGGTGGCCCGGCAATTGCACCGGTCGCGCGCCACCTTGCAGCGGCAACTGGCGGCCGAAGGCGCCAGCCTGCAACGCATCAAGGATGGCTTGCGGCGCGACCTCGCCATTTCGTGGCTGTCGACGTCCGATACCACGCTGGCGGCGATTGCCGCCGATCTGGGCTTTTCCGACAGCGGCGCGTTCCAGCGCGCGTTCAAGCAGTGGACCGGCAAGGCGTGCGGCGAATACCGCCGCCCGCGCTGAACGGCGCTGTGCCGGACCAGGTTGAAGGTCAGGTCAAAAAAAAGCCCACCGCGAGGGTGGGCTAAATCCAATTCTTTGGGAAGAAATGGAGGAGACAGGTGCATCATAAGGTGATATCGCTATCAAGTCCAATTTTTTAAACGCATCATAGATATTTGCCGTATGAATGGCTTTACAGGCAATTTTGCCGCGCTCGCCATAAAATGTGTGCAAGCATATGCGACAAAAGTAGATCACCAATACCGGGGGCATGCGCTGGCAGCCTGTCGGACTGAGGGAGTCGAAGCGAAAAAATAGCTGGTCGAGGACAGATTTTGACGGTTTCGCAGTGCCAATAGCGAGCTATTGGCCGAGAAAACGGCGAAATATGGACCGATCCAGGTATTTTTGCAGCCGACGAGCCTAAGTCCGACAGGCTGCTAAACTGGCGTCCACCTTCATCCTCAAAGGAGCTTCGTCGTGTCTCGTAAAACCGCCGCTGATTTTGATCCGGAAGTGTTGAAACTGTTTGACCAGTATGTTCATGGTGGCATCGACCGCCGCGAATTCCTGTCCAGCGCCAGCCGCTATGCGGTGGGCGGCGCCACGGCGGCCAGCCTGTTGACGGCGCTGAGCCCGAGCTTCGCGGCGCCGGTGGTGGCCAAGGAAGACCAGCGCATCACGGCGAAATTCGTTGATTATCCGTCGCCGCAAGGCAATGGCACGGTGCGCGGTTACCTGGTGACGCCGGCCAATGCCAAGGGCAAATTGCCGCTGGTGCTGGTGGTGCATGAAAACCGCGGCTTGAATCCGCACATCGAAGACATCGCGCGGCGGGTCGCGCTGGACGGCTTTATCGCGTTTGCGCCCGATGCGCTGACGCCGCTAGGCGGTTATCCCGGCGATGAGGACAAGGCCCGCGCCGAATTCGCCAAGCTGGATCCAGCCAAGACCCGCGCCGACTTCGTGGCGGCGGCGCAATGGCTGCTGGCGCAACCGGGCGGCAATGGCAAGCTGGGCGTGGTGGGCTTTTGCTTTGGCGGCGGCATCGCCAATTACCTGGCCACGCAGTTGCCGGAACTGGCGGCTTCTGTGCCGTTCTACGGCGCGCAGCCGGCCGCTGCCGACGTGCCGCGCATCAAGGCGCCGCTGCTGATCCACGACGCCGGCAATGACCAGCGCATCCTGGCCGGCTGGCCAGCTTATGAAGCCGCGCTCAAGCAAGCGGCCATCCCTTACGAGCACTACATTTACCCGGCCGTCGAGCACGGCTTTAACAACGACACCACGCCGCGTTACGACGCCGCCGCCGCCAAGCTGGCGTGGCAGCGCACCATCGACTTCTTCAAGGCCAAGCTGGCTTGATCCGGTCAGGTCTGGCACGCCGGCAGTGATGCTGCCGGGGTGTCGGATTTTCTTGCATTTCCCGCTCGCCCGGCCCACGCCTGTCCCGCTCTCCCTGCCGTCAATCGCGCGGCACGAAAATTGCAAAGTGAATAATCTTGCTCACTTATTCATGGGGAGGGGATTGTGAAACGACGCCTGTTATTCCTGCTGGGCCTGACTGCCGCATTGCCGGCCATGGCCGATGTGATTTACCGCTGGCACACCGTCAGCGCGTCGCCCGAGTTGCCGGCCTTTGATGCGGTGCTGCACATTACTGATGACGCGTACAGGCGGGGCAATGCCTTCCTTGATTTCAACGGTTGCGCCGGCATGGCCTGCGCCCTGAGGGCGACCGAGGTCGGCATCGTGTACATGGGCTATTCCTTCGCGCTGGGCAGTCATGGCCATCAACCGCCGCTGGTCATGGGCGTGTATGACAAATTCGATTTGCAATTTGACCGCGTGGGCGGTTTGACAGGCAGTATCCGCTTCAATACCACGGAAGTGGAACTGGCGATGTCGGGCCATTCGCTGTGGTCGGTTGATTTGTTGCGCGGCGACCCCTACATCGGCACGCCGTGCGGCGGCCCGACCTATTGCAGCGGCGCCAGTGGCTATTTCCAGGCGGACCGCTTGCCGTTGCCGGAACCGGCGTCGCTGGGCTTGATGACCGCAGGCATGGCGGCGCTGGCGGCCATGCGGCGCAAGTTCAGGCCGGCGCGCCAGCCCGCGCCTGATCTCGCACTTCAGTCTGCACTTCGGCATGGGCCTGACGTGACAGCATGAGGCGGTCGCGTGCAGGGAAGGGGGGGGCTGCAGTTGCGGGTTTCCGCCTCAGAAGTGATGGGAGGATGTTAGTGGCCGGGCCGCATGACCTGCTGGTCCCGTCAGTCCTGTTCGTTCTTAAAAATAGGCGGAATGGTCTGGCGCCGCGCCACCAGTCCCAGCAAGCCGACACCGACCAGCAGCATGATGTAGACCGGTGGTTCGGGAATCGCGCTGACGGCTTGCGGATCGGGGGGGGCCTGGTTGGCAGTGACGGCGGCGGCGGCCAACGCGGTCAGGTACGTGTCGTCCAGTGTCTGCGGCGTTGGACCGCTGAACTCGTCAACCGCTGCGGCGCTGCGCGCCACCAGCAACAGCGATGCGATGACCAACGCTTTCTTGAACACGGTATGCATTGCGCCCCCCCGGAGTCGGTACAGTAACTGGCAGGCTGCCAGCCTAGCACGATCGCCGCCGGGATGGCGCAGGCGTGGCGCCGGAGTGGCGTATTAACTGATTATTTAGTTCTGACAACATTCCTGCGCAACTGAGGGAAGGCCAGCACGCGCTTGATGACGCCGCGCGGTACCGCCTTGTGGGTCATGTAGACCCACGCATTGGCGGCGCCGCTGGACTGTTCAATTTTTAAAGCGGTATCAACATCGTCCGCCATGATCTGGTTTTGCCGGTCTGGCTGGTGCTCGTTCATCAGATTTGCGCGTGAAACCTCGGCCTTCAGGCCGGGGAGGCAGAGCGCGGAACGGACGGCGTTCCTAGCTTT
>JAIENA010000225.1 GCA_019751755.1 Burkholderiaceae bacterium | reverse complement strand
CCGGCGCCACCATGCCGGTCGCCGCGCCCCCGACCGCCTTACCCGGCGGGCCGCCGGCACGGCTGCGCCCCCTGTTTGAACAGGGGCGGACCGTGGCCGCCAACCTGCCCGCCACCACGCCCGGCGGCCAGCGTTGGCTGGCCATCGATGTCCCGGTGGAAGTCAACGGCAAAGTCGTCTACGCGCTGACCACCATCCTGCACAACGACCGCCTGCCCGCGCTGATGGCGGAGCAGCGCTTGCCGCCGCATATGATTGCCAGCCTGTTCGACGGTGACGGCATCATTCTGGACCGCAACAAGGATCCCCATCGCTTTGTCGGCAAACAGGTGCCGCCGGCAGTCCTGCGGGCACTGAGCAACGGCGACGAGGGGACGGTGCGCACCATCTCCATGGAAGGCATCAAGGTCTATGCCGCCTTTGCCAGACTGCCGCGCAACAACTGGCGCGTGTCAGTCGCCATGCCGGAGGAGCATGCGCTGGACGGCATGATGCCGTCGGTGCCGCTGGTCAGTGGCGCCGTCACCCTGCTGGTGCTGGCCGGTTTTGCCATGTCATGGCTGCTGGGTGGCCAGATTGGCCGCTCCGTCAGGGCCCTGACGAAACCGGCGCACGCGCTGGCCAGCGGTGAACCGATCGTGCTGCAGTCGTCCAATTTCCAGGAGGCGGACGAGGTTGCGACAGCGCTGCGCCACGTCGAAATAGATATCCAGCGCCACCGCCACCAACTCGAAATGCTGGTCGACGAACGCACGGCGGAACTGGCGGCCTCGAAGGCGTTGCTGGAAAACGTCTATGCCAGCGCGCCGGTCGGCCTGTCGTTTGTTGACCTCGACCTGCGCATCGTGATGATCAATGAATACCTGGCCAGAATCAATGACAAGCCGGTCAGCGAGCATATCGGCCGCCATTTCGGCGACGTGATCCGCGACCAGCAAGTCATCCTTGACGTCGAGCGCGGTTATCACCAGGTGATGGCCACCGGCGCGGCGATTTCCGGCATCGAATTGCAGGGCACGGCGCCGGGTAAGCCGCACGACGTGCAATATTGGCTGACCGGCTATTTTCCAGTCTGGTCGGCGACGGGCAAGCTGATCGGCATCACCGGCCTGCTGCTCGACATCACGCAGCAAAAACGCACCGAGCAAGCGCTGCACCAGTCCAGGCAATTGTTCAAATCCGTGGTCGAGCACATGCCAGTCACGCTGTTCGTCAAGCGCGCCAGCGACCTGCACTATGACATGCTGAACCGGCAGGGCGAACTGACCTTTGGCTTGTCGCGCGACGCCTTGATCGGCAAAAACGACCATGACCTGTTCCCCCCGGAACAGGCTGACGCGTTCAACGCGGCCGACCGGCAGGTGCTGGCGTCCGGTGATGTCCTGGAAATCCAGGACGAGCCAATCACCACCGCCGACGGCCAGTTGCGCTACCTGACCACCCGCAAAGTCGCCCTGCGCGATGGCGACGGCAACCCGACCCACTTACTGGGCATCGCCATCGACATCACCGAACGCATCGCGGCCCACGAAGCCTTGCGCGCCACCAGCGCCAGCCTGGAACGCAGCAACGCCTTTATCCGCGCGATTGCCGACAATGTGCCGGGCATGGTGGCCTACTGGGACGAACAGATGCGCTGCCGCTTCGCCAACCGGTATTTCGCGGAATTCATGGGCCGCCCGCGCGAAGACATTCTGGGCGCGTCGATGCAGGACGTGCTGGGTGAACCGCTGTACCAGGAAAACCGGCACCGCGTTGACAACGTGATGGCCGGCCAGGCGCAGAGTTTTTACCAGGACCGCATGCGCGCCGATGGCGAGCTGCGTTATGTGTGGGCCAGCTACTTCCCCGATCTCGATGAGCAGGGCAAGGCGCGTGGCTTCTTCGTCATGGTGTCGGACGTGACGGACTTGAAACGCAGCGAATTGCGGCTGCATGACTTGAACGAGCAGTTGGTCAAGGCGCGCGACCGCGCCGAAGCGGCCAGCCGCGCCAAGAGTGAATTCGTGGCCAACATGAGCCATGAAATCCGCACCCCGATGAACGCCATCCTCGGCCTGGCGCGGCTGCTGGAAGAAGCACCGCTGGAACGGCGCGAACGCAGCTATGTCGGCAAGATCCAGCTGGCCACCCAGTCGCTGCTGGCCGTGGTCAACGATGTGCTCGATTTTTCCAAGATCGAGGCCGGCCAGCTGAAACTCGACATCAACCGCCTCAACCTCGACCATATCCTGAACAGCATCGGCGTGGTCATCAGCCAGACCGCGTGGGACAAGGGCGTCGAGCCGATCTTCGCGGTCGGCGCCGATGTGCCGATGGAACTGGTGGGCGACGCCATGCGCTTGCAGCAGGTGCTGCTGAACCTGGCCAGCAATGCCGTGAAATTCACGCGCGAGGGCGAAGTGGTGCTCAGTGTGCGCCAGGTCGGCGGCAACGACACCCACGTCCAGCTGGAATTTGCCGTGCGCGACACCGGCATCGGCATCCCGCACGGCCAGCAGGAACACATGTTTGACGCCTTTTCGCAGGCCGACAGCAGCACCAGCCGCCAGTATGGCGGCACCGGCCTGGGGCTGGCGATCTGCCGCCGCCTGGTCGACCTGATGGGTTCATCGATCACGGTGCAAAGCGAACCGGGACGCGGTTCGGTGTTCCGCTTCACGCTGACGCTGGAACGGGCCGTCCACGGCCTGCCGCCGCCGGCGCCGCTGCCGGCCGCGCTGCAGGGCCTGTCGCTGCTGATCGTCGATGACAACGCCACGGTGCGCGACATGCTGGCGCGCCACTGCCTGTCGCTGGGCTGGAGCGTGTGGACCGCCGACAGCGGCGCGGCCGGGCTGGCCATGCTGCACAAACTGGCCCGCTCGGTCGGCCCGCGCCAGCTCGATTTACTGCTGCTCGACGCGCGCCTGCCCGACATGGACGGCATCGGCCTGCTGACCCAGGCCCATACCAATCACAGCTTGCAGTTGCCGCCCGCGATCATGATGGCGCCGGACCACCTGACCGAGGAAATGCAGGGCCTGGCCGACACCCTGTATATCGCGTCGGTGCTGGCCAAGCCCGCGACCCCGACCCGCCTGCTGGCCGCGATCACCGCGGTGCGCACCGGCACCGCGCCGCCGTCTGCCCTGCCCGCCTCGATACCGCTGGCGGGACGCCTGGCCGGGGTGCGCGTGCTGCTGGTGGAAGACAATGAAATCAACCAGGAAATGGCCCAGTACATCCTGCTGCACGCGGGCGCGCGGGTGGAAATCGCCGCCAATGGCCAGATTGCCGTCGACATGCTGGCGCAAGACGCAAACCGTTGCGACGCCGTGCTGATGGACTTGCAAATGCCGGTCATGAATGGCTATGAAGCGACCGCCACCCTGCGCGAGATGGGCTTCAAGGATTTGCCGATTATCGCCATGACGGCCAATGCGATGGAAGAGGACCGCCGGATGGCGATCGAAGCCGGCGTCGATGCGCACCTGCCCAAGCCAATCGACGTGGAGGAAATGATTGCCACCCTGCTGCGCTTTGCCGCCGTGCGCAGCGATCCGGGCACCGCCGCCGGCGCCGGCGGCTGGGTGGTCGAGCAAGATGACCGGCCCGCCGAAGTGCCCGGAATCGATCTCGACGCGGCGCTGAAACGGCTGGCCGGCAATTACCCGGCCTTTGTCGGCTTGCTGAAACGCTTTGAAAATTCGCAGGGCGGCACGGTGGCCGATGTCCGTATGTTGTTGGCGAACAACAAGCGGGAAGAAGCCGCCAAACTGCTGCACCGTTTGCGCGGCGTCGCCGCCAATCTGGGCGCGGGCGACATCGCCCGCATCAGCGCACAGGCTGAAGTGGCGCTGCACCAAGTCAACGACGCCGAACTGGCCTTCATGCTGACCGCGCTGGACCAGTCGATCGGCGTCGTCACCGCCGCCGCCCGCACCTTGCCGCTGCCGCTGCCGACCGGCGCGCCGCAGAGCGAACACGGGATCGCGCTGGACCTGACGCAAGCGCTACAGGAACTGGTATCCTTGCTTGAAAATAACAATATGAAAGCTTTGACACACTTCCAGTCTGTTCGCGCCGCGCTCGATTCGAGCGGCCAGGGAACGCTGCTGGCGCTGGCCAATGCGATCGAAACGCTGGATTTCGCCGCCGCGGAAGGACTGGTGCGCGACCTGTTGAAGCGAAAGGAAAACGCATTATGAGCTGGTCCGACCTGGCCATCAACGGCCGCATCCTGATCGTCGACGATGCCATGGAGAACATCCAGATTCTGCACCATGCGTTGCGCGACGAACACGATGTGCTGTTTGCCCTGAATGGCGAAAAAGCGCTGCAGATTGCCCACAACCAATTACCTGACCTGATCTTGCTGGACGCCGTGATGCCCGGCATGGATGGCTACGAAGTCTGCGCCGCACTGCGCGAATCGGCCGCCGTGCGCGATATCCCCGTAATTTTCGTGACGGCGCTGACGCACCCCGAGGACGAGACCCGGGCCCTGGAGGCGGGCGCGGTCGACTTTATCAGCAAACCCTTCAATTCCGCCGTGGTGCGGGCCCGGGTCCGCACCCAACTGACCATCAAACGCCAGGCCGACGCCATGCGCGAGTTGACGCTGACCGACGTGCTGACCGGCGTGGCCAACCGGCGCAGCTTCAATGAAGCGATGGACAATGAATGGCGCCGCTGCGCCCGCGCGGAACAGCAACTGGCCGTGATCATGATCGACATCGACCACTTCAAACATTACAACGACGCCTACGGCCACCAAGCCGGCGACCACTGCCTGCAACAGGTGGCGGCGGCGATGAAGCGCTGCGCGGGGCGACCGCCGGATTTGCTGGCGCGCTATGGCGGCGAGGAATTCATTATCCTGCTGCCGGCGGTCGGCACGGAGGGCGCGGAAGTGGTGGCCAAGCGCATCCTGGAAGAAGTCCGTGGCCTGGCGCTGCCCCATTTGGCCTCGTCGGTAGGCAATCTGGTGACGGTATCGATGGGCGTTGCGGCGGTGCAACCGAACGACGACAATGACCCGGATGCGCTGATCCGCGCCGCCGACGCGCTGCTGTACCGGGCCAAGGAAACCGGACGCAACCGGTATTGCATCGGTGGCAGCCATCCGTAGCAGGCCTGCATGGATCGATGACGGCGCAGGCGTAGCCGGATTAGCGCCTGGCGCGTAATCCGGCACGCCGCGAGGCGACGCTGGCACGGCGGATTGTAATGGGCGCGCCGAGCTCCGCCCTACGGATGCATTGCCAACGATATAATTATGGCTAACACCCCTTTTAGCCGCCATGAACCACCCCACTCCCCCGTCTTCCCACACATCCGACGCCGCCGACGCGGCGCGCTTCCGCAAGCGCCTGGCCCTGCTGGGTGCGATTGCCCTGCTGGGCCTGGCCGTGCTGACCGCGCGCCTGGTCTGGCTGCAAGCACACTAAACCGCCTGTATGACCCCGTTACCCTTGTGGCGCCGCGTGCGCCAATATCTTGCCGTCGATGCGCGCCTGGCGCTGCTGGTCGGCCTGCTGGTGGCCGCCGGCCTCGGCACCCTGTATTCCGCCGCGCTGGATTTCCCGGGCCGCTTTGAACTGCAATTGCGCAATGTGCTGATCGCCATGGCGCTGATGTGGACCGTCGCCAATGTCCCGCCGCCCACGCTGATGCGCTATGCGGCGCCGGTGTATGGCGCGGGGGTGGCGCTGTTGCTGGCTGTATTTCTGTTCGGGATCAGCCGCAAGGGGTCGCAGCGGTGGATCTGGATCGGCTTTGAATTCCAGCCATCGGAAATGATGAAGATCGCCATGCCGCTGATGCTGGCCTGGCTGTTCCACCAGTTCGGCGCCATGAAACGCGCGCATGTCTTCGCCGTCGCGGCCGTGCTGCTGGTGCTGCCCGTGGGCCTGATCATCAAACAACCGGACCTCGGCACCGGCTTGCTGGTGCTGGCCGCCGGCGTCTATGTGGTGCTGCTGGCGGGATTGTCATGGAAAGCGCTGGCCGCCATGGTGGCGGCGGGCCTGGCCGCGATCCCGCTGGCCTGGCCGCTGCTGCACGATTACCAGCGCAACCGCGTGTTGACCATGCTGAACCCGGAAGCGGATCCGCTCGGCAAAGGTTTTCAGATCAAGCAGGCCGGGATTGCCATCGGCTCCGGCGGCGTGGCCGGCAAGGGCTGGCTGGAAGGCACCCAAGGCCACCTCGGCTTTGTGCCGGAACGCTCGACCGACTTTATCTTTTCCGTGTTTGCCGAGGAATTCGGGCTGGCCGGCAACCTGGCCTTGCTGGTGCTGTATGCGCTGCTGATCGTGCGTGGCCTGCAAATCGCGGCCGATGCGCCCACCGTGTTTGCCCGCCTGCTGGCGGGCGCCATCACGCTGATCTTTTTTACCTATGCCTTCATCAACCTGGGCATGGTGAGCGGTATCGTGCCGGTGGTCGGCGTGCCACTGCCGTTCTTCAGCTATGGCGGCACCGCCCTGATGACGCTGGGCATCGGCTGCGGCATACTGATGAGCATACGGCGCGCGTCACTGGCGGCCATGTAGCGTGTCAGCCGCGTCAGCGTTGCGGTGCGTGGCCGCCCCGCAGTCGCAGCATCGCCGCGGCGTTGAACAGGGCTTCGAATGGCTTGCGGAACCAGTGCTTGCGCCGCTCCGTCAGCTGGCCCGCCAGCCAGGTGCCGCCGGCAATCAGCGCCGTCAATACCAGCATGTGCGCGATGCTGTCGCGGTCGTGGCCATGGAACGTGCGCCAGCACGAAATCACCAGTTCATGCGAGAGGTACAGCGTGAAGGTATAGGCCGACAACTGGCGGATCGGCGCGGCCAGCGCGGCCGGCAACGCCAGTGCGGCAAATCGGGCGCAGGCAAAATTGGCGACCACCAGCACGCTCACCACGTAATCAGACAGGAACCGGTCGGCGCTGCCCATGCGCAGACCGGGGAATGGCCACAGCGCCCTGGCCACCGGACGCCAGGCGTGTTCGGCGCCGCTGGCATGGAACGCCACCAGCAACAGCAGCGACACCAGCAAGCCCGCGCGCGCCGCCGACACCGGGATGGTCCAGCGCTTGACGCCATGGTACAGCGCCACGCCGCTGAGCCACACCGGCAGCAGCAACCACAGCTTGGGGCCCACCAGCAGCAACACCGCGCCCGTCACCCCGTAGCGCCACCAGCCGCGCAGGTAATGCGCGCAGCCAAACAGCACGTAATACCAGACTTCATAACCGAGCGACCAGTACTGGGGCATCCAGGGCGGGGTTTCGGCCCATGCCCACATTTCGCCCAGGAACAGCAGGTGGAACGGAATATACACGTGGGGGCGCCACAAGTCATAAAACGCCGGCACTTGCACATCGAGCCAGTACAGGGCCAGCGCACTGGCCGCGAACGACGCCAGCAGCAGCGGCAACGCCACCGAATAAATCCGAGCGCAGCGCGCGATCACATATTCTTTGGCGGACGGCCTCTTGTGGTCCGTGGTGTAGGCAATCACGAAGCCGGACAGGACAAAGAACACCATCACGGCTTCCCTGCCCCAGTAAGGCAACAGCGCCGCCACCGGCATGCTGACCAGGTCTTGCTGCACGTAATGAGACAGTACCACCACCATGGCGGCGCCAAACCGCGCCGCGTCCAAGTAAAGCGAAAAGGCGGCAGGCAGAGAGGTGTTGGTACGCGGCATGGCGGGTCTGGGTCAGGCAAATCCCGCCATTCTACAGTGTGTTAATACCGGGCCACTGCGCTTATCGTGCGCTGCATCAATTGCCCTGCCGCTTCAGCCAGCGCTTCAGGGCCCAGCCCCCCGCGCCCAGCAGCAGCGCCGTCAGCACCAGCAGGCCGAGACCAAAACCCGACGGCTGTTTCATTGAGGCGATGATGGTGTCGACAAAGAACATCATGAACACCGTGCTGGGCGTCATGCCGATCGCCGTGCCCAGCAACAGATCACGCAAGCGGATGTGACTGGCTCCGGCCACCATATTGACAATCGGGAACGGCGCCACCGGCACCAGCCGGATCAGCACGATGGCCAGCAGGCCGCGTTCACCGAGGCGCTGGCTGACCATGTTGATGCGCTCTCCGGCCAGCCGGGCCACCGCTTCGCGGCCCAGCAGCATGCCGGCGCCATAACTGATGGCCGAGCCGATCAGCGCACCGGGCAGCGCCACGGCAAACCCGGCCCATGGGCCAAACGCGACAATCGCCACCAGGGTTAAGAAGGTCAGCGGCACCGCGGTCGCCACCGCCAGCGCAAAGCCGGCCATGGCGGCCGGGACGCCGAACGACTGGCCAAAACCGCGCAACGCGCCGACGATGGTGTCGAGGTCCAGCATGGATTTCATCGGTGACCAGGCCCAACTGGCGGCCAGCGCCAGCAACAGCGCAATCGCCACACCCAGGCCGATCAGGCGGCGGCGCAGCGCCCGCTCGGACGCCGTCGCGCCAGTAGTCACGGCATCGGTCGCAGCATTGGCATGCCGCGCGGGCGGCGGCGTTGGTGTGTGCGGCTCACGCTGCATGGCGCTCGTCCATCACGCTGCCCAGTACGGCGGCCAGTTCAGCGATGTTGTTGGCCTCGAAAATCGAGCCGTGCAGGCCCGGCACGCGGCGCTCCGTCAGGCGGTCTTTCATCAGGCGGCGCCACTTGCCGAAGAACAGCCGGTCCCAGTTGGCCAGGCCGGACGAGCGCACCAGGCAGGTCTGGCCATCGAACGCGCCCGGATGGAAGCCGCGCAGCGCCATCACTTGCGCCACCAGGCCCGGATCGCCCACCAGGCCACCCAGGCGGCGGCCATTCATGCTCAGTTCCTGGATGCGCAAGGTACGCACCAGCCAGCCCAGCGCCCGCCAGGAACCGACCCCGCCGACGATCGAGCGCGGATGGATGGTGTCGAGCAGTACCAGCAGGCGCGCCGGGGCGCCGCTGCTTTTGAGAAGGCGCGCCGTTTCCAGCGCCGCCACCCCGCCCACCGAGAAACCCGCCACCACGCCCGGCTCGCGGCCCTGCGCCAAGATGCAGTTGACATACAGTTCGGCCAGACTGGTGACGTCTTTCAACTGACCATCGACCGGCGGTTGCAGCATGTACACGTCATAGGTGTTGGACACCAGCTTGGCCAGTTCGGTGAAACGCATCAGATCGCCATGTCCGGACGCGGCCAGATACAGCGGCGTGCGGCCGTTTTCCGCCGACAGCGGAAGGATCATGTCGGGTGGCGTGATCTTCTTGCCCAGTGCGATGGCCAGCCGCTCGATGGTCGGATGTTCGGTCAGCGTATACATCGGCACCTTGCAGCCGAGCCGTGCGTCGATGCCCGACAGGATCGCCACGGCGGCCAGCGAATCGCCGCCGATATCGAAGAAATTATCGTGGATGCCGATCGCGCGTCCCGGCAGTGCGCTCTCCCAGATCACCACCAGTTCGCGCTCCAGCGCCGTTCCCGGCAGGCGGGCCGGTTCGGCCAGCGCGCCCGGCTGCTGCGCCGGCAAGGCGTCGTAGTCAATCTTGCCGACGCTGCTCTCGTTGAGGCGGGGCAGCACGCACAGCGCGCTCGGGATCATGTAATCGGGCAAACGCTGGCGCAGCACACTTTGCAGCCGCTGCGCCGTGACGTGCTCGGCGGCGCCGACCCACGCATGGATTTGCGGCTTGCCGCCCACCTCCACCAGTCGCGCGGCGGCCTGGCCAACGCCGTTGACCTGCATGCACGCCGCTTCGATTTCCCCCAGTTCAATCCGGTAGCCGCGCAACTTCACCTGCCGGTCGAGCCGGCCGACAAAGTGCAAATTCCCTTCCACGCCCAGCCAGCCCCGGTCGCCGGTCTTGTACATGCGGGCGCCGGGCTGGAACGGATCGTCGAGGAACACCGCCGCGTCGAGGTCGGGGCGGTGCAGATAGCCGCGCGCCAGCGTATCGCCGCCGATATAGATCTCGCCCGGAATCCCCAGCGGCATCGGCCGCAATTGCGCGTCCAGCACATAAATCCGGGTATCGTCGATCGGACGGCCAATCGGCAGCGGCGTATCGTCGCCGGACCCCAGGCATTGCCATGCGGTGGCGAAGATCGAGGCCTCGGTCGGGCCATAAACGTTGAACAGCCGCGCCCCCGTCTCGTTGACAAAGCGCCGCGCCAGCGCGGGCGACAACACTTCGCCGCCGCAGCACGCGACCCGCAATTTCAGACCCGGCAGGCCGCTGGCACCGTCAAGGAAGCGCTGCAAGGTGGTCGGCACAAAGGCGATAAACGTCACGCCATGGCGCACGCTGAACTCCGCCAGCGACTCCGGCAACAGCCGGCCCGGCGGCGGCAGCGCCACCCGGGCGCCGTTAATCAGCGGCAGCAGCAACTCGACCAGCGACGGATCGAAGGTGTACTGCGTCGATTGACCGGAACAGTCGCGCCAGTCGACGCCATAGGAGCGTGTCAGCCAGGCCAGGCGGCGCGACAGCACGGCATGCTCGACCATGACGCCTTTCGGGCGCCCGGTGGAACCGGACGTAAACAGCACATACGCCAGGTCGCGCGGCGCCGCTTGCGCCGTCAATGGCGGCAAGGCCGGGTCAGACGCCTCGGCCAGCGCTTCGTGGGCCCGCACCCGGACGATATTGGGATGCAGTTGACCAAGACGGCCGCCGGCGGCCGGATCGATCAGCAGCGCACCGGCACGGCTCTGCTCCAGAATATCGGCCAGCCGCTCGAGCGGTGCATCCGGGTCCAGTGGCAGGAAGGCGGCGCCGGTCTTGGCAATGGCCAGCAACGCCACCACCATGGCGCAAGTGCGCGCCATCGCCATCGCCACCACCTGATCGCGCCCCGCCCCCAGCGCGACCAGGCGCTGCGCCAGCACATTGGCGCGCCGGTTCAGCGTGGCGTAATCGATGCTGCCACCGTCATCCCACACCACGGCCGGCGCCTCGGGGCGCAAGGCCACCTGGTGCTCGAACAGCGTAATGAAGGGCGGTGGATATTCATGGGTGGCGATATCGCGGTGCAAGCCATACAGCACCGCCCACTGCTCCTCGTTCGGCACGATCGACAGCTCGGCAATGGCACCCTCGGGGTTGGCGCGCATGGACTCGGCCAGATGCCACAGGCGGCGCCCCAGCAATTCCGGCTCGCCTTCCGCGAAGCAGGCTTCGCTGGCGTCGAGGATCAATTCCAGGTCATTTTCTTTATGGAACTCACACACCGTCACGCCCAGCGGATAGCGCGCCGAGCCGGAAAACGCCTGACGCGCGCCGAGGAATGGCGTGTCGCCGAAGTGCACGGTGTAATCCTGTCGCTCGAACGACAGCAAGATATCGAATAAACCGTCGCGGCCCTGGCGGATCACTTCCAGCGCGCGTCCCAGGTCTGACAAGGGATAGCGCGGATGACGCAGCGCACCGCGCATGGCGAGGCGGGTGGCGGCCAGCAATTCATCGACCCGCATGTCCGGATGCACCGGCACTTTCACGGCCAGCACGCCGGCAAACATGCCCATCGTGCCTTTATAGGCGCGCCCCGAACGGTTCAGGCTCGGCACCCCCACCACGACTTCCTGCACATTGTTGACGCGGGCGAAGTACAGCGCCAGCGCCGCCAAAATGTAATTGAACGGCGTCAGCCCGGCGGTGCCGGCATGTTGTTCCAGCCGGTCGTAATCGGCGCGCGCGATGCGCTGCTCGACCAGCCGCGATTGCGGCAGCAGCCCGGTGCCAGCCGCGCCGCCGGGACTGCCATTGCCATAACGGCGCTCGATCAGCGGCGGCGGCAATTCCGGCACTTGCGTGCGCCAGTAGTGGGCATCATCCGCGTATGCCTT
This sequence comes from Burkholderiaceae bacterium, assembly GCA_019751755.1. Taxonomy (GTDB): domain Bacteria; phylum Pseudomonadota; class Gammaproteobacteria; order Burkholderiales; family Burkholderiaceae_D; genus Rugamonas. The sequence continues at coordinate 2,566 of JAIENA010000225.1, read as the reverse complement.
GGAATCGCGATAGGTGTGTGACTCGGCAATGAATTGGGTATAGCCGGGCGCGGCGCTCGGCGTGACCGTCTCGCCCTTTAATAGTTCGCTATAGATTTCCGCCCAGCGCCGGATCACCAGCGTGGTGCCCCAGCCATCCATGATCAGATGGTGGAACTGGATCGACAGGCCATACAGCACATCGCTGCCGCGCAGCAGCGAGAAACGCCAAGGGGGCGTGCCATCGAGCACGAACTGGTCACGGATGCGGTTTTGCCACCACAGGCGCATGGCTTTGTGGGGATCTGCGCTGGCCGACAGGTCGACCACTTCCAGTTCGCGCTCAAACGCGGGCAACAAGACCTGGCTGCCGGTCGACAGCGGCGCCAGGCGCAGCGCCTCGTTTTCCTGCACCATGCAGACCATGGCCCGGCGCAGAACGGCCAGGTCGACCGGTCCTTCCAGGTAAGCGGCACCGCCGATGTTCAGGTGCGGCGAGTCCGGCCAGGCGCGCTGATCCAGCCAGACTTCCCTTTGACTGAGCGACAGGCGCAGCGTGTTGTCAGCCGTCTCCAGATTGGACGAGTTGTTCATCCTCTCATTGAGTCGCGGCCGGATGTGACTGGATGCGTCCATTTTTCAATATTTTCGATGGCGTAACGGTAGCCCACCTCGGCGATTTCACGCGAACGGTTATAGCCCATCAGTGAGAATTCCGCGACCGGCGGTTCGAGATAATGATCGGCCTGGGCAATCGTGCGGCCGCGCTGGGCGGCCCCGCCAATATGCCCGGCGCTGTAGAGGATGGAGGCGATGCTGGGCGTGGGATTGGCGTCCGAGTTGAAATACCCTTTGATGGCCTTCCAGACGGACAAGCGGCTCAGGTTCGGATCGGCGCCCGGGCCTTCGCGCACATCGACGTCAATCGCGATGATGGTGCCATTGCCGCGCCGTTTTTCCAGCGGCGTGCCGAGTCGCACGCGCATGGCTTCCACCGGCACGTTTTCCAGGATGGCGCCGTCCACCAGCAAGTCGCCCCGGTCCAGTACCGGCGGAAACAGCCCGGCCGGAGAATTGCTGGCCAGCACCGCGCGCCATAGCGGGCCCCGGTCCTGGACACTGGTAATGCCTTTCGACAAATTACAGGCGGCGGCAAAGAACGGCGTCCACAAGTCATCCATGGTGGTATCGCCGAACATGCGTTTCAAATCGCGTTCGACGCGACGGCCGGACACCAGCGAAATCAGCGGCAGCGTCGGCCGTTCACCACCGCTGGCAAACACCTGCGTGCGTTCACGGATTTCTTCCAGCGGCACGCCGCACGCGAACTGCGCCCCAATCAGCGCGCCCATGCTGTTACCGCCGACCAGGTCGACGGGGATGCCATGTTCTTCCAGCGCGCGCAACACGCCCAAATGGGCAAAGCCGCGCGCACCGCCGCCGCCCAGCACCACGCCGACCGCCCTACCGGTCAGGAAACGCGCCAGGCGAGCAAAGTCGGCCGGTCGGCCTTCGCGCACGGGATAGGTCCGTTCGAATTCGCGCACATCGCGCCACAAGCCGATATCGACCGGCACCCGCGCGCCGTCCTCGTGCACCAGCACCAGGTGCTTGCGCTTCAAGTGAAAACCCGGTTCCTGGGTCAGGCGCGCTTCAATTTCCCCCATGGCCTGCGTCGAGCCGGCGCTGGCGACAAAAATCACCTGATCGGCCTGGCGGAAGGCGCGCCGGGTCCACTCGGACGGCTGGGCTTGCGCCTCATACACCAGGTATTCGTATTCGCCTTCGAGTTCGTCGGCGTGGCGCCCCCCGTGATTGCTGCCGTTCGCCGGTGGACGCAGGTGATGCGCGCCGCCCATGCTGGCAAACGCGGTGGCCAGTTGCTGCGCGACTTCGGCCGCTTGCGCGCCCTCATGCAGCGGCACCACGGCAAACGCCTGCGCATATTGCTGCTGCGCGACCGGCGTATGACGCATAAAGTTGTAGATGGTCTTGACGAACACCTGGTTCAGCGCCAGCGGGTGCTTGGTCAGCAATGCTTCATAGCTATCGCGCGACAGGTAAGCCAGCGTCGAATCGCGGATCGTGGTCACGTCCGCCGTGCGCGGCTGTTGCAGGATCAGGCCGACTTCGCCCACGCTCTGGCCGGGGCGCACTTCGTTGTACAGGCTCAGTTCGGCGCCGGCGCCGCGCGAAACGCGCATGCCGCCGCTGACGCAAAACAGCATGCTGTCTGAATTCTCACCTTCTTTGTATACCAAGGTGCCGCCCGCCACATCGCGGAAGACCAGGGCCGATGCCAGGTCATTCAGTACCGCATCGTCGAGCACGCCGAAGCCGCGACTCGCGCGCAATACCCTGATTGCCTTTTCATGCAGGTCCATATGAGCCATTCATTTATTAGACGGATCCGCACCGGATCGGGGGTGCGGCACTACCATAAAACACAGCCGACCACAGAGAGATGCACTAAAGCATCTCCTTATGATGAGTGACAGCAGCGCAGTTTGTCAATCTGGCATATCGTTAGCGCAAGGTTGTCGCAAAATACGTATTATTACATACACAGTCATTGCTTGGTATCAAT
>JAIENA010000109.1 GCA_019751755.1 Burkholderiaceae bacterium | reverse complement strand
CCGGCGATCGCGTCGGAACCGTACAGGGCCGAGGCGCCGTCGGTCAGGATTTCCACGCGCTCAACGGCGCTCATTGGAATCGCGTTCAGGTTGATGGCCGAGCCGGAGCCTTGCGGCGCGATACGGCGGCCGTTCAGCAACACCAGGGTGTAGGATTCACCGATGTCATGGATCGATGCGGAAACGCGGCCACCCGAGTTGGTACCGGCGGCGATCGCAGCGATGGTAAAACCTTGCATCGCTGGCAGCGCCTGGATCAGTTCGGCAACATTGGTTGCGCCGGACTTGGCGATCGTCTCTTGCGACAGACGTTGCACTGGCAGTGCGCCTTCGACGTTGATGCGCTTGATCGCGGAACCCGTGATCTCGACTTTCTGGATTGCTTGTTCTTGCGCGACCGCTGCGCCGGCGAACAGGGCCGAGCCGGCCAGGACCGCCAATGCCAGACGCACGTTACGGGCGCCGATCTTCTCTTGCAAATTCATTCATTACTCCCTGTAATGTGGTAGAAAACACATGAGCAAGGGGAATGCAAACGCATAATCGTGCCTGGCGGTCTGTCAGATCGTATGCGGGGAAAAGGCTTGTAACGACAAGCCCAAAGCGCAGGAAATGGAACGAGAACTAGCTCAGCGACGGGTGCAGGATCTACCAGCCATTGCTCAATGGGAACGGATTATGTAACGGCTTTGTCATGAAGGAATAGGGTTTTTTGGCAATTCCGTTACGAAATGGACACGAATTTGCAATAAAAGGAGAATGTTTAGGAATCTATGTATCAAATCAAATTTAATTCCGGTTAACCTACCTAAAAACGAAGGCGATTGTTGCAAGCAAACCACAGGTAAACTGATTTGTTGCTAATAAACATCGCGTCGGTATCTGTTTTCTGTTATCAGCTCATCCATTTTCTGCCGCCCCAGGATATCACTCAGGGCCCGGTCCACGCCCGCCGCCATGCCCTGCAAACTGCCGCAGACATAGATCGCCGCGCCCTGCGCCACCCAGTCGCGTAACGCCGCCGCCTGGGCCGGCAGCATGTCTTGTACATAGCGCTGGATGCCGCTGCCTGGCGCACCGTCGCGCGACCAGGCCACATCGAGCTGCTGCAGTTGCCCCGCCGCCCGCAGCGCATCCCATTCGTGGCGGTAATGGTAATCGTGCTGCGCATGGCGCTCGCCAAACAGCAGCCAGTTACGGCCCTGCCCGGCCCTGGCCCGCGCCCGCAAGTGGCCGCGCAAGCCGGCAATGCCACTGCCGTTGCCGATCAGGATCAGCGGCCGGTGTTCATTGCCGTCCAGGCGGAAGTGGCTGTGCTGGCGCAAGCGCAGTTGCAGGGTGGCGCCCAGCGGCGCCTCCCGGCACAGCCAGCCGGAAGCGACCCCGGTGCCTCCGGCCAACGCGCCGTCGTGCAGGTGCAGCCGCACCAGCAAATGTACCCGGCCGTCGGACGGGATCGAGGCGATCGAATATTCGCGCGGCCGGTCCGGCTCGGCCGGCGCCACCACCTGCACCAGGTCACCGGATTGCCAGTCCGGCAACACACCGTCTTCCGGCTCCAGTTCGATGTGGTAAATCGGCGCGCCGCTGCTGCCTTCATTAAGCCAGTGGCGTTCAGCCAGGCGCCAGGCGCCAAAGGCCGGCGCGCTCCAGTCCGGCGCATCGGTGGTACCCGCCAGGTGACTCAGCGCATGGCGCCAGGCTTGAATCGCGCTGTCGGCCAGCCGGTCCGCTTCGATCCGCGCCACCAGCGGCTGCGCGCCCTGCGCTTGCAGCCAGCTGTCGAGGGCGCGGCCGAAGCCGCAATAGTGGGTGTAACTGCTGTCGCCCAGCGCCAGCACCGCGTAGTGTAACTGCGGCAGCGCCACGGCACCCGTCATGATGCGCCCGACAAAGGTGGCGGCGGCGTCCGGCGGATCGCCTTCGCCATAGGTGCTGACCACGAACAGGATGCGCTCGGCCTGCTGCAACTCGTCACGGCTCAGCGCCGACAAGGTGCACAGCCGCACCGGAATACCGGCCAGGCGCAGCGTGTCGGCGGTCTGCGCCGCCAGTTGTTCGGCGTTGCCGGTCTGGCTGGCGTGCGCGACGATCCAGCCGGGGCCGGCGTCGCGCGCGGCGGCGCGTGCGGCGGCGTCATCGGCCTGGCGGCGGCGCCAGCCCAACAGGGGCGGCGCGCAGACCAGGGCATAGCTGATCAGGCAGGCTGCCGTCAGCGCCAGCCGGGTAGTATCAAGTGTGACTATCATGGGGAAAAGTTATTCGTCGTCGTCCAGCATGGCGCGCATCGCGCTGCTGATCAATTCGGTGCAAGCGGGACCGTCGCCGCTGCGCAGCACGAAGCGGGCCGCCAGGCCCTGCCGTTCGGCCAAGGCCAACCCCTGCTCGGGGCCCAGCACGGTCAGCGCGGTCGACCAGGCATCGGCCGCCATGCATTGCGGGTGCACCACCGTCACGGAGGCCAGCGCGTTACAGACCGGCATGGCGGTGCGGGGATCGATGGTGTGCGCATAGCGCCGCCCATCCTGCATGAAAAATTTGCGATAGTCGCCGGAAGTGGCGACCGCCAGGCCGTGCAGCGCCAGCACCATGTCGGGCAAGCCGCTGTCGGGCAACGGTTCCAGTTCCACCCACCACGGCTGCCCGTCCGGGCGCATGCCGGCGCCGCGTAATTCGCCGCCCACTTCGACCAGGAAATGCTTGACGCCGTGATGCGACAGGAAATAGGCGAGGCGGTCAACGCTGTAGCCCTTGGCGACCGACGATAAATCGAGCTGCATCCGGCCCGGCTGGAACGCGCGCCGGCGGTCGGGATCGAGTTGCAGGCGGAACGCTACGCGCTGGTCGCGCAGGGTGCGGATTTCTTCAGGGGATGGGGCAATGAATGCGGCGTCAGTGAAACGTGTCGCGCTGATATCGGGACCAAAACCCCAACGATTGACGATGTGTCCGGCGGCCGGGTCGTACGCCTCGCCACTCAGGCGAGCGACGTCCACCGCATAGGTCAGCACATCAAAAAACGCGCGCGGCAGCACATGCCAACTGCCGGGCGCGGCGCGGTTGAAACGGCCCAGGTTGGAATCGACTTCCCAGTGGCTCATTTCCGCCACCACCTGATCGAGCTGCTGTTGCAGCAATTCTTCCAGATCTTCCGGCACCGCCTTGCCGGGCGATGCCGCCAGCCGCACCGACCACGTGGTGCCCATGCTGCGGCCGGCGCAATCGTGGAGGGTGGCGCCGGCCGGCACCGGGTCGGCGGCTATGTGATGCGGCAATAAAACCCGGCGCATGGCGACTCCTTCAATACCGCTTATTGCGGCAACACTTCCACCGTGGCTGCGTACGACACGCGGCGCGGCACGAAGGCGCGCGGCTGGCCCGGTTGCGGCGCCGCCACCACCGGCCAGCTCGACGTCACCAGGTACATGCCGGCGTCCGGCAGGGTGAACGTGATTTCGCCTTTGGCATCGGTGCTCTGGCGGATCTCGCCCAGCGTGCCACGGTAGCGCACCCCGCCCGGGATCAGGCTGAACGCTTGGTTGGCGGCAGGCTTGCCGTCGAGCAGGAAGCGCCAAGTGGCCTTCTCACCGGCGTGCAGGTCGTTCGGGTGCGTCACCGGCACCAGTTCCAGGCCCGTGCCGGTCGGTTTGAATACCGCATCATCGGTCTTGTTGGCCGACACGAAGGTTTCCAGGCGGCTTTCGGTGCGCGACACCTTGACGTCTTCGGCGCCGGCCGGCAGGGTTTTCACCCCGTCCTCGGAGCCCCGGTACATCTTGTTTTCGCCGTTCAACTTGTAGCTGGCCATCACGTTTTGCTGCACCACCGCGACTTTATAAGTGCCGGGCTTGGCCATTTGCACATCAAAGGTGGAGCGCAGGCGGCCCGTGACGGCATTCTTCGGCTCGACTTTGGCACCATCCGGGCCCAGCACGACCAGGCTGTCCAGCTTCAACGGCTGGTGGTTGATGCTAAACAAGTCTTCCGAGATGGCGGCATCGACCGTCACCCACGCATCCTTGGACTCCACCATGGTGGACGATGGCAGCAGCCACGGCTTGTGCGCATACGCGTTCAGCGCGAAGCCGGCCAGGGTCAGCGCCAGCAGTGGTTTGGTTGGGTTCATCATGGTCATCTTCCTTATTTATATAGTGCGGTCACGTTGCCCAGCTCTTCCTTGCCCTTTGCCGAGCCCAACTGGCCCACTTTCAGCGGCAAGGTGACCGGCACTTTGACCAGCTCGCGGCCACCCGCTTCACGCGCGGCTTCCATCACCAGCTGGTACTGGCCGGCCGGCAGCTTGTCGAGGGCGGCCGTGGCGCTATTGAAGGTCAGCGTATGTTCGCCCGGGGAACGGGTCGCGCCGGACACGCCGTCGAGCGGCAACGTCACGTCGCGGCCAGCCTTGCGCCACCACTGGCGCATATCCTTGATCCACTTGGTGCCGGCATTGTCCTTTTTCTTGACGTCATACAGCACCGCCAGGTTGGTGACGACTTTCTGGTCGGCGTTTTCCAGCCAGGCGGCGACGTATGGGCGGTGGTATTCCGCCACGTTCAATTGCGGGATTTCAAACTTGACCGCCAGGTCGGCGGCCATGGCCGGCGCGGCCAACGGCAGGGTCATGGCGATGGAATAGCGTAATTTCATTTTTAAAACCTTAGTGAGTGCTTAGTGAATAAACAACAGCGCAATAACGAACGGCACCAGGACGCCGAAGCCGATCACCGGCCAGGTCGATGGCCGGTTGGCCGCATGGAACTTCAAAATCAGGAAACCCGTAATACAAAACACCAGACAAACCACGGCGAAAATATCGATGAACCAATTCCAGGCCGTCCCCGTATGGCGGCCTTTATGGACGTCGTTGAGCCAGGAAATCCAGCCCCGGTCGGTATTCTCGAATTCCGTGGCGCCATCATCCAGACCGATGCGCACCCAGGCATCACCGCCCGCCTTCGGCAGCGGCACGTAGACTTCATCGCTGGACCATTCCGCGCTACGCCCGCCAACATTGAGCGACCAGGTCGCGCGCAGCCATTGTTCAGCCGCTTCCGGCAACGCCTCCTTGGCGCCATCGTGTTCTTCCGCATACGCCTTCAGTTGCGCCACCAGCGGCGCCGGGGCGGTCGCCTGCAGCCGGGTAATGACGGGCTTGGCTTCAATTTGCGACGCGTGGTTCAGGGTAATGCCGGTAATGCTGAACAGGAACATGCCCATCAGGCACAACGCGGAACTGATCCAGTGCCATTGGTGCAGGTTTTTCAGCCAGACCGCGCGACTGGCTTGTTTGGAAACGCTCAAAGGATGCCTTCTGATTAGTAGTAACTGCAAGTGACCCGAAAATGATAATCATTATCATTTGCGGAGTCAATCAAGCCTTCTAAAATTTACACAAATCACGATTTATTGCTCGTCTATTGCCGAATCATTGCAAATGGTATTGAAAATGATAGTGAGAACGATTATCATTTGCGTCAATACTACTCAATTGCCAGCCAGTCCCTCGTTCGGATCAGCCAGCTTCTCACTCATTTGATCCTGAACTGTCTGGAGATTTCCGTGTCCGTTATCCGCAGCCGCAAGCACACCCCTGCCACCCAGCCCCTGCTGACGCAATCGATGTTGAACCACGCCCGCCTGAACCAGTCGATCCTGGCGTTGGCCGCGCTCAGCCTGCCATTGGCCGCCTCGGCGCAGCAGGAAAAAACCCTGTCGGAAGTCAAAGTCAACGCGGCGGCCGACGTCCCGTTCAAGGCAGACAAAGTGTCGTCGCCAAAACTGACGCAACCACTGATCGACACCACGCAAACCATCACCGTCATCAAGAAGGAAGTGCTGCAGGAACAAGCGGCGTCGTCGCTGATGGAAGCGCTGCAAAACACCCCGGGCATCACCTTGCAGTTGGGTGAAAACGGCAACACCAGCGCCGGCGACACGTTCCAGATGCGCGGCTTCTCGGCGCAATCGTCGATCTTTGTCGACGGCATCCGCGACCTGGGCGCGATTTCCCGCGATGTGTTTAACATCGAACAGATCGAAGTATCGAAAGGCCCGGCCGGCACCGACGTCGGCCGTGGCGCCGCGTCCGGCTACATCAACCTGTCGTCCAAGCTGCCGCAACGTGAAAACGCGATCTCCGGCACCGCCAGCGTCAACACCGGCGAAAAAACCCGCGCCACCGCCGACATCAACCGCACCTTCGGCGACAATGCCGCGTTCCGCCTGAACGTGATGGCCGAAGATGGCGGCCAGATGGGCCGCAAGGTCATCGAAAAACAGCGCCACGCGATCGCCCCATCGGTCGCCTTTGGCCTGGGCACCCCGACCCGCGTCTACCTGTACTCGCAGCACGTGCGCTCCGACGGCACGCCTGATGGCGGCACGCCGGCGGTCGGCCTGCAAGGCTTCAACCAGTCGAGCTTCCAGTCGGCCAACAACATGCCGCGCGTCAGCCGCGAAGCGTACTACGGCTACAGCACCGACTTCGAGAAAACCAGCGCCGACATGGCGACCGTGAAAATCGAACACGAACTGGCGCCGAAAACCACGCTGACCAACACCAGCCGTTATGGCAAGTCCAAGATCGACCGTATCCTGACCGGCGTCAACGGCGTGGTGGCGGTAACCGGCGCGTTGATCACGACGCCCGACGCCTGGAAAGTCGCGCGGACCCGCCAAAGCGTCCTGCAAAACAATGAAATCCTGGCTAATACCACCAACGTGGTCACCGAATTCAATACCGGCGCATTGACGCACACGGTGTCGACCGGGCTGGAATTCCTGTCGGAAGAACAGTTCTCGCCGACCCGCGTCGGCCTGGGTACGTACATCCCCGCGCCGGCGGCCAATGGTTTCCCGGCGGTCACTGGCCTGTGGGCGAACCTGTACAACCCGAACCCGAATGATGGCACCCTGACCGGCTATGCCCCGGTACTGAACGGCGCCTACTCGAAAGGCAAGACCAGCACCGTGGCCGGCTATGTGTTCGACACCATCAAGCTGAACGACCAGTGGCAGATCAACGGCGGCCTGCGTTACGAGCACTACCGCACCACCACCGACGGCGCCACCGTGTCGACCACGGCGCCAGTGGGCGCGCTGATCGCCAGCCGCCTGGCCAAGTCCGACAACCTGGTCAGCTGGAAAGCGGGCGCGCTGTACAAACCGGCCGAGAATGGCACCATCTACGCGTCGTACGCCACCTCGGCCACGCCGCCCGGCAGCGCCAACTTCACGCTGAGCGCCACCGCCAGCAGCATCGCGGCACCGAACATGGACCCGCAAAAAACCACCAACATCGAGTTGGGCACCAAATGGGATGTGATCCAGAAGCAACTGGCGCTGACCGCCGCGCTGTACCGCACGGAAAACAAGAATGAACTGACGGTGACGGATCCGACCACCAACGAGATCATCCAGACCGGCAAGCGCCGCGTGCAGGGCCTGGAACTGGGCGCGGTCGGCCAACTGACCCGCAACTGGAGCATCATCGCCGGTCTGGCCACGATGGATGCGAAAATCATCGAAGGCACCACCGGCGGCAACGCAGCCGGCGCAGGCACCCGCTGGTCGCCGGACTTCACCGCGACGCTGTGGACCAGCTACAAGTTCAATGATGCGCTCAGCTTCGGTGGCGGCGTGCGCCACATGTCCGAGCAAAAACGCGTGATCGACCCATCGGCCAACGCGGCAACGCAAAACACGCCGGGCATCCCGGCCTACACGGTGGCCGATGCGGTGGCGACCTACAAGGTCAACAAGAACGTCAGCCTGCAACTGAACGTGTATAACCTGTTCGACAAGTTCTACCTGGGCAGCCTGAACAACGGCGGTTCGCGCTCGACCATCGGCATGCCGCGTTCGGGCCAGTTGACGGCGAACTTCCTGTTCTAAGTACCAGCCTCAGTACCAGCGCCTGCAATCGCTAAACGCCGCGCCGCCGCCCTTTCGGGCAGCCGCGCGGCGCTTGTCATTTCAGCGGAACGGGCCCATGGCGGTATACCGGCGCCGCCCTGCGGGCCTAAAGTTAATTAGTTGTCCTGTTCGCCTTGCTGGCTCGATGCGGCCCCCTGGCTGGCAGCGCTGCCAGCATGCTGGCCAGTACCGCTGCTGGAAGCGGTGCGCGCACGCTGGCTGTTTTTGTGGCTCATGCTGCCGGCGCGGCGCGCCTCTTCCGGCGTGAATTCATGCGCCGTGCCTTTCTGGTGGGCCGCGCGTCCGCCCTGGGCCGCGATTTCCCGCTGCCGTGCCGGATCCATCGATGCGAAGCCACGGCTGCTGGTGTCGCCGCTCTGCTTGCTGCCTGCCGCGCTGTTGCCGGATTGGTTACCGGATTGGTTGCCCTTCTGGTGGCCCGGCTGATCACCGGACGGGTTCGTTGCCGAGACCGCTCGTCTGCCCGCGTTGCTGTCGCCTTGCTTGGATGATGCCATCACGCTCTCCTCTGATTCGTTGTACCGCATGACCGAGCCTGGTTGGGGCTCTCAGTGATGCCCTTATAGGGCAATTTGATGGTAAATCAACGCTGTAGAGGAGGACATAGGACGCATGCAGCAGCCGACGTAGGAGTGGTCTGACAATGAATGACGATCTTTCTCTGACGATCGCCAGCGACCACCAACACCCGAAGCACCCGGCCATCACGAATGGTCGAGTGCCGCTTTCAGTTCCATCAAGTCATAGGGTTTGCGCAGCACCGTGGCCTGCAGGCCCGACTGTTCCAGCGCCTCCTTGCCATAGCCGGTGGAAAAGATGATCCGCACCGGCTTGCCCGATGCGCGCACCCGGCGCGCCAGTTCGATGCCGGATATGCCGGGCAGGCTGATGTCGGTAAACAAGACATCGACATCGTGCGCCTGCAGCAGGTCCCAGGCTTGCTCACCACTGTCAACGCCATTGACGGTGTGGCCCAGCATGCCGATCAATTCGCACACCATCGCCTGCGCATCGGCGTTGTCTTCGACCACCAGCACCCGCAGCGACTGGTCGGCGATCAGCGGCTGCGGCGGCAGCAAGCCGGCCGCCGCGTCCAGCTGGCGCTGGCGCGCGGCGATTTCCTGCTCACGGTTGTTGAACACGTGACGCAGCTTGCGCGCCAGGTCTTCGCGCCGGTAGGGCTTGCTCAACAACTCCAGCCCGGCATCGAGGCGGCCGCCATGCACGATGGCGTTTTGCGGATAGCCGGACGTAAACAGCACGGCGATATCGGGCTGCCATTCGCGCGCCGCCACCGCCAGTTCCGTACTGCGCAGCACCCCCGGCATCACCACGTCGGTAAACAACAAGTCGACCTGCTGCCGCTGCAGCATGGCCAGCGCATCGGCGCCGTTTTCCGCCGCCAGCACGCGGTAGCCCAGCGCCGCCAGCATGTCGAGCACCACGGCGCGTACGCCGGGATCATCTTCCACCACCAGGATGGTTTCGCTGCCACCGATTTCCTCTGTACACTCGCCGTCTTCCGGGTACGCTTCATCGCACAGGCTGCGTGGCAGGTAAATCTTGACGCTGGTGCCCTGCCCCGGCTCGCTGAGGATCTTGATGTGGCCACGGCTTTGCTTGACGAAACCATAGGCCATCGACAGGCCCAGTCCGGTGCCCTCGCCTTCACGCTTGGTGGTAAAGAAGGGTTCGAATGCGCGCTGTAACACCTCCGGCGTCATGCCGCAACCGGTATCGGTCACTGACAGCATCACATACTGGCCGGACGCCACATCGAGCAGCTTATTGACGTAATACTCGTCCAGCACCGCATTGCCCACTTCGATCGTCAGGCGCCCGGCGCCCTGCATGGCATCGCGCGCATTGATGCCCAGGTTCAGGATCACGTTTTCAATCTGGCCCGGATCGACCAGGGTATTCCACAAGCCGCTGCCGACCAGCGTAACAACGTCGATGGCTTCGCCCAGTGTCCGGCGCAGCAAATCGTCCATACCACCGACCAGCCGGCCCAGGTTCGACACCACCGGCTGCAACGGCTGGCGCCGCGCAAACGCCAGCAATTGCGACGACAGCCGCGCGCCGCGTTCGACGGCGGCGATCGCCATGTCGAGCCGCCTGCGCATGATGGCGTCGGCCTGCTCGCTGCTGTCCGACTCGCTGTTCTTCGGCTCGCTGCTCTTCGGCTCGCCGCGCGCCTGCTCGCCGCGCGCCTGCATTCGCAGCAGGTGCAGGTTGCCGGAAATAATTTGCAACACGTTGTTGAAGTCGTGCGCCACCCCGCCCGTCAACTGCCCCACGGCTTCCATTTTTTGCGACTGGCGCAGCGCTTCCTCCGCCTTGTCCCGTTCGGCGATTTCGCGGCCCACGCGCTGCTCCAGCGTGTCATTCAAATCGCGTAGCGCCGCTTCCACCCGGCGCCGCTCGCTAATGTCGGTCTTGACGGCAATCAGCCCTTGCGGCTGGCCGGTTTCATCATCGAGGCGGCTCATGTTCGATGAAATCCAGACCCAGCCGCCATCAGGCTTGAAGTAGCGTTTTTCCAGCGTGAAGGACTGCCCGGTCGCCAATAGCCGCCGCACGAGCGCGCGGTTTTCTTCCAGCTCTTCGGGGTGGATGATGTCATCCATGTGCAAGCCCAGCATGTCCTGTTCGGTGCGGCCCAGCATATGGCACAGCGCGCCGTTGACGCGCAGGAAGCGTCCCGACAAATCCAGTTCCGACAGGCCCACCGAGGCCTGGCCGAAAATCGCGGCCAGCCGATCCTGGCTGGCCCGCAGCGCCTGCTCGGTTTGCTTGCGTCCCGTGATGTCGAACGACACACCGATATAACGGCGCGCCTCGCCCGGCCCGGCCACCACTTCGCCGCGACGCGCCAGCCAGCGCAACTCGCCGGTATCGGCGCGGCGGATGCGGTACTCCGTGTAGGCCAGCGGATTGGCCTCGATCATGCACTGCGGCCCCAGCCGGGCGCGGTCACGCGCGTCGACCAGGCTGACCAGCAAATCGGCCGTCACCTCCACGCTTGGCGCCAGCCCCCACAGCTTGCGGTACGTGGCCGAGACCACCACGCGGCCGGTGTCCGGGAACCATTCAAAACTGCCAATGCCGCCCGCCTCCTGCGCCATGCGCAGGAATTCTTCCGTCACCGGACGCCCATGCTCGGCGCCGCCAGAGGAAAACGGCATCGCGCCGGCGTCGTTGCCGGGCATGAGTGCTGCCGCCAGTGTGTGTTGAAAGGCATTCATGGACGGGGCTCCGATACGGCGCGGCGCGGCGTCGTGAACGTGAACACGGTGCCGCCCTCTTGGTCCGAGGCCGCCGTAATGTCGCCGCCATGGGCCACAATGAACATGCGCGCGGTGTACAAACCCAGACCCAGTCCCTGGCCCGATTTGCGGCTGGGGCCGCGCTTGTAGGGCTCGAAGACGCTGCCCAGCAATTGAGCGTCGATTCCCCCCCGGTTGGCCACGCTGACGGTGATCGCCTCCGGATCGTTGCCATCGACCGTCACGCGCACCGGCGACGCCGGTTCGCCATGGGTCAGCGCATTGCCCATCAGGTTCGACAGCACTTGCGACAGCATGCCGCTATCGCACACGCCGACCAGATCGCCCGAGGTTGCCACGCTGATGCGCGACGGCTGGTCTGGCGTGCTGAATTCATCGGCAAGCACGCGGCACAGGGCGCCGAAATCGGCCTCGGCCAGCTCCGGGCGCATCGCGCCGGAACGGATGCGGGCCAGATCCAGTAACTGGTCGACCATTTGCGCCATGCGCTTGGCGCTGCTCTGGATGCGCTGCGCCGTGATGGCCACTTTCGGATGGTCCGTCATCATCGGCAGCAGCATCGCGCCATTCATCACCACCGACAGCGGCGTGCGCAAATCGTGTCCGAGCACCGCCGTGAACAACTCATTGAGGTGCAGCGAGCGCTTCAATTCATCGAGCTGCGCCGACAACTGGCGCTTTTGCTGGTACAGCTCGACAAACACGTTGACCTTGTTGACCAGCACCTGGCCATCAAAGGGCTTGAACAGGAAATCCACGGCGCCCGCCTCATAGCCCCGGAACGTATACGCCTGGTCGCGCGCGGCGGCGGTCAGGAAAATCAGGGGAATGGCGCGGGTGCGCTCACTGCCGCGCATCAGTTCGGCCAGCTCAAAGCCATTCATACCGGGCATTTGCACGTCAATCAGCGCCAACGCGACATCATGCTCGAGCAACAGTTCGAGCGCCTGCGCGCCGGACGACGCGGTCAACAGCATCACGCCGGGACGCGCCAACAGCGCGCCAACCGCGGTCAGGTTGGGCTCAACGTCATCGACTACAAGGAGTTTGATCGGTGCATTCACGGTGCAGTTCTGATAGTGGCAGCCTGGTCGATACTACCAAGTTTGCGCGGGCGCTCGCGCATGGTTGCAATATATTTTCTTTTTCGCAACTTTGCCAGGCCGCCGCTACACCAGCAACGCGTTGCTCATCGATTTGGCTTCTGCGCTGGAGTCGAACAAGATGGTATCGATCACGCGGTTGCCTTTCAGATAGGCATCGACCGCCGCCGTGCGGTCCAGCACGGCGTCGTCGCACCAGACCAGCGGCGCGCGCTGCGGTGCCAGGCGCTTGGCCAGCAACAGGGTGTCGCGCAGGCCGGCCGGCGGAATCGAGATCGCACCGCCGCGCAGCGAGGCGATGGCCGCCGCCACTGGTTCGGGCACCTGCAACTTGGCCAGCAATTCACGCGACAGGATTTCGTGCATGGCGCCCATGCGCTGGTCCGGGTCGTCCAGCAGCCCCGGCATCGTATCGGCGCGCGCCAGCAGGTAAAAGCCGGCCACTTCATGCATAACGCCGGCAAACATCGCGGTATCGGGATCGATCTGGGTCAGGTCGCGCGCCAGCACATGGCTCAGCGCCGCCACCGACGCGCAGTGGCGCCATAATTGCTCGGCCTTGGCGCGCAATTGCGGATCGCGGATGCGCGCACCGAACTGGCGCACCACCATGGCCGACGCCAGCGAATACAGATTACGGTAACCGACCCGCATCACGGCGGCGCGGGCGCTGGTCACCTGCGGCCCGCCATGGCGGGTAAACACGGCGGCATTGGCCAGCGCCACGGCGCGCGCCGCCAGCACCGGTTCGGCCAGCACCTTGCGGATGGCGTGTTCGAGATGGCAATCAGGATCCGCCAGCGCCTGCTGCAACTGCAGCGCGGCATTGACACTGGTGGGTAACGCCAGCCGGCCGCTGCGTACTTCGGCCACGACTTGCGCGTACTCTCTGAGTTTTTCCATCGTTAAATTATAGCGTGCGCCAGGACGGGGGCCGGCACGGCTGGGGTGACTGTTGCACCAAACAATTTAATATTGCCTCTTGAATTTACCCTTCAGCTTGCAGCAGATTTCATCATGCTATATTGCCCTGATGAGAGTATCGCTTACCTTTCTGCTCGCGCTGTTGCTCGGCTGTTGCGCAATGGCAAAGGCGGAAGTCGTCAATGTGTATACCAGCGCCAATTTTGCGCCGTTGGTGATCAACAACACGCGCGGCCTTTATTCCGACCTGGTCGAGCACCTGAACCAGCAGCGCCTGGGCAACCTCACGTTCAAGCTGACGTACCTGCCGCGCAAGCGGCTGCAATTGAAACTCGAAGAGGGCAGCATGGACGGCATCGTGATCGGCATGATGCCGCAGTGGTTTGACGATGTGGCGCAGCAAAAATACCTGTGGACGGCGCCGTTTGCGATCGACCGCTTCGTGCTGGTCTCGCGCATCGGCGATGGCCTGGATCCGGACGTCAAAGGATCAATGACGGGCCGCACCATCGGGCTGGTGCTGGGCTATGTCTATCCCGGCATCGATGCATGGATCGCCCGCAACGGCCTGGTGCGCAACGACGCCCTGAGCGAAGACATCAACCTGGAAAAGCTGCGCCTGGGCCGCGTCGATTGCGTGGCGGTGGCCGAATCGGTGGCGCGCTACTACTTGAAAACCCATGCGCTGGCCGACCAGTTCCAGCTGACCGACTTGCCGGGCCAGCAGACCGAACGCCGTTTTTTGATCCCCCATGCGAAAGCCGCCGTGTACCACAAGCTGGCGCCGGTCATCCGCAAGCTCAAGGATGATCCGGTGTGGCTGCGCAGCGCGGGAAAATACCGGTAGCGCATGGTTGGGCTGCCTGTTGCGGCGGCAGACACGTTAAAATGTCGGCCTTGCGCCGCATTACCGACGCCGCACTATCGAATCTAGAATCCCACCACGATGACCACTGTTCCCGCTGAAATCAACGCCGCCGCCATCAAAGCCAGTCCGACCGAGAAGGTCACCCCGATGATGCAGCAATACCTGCGCATCAAGGCCGACTACCCGACCATGCTGGTGTTCTACCGCATGGGCGACTTTTATGA
>JAIENA010000083.1 GCA_019751755.1 Burkholderiaceae bacterium | reverse complement strand
GCGGGGGCGGCATTACTACTGGGATAACCGGTTCGAAGTGCAGGCGCGGGCGGCGGAGCGCTTTGGCTGGCCGCCGCGGCGGCCTTAGCCGCCGGCCGGGGACGCGGCGCCGGCCGGTGTCGCGGGCGCTTGCTCAAACCTGAACGTGCAGGCGCCGGTGGAGCAAACTGCCCTGATCAGTTCCGCAGGAAAGTCAATCGACTGGACCAGTGGTTTTTCGTTGTTCACCAGGAAGTACGCCTTGTCGCCGCTGGCGTACACGCGCACGTCGAGTGTGTCGCCCTCTTTGAACCGGGTCGGCAGCACGGTCTCGCCACGCCTGGTCTGGCCATCCGTCGAAAACACCTCGCTGAACACGGCGAAGTAGCTGTTGCCGCTGTCATCACGGCTGCGTACCAGCTTGAGGCAGGCCATATCGCTGGGTTTCACGGCGGACAGGCAAAGCGATTGCACTGGCGACCATTCGTCATCGTCCTTGAACCCGCCGAAGGTCAGCCGCAGGCGGCGATGCCGGGTGATATCGAAGCGGTAAGTCCACATCAAATAGTGTCCGCCGGCGGCGTTGGCGATGACGGTCCAGGGATCCGGCTGCTCAATGCCGTTGGGGTCCGGCGCGTCGAATGTAGCGTCCAGCGTCTTGATGGCCTTGACGGCCTCGCTGTTGCCGCCCTTGGCCGCGAGGCGCAGGTAGGCCAGCGCTTGTTGCGGGTCTTTCGCCGTCCCCAGTCCTTCGTTATAGATGCGGAACAGCAGGTATTGCGCCCCAGCTTCATGCTTGTTTCCGGCCAATGGCAGTAGCAATTTGAGTGCGGCGGCGTAGTCCCGGACTGCGGCGTCGCCGTCCAGATACAGCGTTGCCAGCAACACCTTGTTACGGAATACGCCCCTGTCGCTGCCTTTGGTACACCATTTCAACGCTTCGGCATGGTCTTTTGCCACGCCGCGTCCTTCGATATGGCGGCGGCACATTTCATACAGGCCTTCAGAGTTGCCATTCATCGCGAACAGGCGCGCCGCTTCCAGCCCCCGATCCTCCATGCCAACCTCCACCGGTGCGCTGGTGTCGGGTGGCGGCAATTTGACCACCGGTCCCTTCAGCAACGCCAGCAGTGGTTCGATCGGGAGCGCTTGCGCGTTGACGAACAGATTGCCGCCCTTGAGTTCAATGGTCGACACCAGCATATTCTTGTCCACTTTGGCAAAATTGCCGCCGACCGCTTTGCCCAGCATGACGTTGTAGATCTGGTCCGCCAGTTGCGCCGTTGGCACCTCCGGCTGGTCTTTGCCTTGATTGCTACGTTGCGCCGCCAGGGTGGCGAAGTCGCGCAGCATCGGCAGCGGGATACGGACGTGCATGCGCACGGCCAGTTTTTGCACCACGCGCTCGACAGAATCGAAGTCCGCAGCCACCGCGCCGGGCATGCCGAGGCTGAACGCCAGCGCCGCCTTGTTGCCCCGGTAGACCGCGCTGATGTCATCGATGTCGATGGTGGCGCCGCGCAGCACCAGCCTCTGGAACAACTGCTTGAAGTCGACGATCAGCGCCATCGCCCTGGCCGTCTCCATGCCCGCATCGCCGCCGTTGTTGCTGTTGCGGATCGATTCCACCATGGTGCGCATGGCGGCCACGGTGTCCTGGTCGAGACGCCGCACGCGCATGGCAAAGTGCAGGTCGTCGATGGTTTCACCACCGGCTGCCACCTGCCTGACACCCATGTCCATGCTGACATTCAGTTGTTTGCCCTCGAGGGTAATGTTGCTGGCGCCTTTGACGTTGTGCAGCACGGCCGCTGCCACATTGTCCGGTGTATTGAAGGCCAGTCGGTCGATCTCGACCAGCGATTTACCCGTCAACAGGTTGCGCTGGCGTACCCCGTTGATGCGCATGCCCTGCATTATTACCGCGCCGTCCTTGCCGGCCAACTCCATCCCCGGCCAGGAGACGCTCGATGCAATCTGACCCTTGCGGTCGATCGACAGCTTGCCGCTGATGGCTTGCCAACTGTAGCGTAGTTCGCCCTCCGCAATGTGGTGGGCGGGAATCGCCATGCTGTAGTTGGTGGCCGGACCTTTGCCCGGCAAGCGCCGGATGTCCAGCGGCTGCTCCGTGCCAAAAAAGGTACGCAGTGCATCCTGATGGGCCGGGGTGTACGTGACGCCGCTGGGCAAATCCAGCCGTGGCGCTTTTCCCTTGGCCGGCGCCAGCAGCCGCGCATCCATTTCACGGGTGAGATAATCGAACGCCAGTGGCAGCGCAGCGGCCACTGGTTTGCGGCTGGCTTGGGTTGGCGGCGCTTCGGCCGCAGGCGCGGCGGCAACGTATAAAGGGAGGACGGCCAGCGCCGCGATGCAATACAGTTTAACCACAGATAGTGCCAATTGAATCAAAGAGGGAGGGCGGCCACTATACAACGGCACTTGCATCTAAAAATGCACACATTGTCACTAATACACCAGTCTCAGCCTTGCCACGGTAAGATAGGCAACGTCGTCCGACCCTGCGGAGATAAATTGAACATTGCAAACCCGTCGCATGGTGCCGCGATCAAAATCAGGGTGGTCCAATGGATTCACCTGCTGTGGTGCGCCATCGTGTTGCTTGGCGCGCCGGCGTTGGCCGCCGGCCCGCCGCCGCCATTGAAGTTCACCCAGGTGCTGACCAACAACAGCATCATGGATGGCGTCGTGACGGCGGTGGCGCAGGATGCGCAAGGCTATATCTGGGCTGGTGGCGTCACCGGCGTGGCGCGCTATGACGCCTATGACTTTGTCCGCTTCCCGCTGCGCCAGGCCCCCGGCGATGCCGAAGTGCTCAGTTCCATCACGGCGATGGCGCCGGGCAAGGACGGTCGCCTGTGGCTGGGGCTGGTATCGGCCGGGCTGGTGGCGCTGGACCCGCGTACCGGGCGTTCGGAATTCTTCCGCCACGATGCGGCCAATCCGGCGTCGCTGGGTGCCGGGCAGGTGCGGGTGATTGTGTCCGATGGCGCCGATGGCTTCTGGATCGCGCTTGATGGCGGCGGACTCGATCACTTCCAGCCGGCCACGCGCACCTTTGTGCATCGGCGCGCGGCCACCGGAGGCGTGCCGGATGACCGTATCAACGCCTTGCTGCTGGACCGTCGTGGCGACCTGTGGATCGCCGGCCAGACCGGTCTGGCGCGCTTGGTGCGCGGTGGCAGCGGATTTACCCGGGTGCTGCGCGATCCGGCGGACGCGGCGCGTCTGGCGCCGCATGTGGTGGTCAAACTGGAGCAGGATAGCGCTGGCCGGGTCTGGGCCGGTACCGCCAGCGGCGCGCTGCTGAAGGTGGACCCGGCGTCGGGGCGGGTGCAATGGCTGACCGATGGTGCGAGTGGGCAGGCCGGGGCGGTGCACACCATCGTCGAAGCGAGCGATGGCCAGATGTGGATCGGCCGCTCGAACGGGATCGAGATCCGCGCCGCCGACAGCGGCGCCTTGCTGCGGCAAGTGCGCCACATGCGGGGCCAGGAAGGGACGCTGGCCGCATCGGATGTGCGCGGCATTGTGCGCGACCGTTCCGGTGTCCTGTTTGTCGGCACCTATGGCGGTGGCGTGCAGCGCCATGTGCCGCCGCTGCCGGGCATTGCGATACATGCGCCGGCGCCAGGCGATCCGTGGGCTGATGTCAGCATCCGCAGCATCGCGGAAATGCGCAATGGCGAGATCTGGCTGGGGCGCGCCGACCGTGGCGTGACCGTGCTGGACCAGGCCATGAACGTGACCGGCAAAGTCGCGCTGCCCGGTCAGTTGCTGGTCGGTGGCGCATCCGCCGTGCCGGTCGGCGCCGTGACGCAGGGGCCGGACGGCCACGTCTGGGTTGGTGCCGACGACGGCCTGTATGAATTTGATGAGAATCGCCGCTTTATCCGCGCCTACGACGCGCCCGGGGGACGCCTGCGCCGGCTGCTGTTCAGCCGTGATGGCGTGCTATGGATCGGCACCCGCAATGGCTTGCTGCGCCGCGCGCCCGGTTCGGCTGAACTGCTCCCGGTGATGCTGGCGGCCGGCGAGCCGCTGCAAGGCAATGTCGACGCGCTGCTGGAAGATGCCTCGGGGCGCGTCTGGATCGGCTGCGTGGCCGGGCTGTTCTGGATTGATGGCGCCAGCGGCGCCGCGCACAAGCTGGCCGCGACCCCGGCGCCGACCGATGCCGATTTCGCGGTCAAGGGTATGCTGGCCGATGCCGACGGGCTGTGGGTTGAAAGCAATGGCGGTCGCTTCCGGGTCGACCGGTTCGATGGCCGCCAGGCGCGCTATACCTTGGTCCTCGACAGCAAGGGGCCCGACGGCCATGCGATCGGCGCCAATTTGCTGCGCGACGCCAAGGGCCGAATCTGGTCCCACCGTGGCGTGCACACACCGGCCGAACAGCGCTATGACGAATTCAGTATCGCCGACGGGGTCGATTTCGGCACCGGCTGGTTCCGCGCCTATGCCGGCTTGCGTGACGGCCGCATGCTGTTCGGCGGCGCGGCAGGGCTGCTGCTGGTGGACCCCGCCCAATATGCCGGCTGGACTTACCGTCCGCCGGTGGTGCTGACGGCGTTGTCGGTCGGCGGCCAGCCGGTGACGCCGCCGT
Source organism: Burkholderiaceae bacterium (assembly GCA_019751755.1). GTDB lineage: Bacteria > Pseudomonadota > Gammaproteobacteria > Burkholderiales > Burkholderiaceae_D > Rugamonas. Next base: position 9,739 of record JAIENA010000083.1, on the reverse strand, counting down.
TGCGGGAGGCACTGCAAGGGACGCTGAAACAAGCGGCGCTGAAAATCGCGCCGCAGCAGCGCTCGCTGCGCGCCGAGTTTTCCGCGCTGGACTACAGCGCCCCGGAGCGCAACCGCTATCGCTACCGGCTGCAAGGGTACGATCCGGCCTGGCGCACCGCCGGCGCGAATCTGCGGGTCGCCAGCTATGACAACCTGCCGCCCGGCGATTACACCTTGCAGGTGCAGGGCAGCAATCGCAATGGCGTGTGGAGTGATGCGATGGTGTCGCTCACGGTCACCGTCTTGCCGGCGTGGTGGGAAACCTGGTGGGCCCGGCTGGGGATGCTGGCGCTGGCATGCGCCGGCGTGGTCGGGCTGGTGCAATGGCGCACGCTGCGTCTGCGGCTGCGCGAAGACGAGCTGGAACAGCGTGTCGCGGAACGCACGGCGCAGTTGCAGCAGGTGTCGGCGGCGCTGGAAGTGAAGTCGCAGGCGCTGGAACTGGCCAGCCTGACCGACCCGCTGACCGGCTTGCACAACCGCCGCTTCCTGGCCGAACATATCGAGGCCGATACCGCGCAAGCGATCCGACGCCACGAAGACTGCCTGCGCGACGGTGGGGGGCTGGCCGAGCATGCCGACCTGATTTTCTTCCTGATCGATATTGATCATTTCAAGCAGGTTAACGACCGGCATGGCCATGCGGCCGGCGACGCGGTGCTGTGCCAGATGCGCGAGCGCTTGCTGAGCACCTTCCGCGAGAGTGATTTCGTGATCCGCTGGGGCGGCGAGGAATTCCTGGTGGTGGCGCGCGGTACCGATCGCGCGAAGGCGCCGGAACTGGCCGAACGGGTCCGCGCGGCCGTGGCGGATATGGCGTTCGCGCTGCCGGATGGGACGGCGCTGCCCAAGACCTGTTCGATCGGTTACGCCTGCTTCCCGCCTGCGCGCCTGGCGCCGCAATGCGCGGATTGGCAGTTGGTGACGGAACTCGCCGATGCCGCCTTGTACCAGGTGAAGAACAGTGGGCGCGATGGCTGGTATGGCGTGATGTCGGTCGATGTGCGCGACACGGAAGGTTTGCGGCGCTTGCTGCGCCTGCCGCCGGAGGAGTGGGAAGGGCGGGGCGGTGCCGTGATTTGCGACTCCCGCCTCGATACGGTGAAGCAGTGACGTTACGCTGGAATATTGACCGCGTAGCCGGCATGGCGTTGCAGGCCGCGTGCGGTGGTGGCAGCGTTGCCTGCCTCGGTATGCGCCGCCGCGACTTCATACTTCCCGCCCGGCTGCACATTGATCATCACACGCGGGTAGGCCGCCAATTCCGGATACGTGCCATCGACGCGCAGCACCACTTCATACAGGCCGGGACGAACCGTGACTTCGCGCAGGTTTTCCGTCCAGTAGCTGGCGCGGCGTACCAGGTTGCCTTCGTGGTCATAAATCGCGGCGATGCTTTCCGCCGTGTTGTCCGCGGCGATATGCAAGGTGGCGGTGGCCGATTCCGGCAGGCCGGCGGCGGCGGGCGCCACGGCAACCTGGGTGGTGCTGCACGCCGACATGGCGGCAACGGCGAAAACAAAGGCAATACGGCGGATCATCCGCTTCGATAAGCTGAACATAAAATTCTCTCAATTAAAAATAGACGGGGTGACACCAAGGCAAGGCCAAAGACAGTACGCCTGCAGGGCGCGGCGCTGCTGTGATGGACTGCGGCTGGTGATTACTGCTGAAAGGCCGGGCTGGCGTAGGACTCTGCGCCACGGCTGCGGAAAAAACCTGTTGCTCTGGCAACTGGGGATCCGGGGGGGACTGCAATTATAAAACAGAAATTGCTGCACTGCAATGTAGATGCGAGGCAGTCGGAGGGCGACGGGCTGAAAGCCGGGGAGGGGGGAGACTTGAGCCGCCCACGAATCGGAACTCGCGGGCGTTGCCGGGGCGCTTAACCGGCTAGGGGCGCTTAGTTCGCCAAACCCTTTTGCAGCAGCGCGGCGACCACGGCGTTGATGTCGCCGCCCTGTTCCGCTGCCAGCGCGTTGAGTTGCGCCACCAGGTCGCTATTGAGTTTGACGGCAAACGGCACCAGGCCCAGCGCCTGGTCGCGGCGGCGCTGCTCGCGGCGGTCGACGGTGGCGGTGGCTTTGCCGAACTCGGCGCCACCAGGCGCGGCCATTTTGCCCATCAGCTTTTTGGCGTCGCTTTTTGCCAGGTCGGTTTTTTTCATTGTGTATCTTTCAAGGGAGGGAATGCGGTGAGGACGGGATGTGTCGTAACACTTTGCGCCAGTATAACAAGTGTCGTGCGACTGCAGCGCCACCGCGTGAGGGCGGTGGCCACTGCTGGCCCCGTCAAGCCTGTTTAGCGAGGCGCCTGCTGCAACGCTTCTTCCTTGATGAAGCGCGACTCGGCCGACCATACGGCGCAGGCGCGCGACAGCAGCTTGGCTTCGGCATCGGCCAGCACGCCGTCGGCGTCGGCGATGTTCCACATGGCGCGCAGCAGCGCGCGGCGCAAGGCCGGGTCGTGGATCTCGCCCAGCAGCGCATCGATGGTCGCGCCGTCAAGTTCCACGTGTTCATGCTTGACGGAGGTGCTCAGCATGTCCTGGCACAGATCGCCCACCAGGTCGTGGAAGGTGTCGATGTCGATGTCGATGTATTCCAGCAGTCGGGAACGTTGCAGGGCCTGCAGTTCGGATGGCGCCATGTTGCCATCGACCACCATACACAGGGCAACGATGCGGCCAGCGGCGCTGGCGCTATCGGTTTTGTAATGTCGCATTGCAGTATTCCTTTTAAAAAATCGAATGAATTTATTTCTTACGTGTCGCGTACAAGCTGGCGATAACGCTGCCGGCAATCAGTGCGGTCACCACCGACAGCGAGATGTGGACCGGAATGTGGAACCACGGCAACATCAGCATCTTCGCACCGATAAAGCACAGCACCAGGGCCAGGCCATATTTGAGCAGGTGGAACCGGTCGGCGATGTCGGCCAGCAGGAAGTACAGTGCCCGCAGCCCCAGAATCGCAAACATGTTCGACGTGAACACGATGAACGGATCCGACGTGATGGCGAAGATGGCCGGGATCGAATCGACCGCGAACACCAGGTCGGTCGCCTCGATCAGGATCAGTACCAGGAATAACGTCGTCACATACAGCTTGCCGTTTTTCCGCACGAAGAACTGCTCGCCATGATTGTCTTCCGACACCGGCAAGTGGCGCCGCGCAAAGCGCATGACCGGGTTGTTCTGCATGTCGGGTTCGTCGTCGACCGCCTTGAGCATCTTGACGCCGGTGTACAGCAGGAACGCGCCGAACACATACAGCACCCAGCTGAATTCACTCACCACCCACGCGCCGGCCAGGATCATGATGGCACGCATGATGATCGCGCCCAGCACGCCATAGATCAGGACGCGGCGCTGGTATTCCGGCTTGACCTGGAACGCCGTGAAGATCAGCAGGAAAATGAAGATGTTGTCGACCGACAGGGCCTTTTCGATCAGGTAGCCGGACAGGAACTCCAGCGACTTCTGCTCGGCGATCTCGGCGCCGACGGTGCCGTTCAGATACCACCACAGTCCGCCGTTAAACGCCAGCGCCAGGCTGAACCAGCCCAGCGACCAGGCGCCCGCCTCGCGCGCCGTGACCTTGTGCACCTTGTTGCCGCCGAAGACCCACAGGTCGACGGCCAGCATCAGCAGCACGAAGGCGACGAAGCCCGCCCACATGGCGGGGGTGGCAATGTTTTCGATTCCAGTCATTTTCCGCTCTACGGTTAAGGGTGAAGGTTTAACGCTCGTCTGGAGCGTCGGACGGCTTTTCCGGCGGCACTAAGGTGGTCACTTTATCATGGTTGAACTCGCGGCCGCGGGCTAACTGTCGCGCCAGCGCCCGTTCGGCGCGCTCGGCGGCGAGGTCGATCGCGGCGTACATATCTTCCTCGGTGTCCTCGATGACGATGGTCTTGCCGTGGTCGAGGCGGATCTGAATCTTGCAGCGCTTGTCGCGGCCGCCGCGCGGGCCATTGATGTCGGACAGCCAGACGGCCAGGCGGCGCGTCAGCGCCCAGCCCAGCGCGGTTTGCAGGCGGCGGTGGACATAGGCGCGCAGGCTTTCGGTCAGGACCAGGCCGTTCGATTGAATCGCGATGTTCATGATCAGTTCCTTTCGTGGTGGATGACAAGACCCATGATAGGGGCTGGCAATTGATCGTACAATTCGAATATACTTTTCTAAATATTCGAAAAAACCGATGTATTAAAAGGATGACAATGGCCGCGCTGAACTATAAGCACTTGCGTTACTTCTGGATGGTGGCGCGCAGCGGCAGCATCGCCAAGGCCGCCGAGCAGTTGCACCTGACGCCGCAATCGATCTCCGGCCAGCTGACCGAATTCGCCGACACCCTCGGCGTCGAGCTGTTCCGGCGGGTCGGACGGCGGCTGGAGCTGACTGAGACCGGCAACCGCGTGCTGCGCCACGCCGAGGATATCTTCAGCATCGGCGATAACTTGCTGGAGGTCGTCAAGGGCCAGGCTGCCACGCAAATGGCGACCTTTCGGGTCGGGGTGTCCGACTCGGTGTCGAAGGCGGTCGCGTGCCAGTTGGTGGCGCCGGCGCTGTCGCTGGCCGAGCCGACCCGTCTGATTTGCCGTGAGGGCAGGCTGGCCGCGCTACTGGCCGACATGGCGGTCCACAAGCTCGACCTGATCATCGCCGACCGCGCCATGCCCAGCCATTTGAGCGTGCGCGGCTACAACCACTTGCTGGGCGAGAGCGAACTGGGCGTGTTCGCCGCCGTGACGCTGGCGCAGGGCTTGCGCGGTGCGTTTCCGGAATGTCTGAACCATGTGCCGCTGCTGTTGCCCGGCGAGGACTTCGCCATCCACGCGCGCCTGATGCAATGGCTGCACCAGCACGTGTCGCGGTTGCATGTGATCGGTGAGTTTGACGATAGCGCCATGCTCAAGGCGTTCGGCCAGGCCGGCGCCGGCATGTTCTTCGCACCGGCGGCGATCGCCGACGCCATCTGCGCGCAATATGGCGTGGTGCTGGTCGGCACCATCCCCTCGCTGCGCGAACAGGTCTATGCGATCACCACCGAACGGCGCATCAGCCATCCGGCCACGCAGGCGATCCGGCAGGCGGCGCGTGAGACCTTGATGGTGTGAGGCGGGCGCTGTTGTTCCGGGTGCGACTGGCGCTGCCGCGCCGTCGCGGCGGACGGACTTTAGACGACCCGTGTGCCTTCAGGTTGTGGCTTGCCTTCAATCCGGAAGTGTCTGAAGCATTGGAACTTGCGGCGCACGCCGCTCGGATCGGAAAGGCAGGGAAGGCCCAATTCCCGCTCGGCGAGCAGCACCATGCGCCAGGCGGTGCCACCGAAGAAGCGAAACGTCAGCGCATTCGGTGGCTGCAGGCTTAGTTCAGCAAATGTGCCGGTGGAATACATCGCGCCGAGCACGGCCGCATCGACCAATGTCATGCCGGCGTCGAACATATAGATCCGCAGCATATCTTCGAAAGGAATGTCATCGGTGAAGAAGGCGATGCGACAGCCTTGCCATTCCAGAGCCGCTTCCAGCACGGCTCCGGTCACGATCAGCCCGGTGGGCTTGCCGTCCAGCAGTAGTTCGGACGTCGCCAGCGCCGTATCCGAGTAGGGCGACGCCAGCCGTGCCGTGAAGTCTGAGGTCGAAAGTAATCTCACGAGCTTGCTCTACCAAATAAAGCCAGCGCCGAAGGCTGCCAGCGACATGGATCGCTCCCTGTCAAACGGTGTCTGACGAGAGTACGGCGTTGCAGGCTGAGCGCAATTGAAGCGGCGCAAGATGTCGGAAGGGGAGGGGGCGATCTAGCGGCAATAGGTCTGGCTGGTCAAGGAGCGACCAAAAACAAAAAAGCCCACGCACCGAAATGCGTAGGCTTTCTTGATGAATCTTGGTAGGCCGTGCGGGATTCGAACCTGCGACCAACGGATTAAAAGTCCGCTGCTCTACCAGCTGAGCTAACGACCCAAGGTGAACTTTTCAAGCATCTTTCGAATGGTAGGCCGTGCGGGATTCGAACCTGCGACCAACGGATTAAAAGTCCGCTGCTCTACCAGCTGAGCTAACGACCCCTCGAAAGAAGCAAGATTATAGGCAAGCTTGGCGTTCCTGTCAAATGCCTTGCGGCATTTTCTTGCTACTTACTTGCCCTTCAGGCGGTCGCGCGCCTCCTGCGCCTGCGGCGTGTCCGGATACTTGCTGATCAAGTCGGTCAGGGTTTTTTTCGCGTTCGGCAGCGCCTTCAGCTCGGTCTGGCAGGTGGCGATGTTGAGCATGGCATCGGCCGCGCGCGGGCTGTCCGGGTAATTTTTCACCACCAGTTGCTGGGCCAGGATCGCGCCTTTGCAATCTTTTTGCACATAGAACGTGTTGCCCAGGAAGTATTGGGCATTGGCAGCGTAGATCGAATCCGGGTACATGCGCACGAAGTCGCCGAGCGCGATCGCGGCATTCTTGTAGTCGCCGCCTTTGAGCAGCATGACTGCCGAGTCATAGGCTTTTTGCTCGGTCGGATCGACCGCGCCCTGCTTGCCGTCCAGCGTCACCTGTTTCGGTTCCAGCTTGCGGATGCGGGCGTCGAGGTCGATATACAAATCCTTTTGGCGCTTTTGCACGTTGGCCACTTCGTTGGCCAGCACTTCAATCTGGCCGCGCAGCTTGGAGATTTCCGCCATGGTCTGTTCGTGCTGGTTGACCAGGTCCAGCGTGCTGCTCTTGTCGCTCTTGGTGTCGATGCGGGTGCCAAATTCGGCGCGCATGGCTTCGACTTTGGCGCGCAATTCGATGATGGCCTTGCGGGCTTCGTCATCGTCAAACAGGGCGGCGTTGGCCTGCAACGGCAGGTAAGAGCATGCGGCCAGCACGGCAGCGGCCAGGCCGGCTTTGGTGAATGTCGTCATCTAAGCGCTTTCAAAAAAAACGGGGCAGGGCGCAGTATAAACTGCGCGCCGCCCCGGGTGTAACTCATCGCTTGCTGCTGCGAAGTGAAGATTACTTGTAGACGATGTCAGCACGGCGGTTTTGCGCCCATGCTTCTTCGTTGTGGCCTTCAGCCTTTGGTTTTTCCTTGCCCAGCGATACGGCTTCGATTTGGCTTTCTGGTACGCCCAGGGCCGACATCGATTTACGTACGGCTTCAGCACGCTTCTGGCCCAGGGCCAGGTTGTATTCAGCGCCGCCGCGTTCGTCGGTGTTGCCTTGGATCAGAATGTTGCGCTGCTTGTTTTTGGTCAGGTAGCCGGAGTGGTTTTGTACCACTGGCTTGCCGTCTTCGCGTACCACGTAGCTGTCGAAGTCGAAGTAGACCGAGCGAGCAGCCAGCACGCCTTTTGGATCGTCCAGCGGGTCGATCGACGCGGTTTGTACAGGGGCCACGGTGCGGGTGTCCGCAACTGGTTTAGCCTGTTCAACTGGCTTTTCCACCACTGGTGGCGGTGCCGATTCTTTCACCGGGGTCGAGCAGGCGGACAGCAGGGCTGCGCCGGCAATGAGGGCTGCTACGCTTTTAACGTTACGCATGTGTAATTCTCCTGGTCGTTGATTAAAGTACTGCTTTACTTCATGAAAGGACCCCAGGTGGGCTCCTTGATATTGCCCGCTTGAACGGTCAAGCGTTGCTTAACGCGGCCATCAACCGACACCACGGCCAGCGATTTGGTCCGTCCCGATTCGGTCGCATACAGCAGAAACTTGCCGTTGGGCGCGAACGAGGGCGATTCATCGCTGGTGGTGTCGGACAGGCGTTGTTCCTGGCCGCTGGCAAGATCCAGTACATACAACTGGAAGTTGCCATCGCGCCGGGAGATGTAGGCCAGCGTTTTTCCATCGGAGGAAATACGCGGACTGATATTGTAACTGCCACCAAAGGTAATGCGCTGGGCATCGCCGCCGTTGACACTCATGCGATAAATTTGCGGACCGCCGCTGCGGTCGCTGGTGAAGTAAATGTGCTGGCCATCGGCCGAGAATTGCGGTTCGGTGTCAATCCCGGCGCTGTTCGAGACGCGGCGCAGGCCGCCGCCGTCGGCGTTGACCACGTAGACTTGCGTGTGGCCGTCTTTCGACAGTGCCACCGCGACCTTGTTACCGTCGGACGACCACGATGGCGCCGAATTGCTGCCTTTTTCGTTGGCCACGACCTTGCGCTGGCCGGTCATCAGGTTGTGTACGTACACCACCGGCTTTTTCTGTTCGAACGAGACATACGCCACGCGGGTGCCATCCGGCGACCAGGCCGGCGAAATGATCGGTTCATTCGAGCCCAGTGCCAGTTGCACGCCTTCGCCATCGGCGTCCGCCACTTCCAGGCGGTACGAGCGGCCCATCTGCTTGACGTAGGCGATACGGGTGGCGAAGGCGCCTTTCACGCCGGTCAGCTTTTCATACACGTCGTCGGCGATCTTGTGGGCCGCCAGGCGCGAATGTTGCGGCAGCGCCGACTGGTCCAGTTGCGACAGCTTGGCGCCCTTGACGGTGTCGAGCAGCTTGTAGCGCACGTCGTAGCTGCCGTTGGCCAGTGCCTGCACGGAACCGATCACCAGCGCATCGGCGCCGCGCTGTTTCCACTGGTTGAAATCGACGTCATTCGGGTTGGCGATGACGCCGGCGTCGATGATCTTGAAGGCGCCGCTGCGCTCCAGGTCCGACTTGATGATGGCCGACACTTGCGCCGGCGACTGGTTTTCATCGGCAAAGGTGGCGATGGCGACCGGGATCTGGTTGCTGCCGATGCCGGAAATTTCCACGCGCAGCTGCGCATGCGCGTTCAAGCCGGCCAGCAGGCCGGTGTACAGGATGATTTTGTGCAGAGTCTTCATAGGTCCTTCAATGCAGTTCAATGCAAATCTTTCAGGTTGAACACCAGTTCCAGGTCGCGATCCACGCTGCCGTCTTTTTTCTTGGGCAGCGGGCTCGACTTGTTGATGGCGTTTTCGACAGCGGCATCGTATGCCGGATTACCGCTGCTCTTTACTTTACGCACCGAGATGATCTCACCGGTCGGCAATTGGGCGACGCGGAATACCGCTTCCACATCCTGCTTGGCGCCCGAGTACGACAGATTGCTTTGCACCTTGGCCCGGATCGCCGCCTGGTAGCCGGCATCCATCCGTGGCGCGGTCGACTTGGCGGCGGTGCCCGTGACACCGGTGGCGCCCAGCACGCCGGCCATGCGCCGCATCTCGGCCTCACGCTGCTTGTCCAGTTTTTTCTGTTCGGCTTCGGCCTTGGCCTTGGCGATTTTCTCGGCCTGCTTCTTCTCTTCCTTCGCCTTTTCCTCGGCGAGTTTTTTCTCTTCGAGCTTTTTCTCTTCGAGTTTTTTCTTTTCTTCAGCCTTTTTCTCGGCCAGCTTTTTCTTTTCGCGCTCTTTCTCGCGTTCTTTCTCTTCTTCTTCCTGCTGTTGCTTGGCCAGGCGTTTTTCTTCTTCCCGGCGTTCCTTCTCGGCCTTTTCTTTGGCCTTGCGCTTTTCCAGCGCAATGTCCGGCTCTTTCGCCGGTCGCGGTGCTTCCACCGGTGGCGCCGGGCGCGGCGGTGGCGGCGCCACCACTGGCGGTGGCGGGGTCGGTTCCGGCTCCGGTTCTGGCGTTGGCTCAGGTTCCGGTTCGGGTTCCGGTGCGGGCGGCGCGGCCTGCTGCACCGTCATGTCCCACACTTCCGCCTCGACCGCGACCGGTTCATTGTTTTGCCAGGCCACACCGAT
>JAIENA010000093.1 GCA_019751755.1 Burkholderiaceae bacterium | reverse complement strand
AGCCCGGTGCGCGAATCGCGCACGCCGGGATCTGCGCGGGGGGTGTCCGGTAACGGGCATTCCTACCGCAACATTTCAATAAGAAGAAGGCCAGACCTCATGTACCGTTCACCGCTCATCGCCGCGCCGGAAAGCCTGCATCCCGCCTTGTGGCGGGCCTCGCAACTGGCGCAAAGCGCGGTGCGCTGCCTCGATACCGGCCATGCGGCACTGTCGGCCCAGTTGCCGGGCGGCGGCTGGCCGCTGGGGAGTTTGACGGAATTGATGCTGCAGCAGCCGGGCATCGGCGAAATCCGGCTGTTGCGGCCGGCCTTGCAGCAGGCGGCGCGGCGGCCGGTGGTGCTGCTGGCGCCACCGCAAATCCCGCAGGGGCTGGCGCTGGCCGCGCTGGGACTGCCCCCGGGGCAGATGGTGTGGATCCGCAATACCGGCAAATCCGGCGACGCGCTGTGGGCGGCCGAACAGGTCTTGCGCAGCGGCTGTTGCGGGGCGCTGCTGTTATGGCAGCAGCAGATCCGCCCTGAAAACCTGCGCCGGCTGCACCTGGCGGCGCAGAGCGGCGATACGCTGTTTTGTCTGATGCGGCCGCTGGCCGCCGCCCAGGATGCGTCGCCCGCGCCGCTGCGGCTGTCGCTGCGCACCGCCCCGGGCGGACTGGCGATCAGCTTTATCAAACGCCGGGGACCGCAGCGCGATGCGCCGTTGTTCCTGCCCTTGCCACCTTCTTTGTTACAGCGCCATGCAACTGTGGATCGGCCTTTGCCTGTACCGGCTACCGCTCGAAGTGTTTTGCCCCACCTGGTCGGCGGCTAGCTGCACGGCGGTGCTGGAGCAGGAGGGCGTGCTGGCGATGTCACGCGCCGCCCATGCCGCCGGGGTGCGGGTTGGCATGCGGCGCGGCGGTGCGCTGCTGATGGCGCCGGACATCCAGTTGCACCAGCGCTGCCTGCTGCGCGAGGCGGACGCCTTGCAGGCCACGGCGCTGGCGCTGCTGCGCTATACGCCGCAAGTGGCGCTGGCCGAGGAGGGCGTGCTGCTGCTCGATATCGGCGCCAGCCTGCGCCTGTTTGGTGGCATCCGCAAGCTGTGCGCCTTGGCGGCGGCCAGTGTGCGCACGCTCGGTTTTAGCGCGGCCCTCAGTTGCGCGCCGACCGCCCAGGGCGCGTGGCTGCTGGCGCGCAGCCGCGCTGGACGTGCTTTGACCATGTCATCACTGAGCCGCCGGCTGGCGCGCCTGCCGGCGTGGCTGCCGCCGCCGGCGCGGCCTTTTCGCTCCTGGCTGGAAGGCATCGGCTGCCAGACGGTGGGCGAACTGCGGCGCCTGCCCCGTCCCGGCTTGCAGCGCCGTTGCGGCCGCGCGTTGCTCGAGGTGCTCGATGCCGCGTATGGCGAGGCGCCGGAAATGCATACGTGGCTGGCGCCGCCGCCGGCATTCAAGGCGCACCTGGAATTGTTCGACCGCATCGAGCACGCGGAAGCGTTGCTGCATGGCGCGCAGCGGCTGGTGCAGCAAATGACGGGCTGGCTGTGCGTCCAGCATTACGCGGTCGAGCGCATTGCCTTGCAACTGGAGCATGAACGGGGCCGGAGCGCATGCCCGCCCACGGTGATCGATATCGTGCTGGCCGAGGCGGTCTGGCGCGGCGACCATTTACTGCGGCTGCTGAAGGAGCGCCTGGGCCGCATTGAACTCCCCGCTCCGGTGATCGGCCTGCGGCTCGAAGCGCTGCAAGTGCAGGCCATGGCGCCGCTGACGGACAGCTTGTTTCCCGAGCCGGGCGGCACCAGCACCGACCGTGAGCGCCTGTTTGAGTTACTGGTGGCGCGGCTGGGGGCGGACAATGTCTTGCGCGCGGCGCCGCTGGCCGATTACCGCCCCGATCGCGCCAATGCGTGGCAACCGGTGCAGGACAAGCCGCGCCCGCTGGAACAGCGTCTGCCGCCGCACAGCCTGCCCCGTCCGGTCTGGCTGCTGCCCAAGCCGGTGGCGCTGCTGATGCGCGACCACCGGCCGTTTTATATGTCGCCGCTGCGGCTGGTGTCCGGCGCGGAACGCATCGAGGCCGGCTGGTGGAACACCACGCAGGTGCGCGATTATTTTATTGCCGAAGGCAGCGACCATGCGCATTACTGGATTTTCCGCGAACGCTCGGGCGAGGAGGGGGAGCTGCGCTGGTACCTGCACGGCCTGTTCGGATAAACTGGCGTGATGCGAACCAAACGACATGATATCCCCGGCAGCCACGGCCACCCGCTGGCGGCGCGCCTCGACGAACCCGATGGGGAGCCGCGCGCCTATGCGCTGTATGCCCACTGTTTTACTTGCGGCAAGGATGTGCTGGCCGCACGGCGGATTGCCCAGGAGTTGACGGAACACGGCATTGCCGTGCTGCGCTTTGATTTCACCGGTATTGGCGCCAGCGGCGGCGATTTCGCCGACACCAATTTTTCCACCAATGTCGATGATCTGCTGACGGCGGCGGCGTACCTGCGCACGCATTTCACGGCGCCCCAATTGTTGATCGGTCACAGCCTTGGCGGCACTGCGGTGCTGGCGGCGGCTGAACATCTGCCGGAAGCCAAAGCCGTGGTGACGATCGCGTCGCCCGGCCATCCGTCCTTTGCCACCAGCACCTTCAGCGAACACCTCGAACGCATTGCCGAAGCCGGGGAAGCCCATGTCGAGCTGGCGGGACGGCCCTTCCGCATCCGCCAGCAATTTGTCGATGATGCCGGCGCGCACAGCCTGCGCGACAAGATTGCCGGCTTGCGCAAGGCGCTGCTGGTCATGCATGCGCCCGGCGACGATACCGTGCCGCTCAGCCAGGCGATGGAGATCTTTGGCCCGGCCAAGCATCCGAAAAGCTTCGTCTCGCTCGATGATGCCGACCACTTGCTGACGCGGCGCGAAGACACCGCCTACGTGGCCGACGTGATCGCCGCGTGGAGCCGGCGCTACCTGGACCGCTAAGGCGGCTGCCGGTCCGCGCCAGGGAGCGCTTAGGTGACGCTCAAGTTGCGACCTGGTTGCGGCCCTGGTGCTTGGCGCGGTACAGCGCCTGATCGGCCTGTTCATACAGTGCCTCCTGGTCCGCCGGATCGCCGGGGTGCAGAAAGGCGGCGCCGCTCGACAAGGTGACGATCGCGCCGGGTGGATTGTCGCTGTGCTCCAGTGCGCAGTCGGCCACTGCCGCATGGATTTGCCGCGCCAGCGCCAAACATTCCTCTTCGCCATTGGCGGCAAACAGGCACGCGAACTCATCGCCGCCGATGCGGAAGCACAGGTCGCCGCCCCGGTTCAAGGCGCCGCGCAGGCAGGATGCGATGGTTTTTAACACGGTGTCACCGTGTGGGTGGCCGTAATGGTCGTTGTATTCCTTGAAACGGTCGACGTCGAGCAGCAGCAAGCATAGCAGGCGATTGTCGCGCTGCGCCCGCATTTGCTCTTCATGAAAGCGCATGTTGAAGTAGCGCCGGTTTTTCAAGCCGGTCAGCTCGTCCGTCACACTGTCATTTTCCGCCTGCCGGGTCGCCGTGACGTCCAGCGACACGGCGCCGGTGGCGATCACGCCGCCGTGTTCATCGAATATGGGAAATTTGATGGTCTGGTAGGTGTGCAGTGATTGATCGCGGTGATAGACGGCTTCTTCTTCCCGGATGGCGCGCCGTTCGCTGGCGGCGCGGCGGTCGTTGCGCCACAACTGCTCGGCGATCCCGGGCGGGAACAGGTCGAACACACTGGCGCCGACAAAGGTGGCGGGATGGTAGCCGTCGAGGATCTCAAAATGGCGGTTCGCCATCGTCACGTGGCCCTGCAAATCCTTGGTGGAAATCAGGATGGGCGCGTGATCGAGGATGGCCTGGAAGGTGCGCACCTGCTGGCGCAGCGCGTCAAGTTCGCTACGCAGCAGGGCGTTTTCTTCCAGTAGCAGTAGTTCGGGGCTGGGCGCATCCATAGTGGGGTCGCAGTTGGCAGGTTACTTTGAGTATAACCGCTGCCGCTTGCAGGATGCACCCGGTGTTGCAGACTGTCCTTATTTTACGGGCGAAAGTATCGCCTGCAGGCGGTCCGGCGTATCGGCAATGCGTTCGAGGCGCGGATATTTCAAGCCGCCGTGGTAGTCGAGCAGGATGGTGCGGTACTTGCTCCCCTTCTTGACCAGCAGCTCGATCGGCTTGCCCGACGTTTTGGCCGCCGTGACAGCCGTGCGCAGTACCTCCGCCTTGTACGCGGCGCCATTGACGGCCAGGATCGTGGTGCCGCCGCCCAGGCCGGCCTGGAAGCCCAGTCCCTCCCATTGCAGGCCTTCGATCTTGCCATCACTGCTGACCGAGAAGCCCAGCGAATACTGGAAGTCGGCCGACTTGTTGCGCTCTTCCACGCTTTTCAGGTAGGGCGTCGGGGTCTCCGCATACACCAGTTTCCAGCCGGCGCGCGTCAGTCCGTCGAGCGGCGCCGGGCCGACGCTTTCCACGCGGGTGCGCAGGAATGTGGCCCAGTCGTAGGGCTGGACCGTATTCAAGGCCTTGACCACGTCGTCGAAGGTGTAGTGGTTGGCGACATAACTGCCGTTTTCAATGCCAAAGAACAGGCGGGCGAAGTGGTCCAGCGATTTCGTATCGCCCGACAGTTCGCGGATCTTGGTGTCGGCGTCGAGCCAGATCAGCGCGCCTTCGTTGTAATAATCTTCGCTGCGCTGCCAGCTCGACCAGCCCAGCGGACGGCGGCCATTGATGATCGGATCATACGTGGTGTCCTGCACCGGACGCCATGAACGGCCGCGCATGTTGTCGTAGCGGGCGGCCGTGGCGGCCAGGATGTCGCGCACCGCTTCCAGGCGGATCATGCCGGAGCGCGCCGACAGCACATGGCCCCAGTACTGGGTCTGGCCTTCGTAGACCCACAGCAGGGTGTTTTGCAGCGGCGTGTTGAAGTTCGGGACATTCTGGCCGGCCGGACGGCGGAATTTGCCGTTCCACGAATGGGCAAACTCATGCGGCAGCAAGCCGCGCACGGATTCGGCCTTGTTCCAGTCGGTAAAGTAGTCGAGCTTGACGCCGTTTTCGCTGGACTGGTGGTGTTCGCGGCCGACGCCGCCGAATTCCTCGGACAGCGCCAGCAGGAAGTCGTAATGCGCATAGTGCTGCGAGTTGAACAGCTTGTAGGTCTGCTGAATCAGTGCGCGGTGCGGTTCGATCTGTTCCGGCTTGGCTTCCACCGCCTCGGCGGTATCGGCAAACACGTTCAGGTGGACCGGCAGCTTGGCGCCGGGATCGAGGTCGTAGCGCTTGTGGTAGCGGCCCGCGAACAGTGGCGAATCGACCAGGGTTTCCAGGTCCAGTGGCTTGAATTGCACGGTGTCGCCCTTGCGCTCGGCCGTTTCCAGCGCCGTCGCATAGTGCCAGCCCTCCGGCAACGTCAGGTTGGCCTGCACCTGGATCTTGCGCGTGGTGTAGCCGGCCGGATACAGCGCCATCGAATGCCACTGCACACCGAGAATGTCACCGGTGATGGTGGTGCGACCCTGGTTCGGCTCGGTCGGCGACAAATACTGGTATTCCGCTTCCACCATTTTCGCATCGCGCGGCACTTCGATGTGGAACGCGTGCACATTGACCGGGTCGCGGGTCCAGGCCAGCGGCTTGCCGTTGGCGCTCAGCTTCAGACCGGCGAACTGGTTCAGCGGGCCGCTGGGACCGTGGTTGGCCGGCACCCACTGCGGGTACAGCAAGGTCATCTTGCCGGCCTTGGCGGGAATGCTGGCCTTGATGCGGAAGATTTGCTGCGACGTGTTCGACGCATCGACGTTCAGCACGATGGCGCCCGGGTAGGGCTGGTCCAGTGGTGCGGGGATGGTGTCGGCGGCGTGGCTGGCGAAGGCGGTGGCGGCCAGGACGGCCAGCACGAGGCGGCGTACGGCAGGGCGGAAAGGCGTCATTTAAGGGCGAAACAAGGGATTTAAAGAGTTTCAGTGTAGCACGCAGGAAATTTTCTAATGTTTCGAAGTGTACGCAAAAAGACCGAAGAAAATTTGGAAAAAAAGGCCTTGAAACTGCGATTGGGTAACCGTATATCGGACTCACCGGTTGCCCAGCAGGGGACCGGCGGACCTTATCGCTTAACTTTAAAAGGATATCAATCATGCGTACTTTTGACCTGACCCCACTGTATCGTTCCGCAATCGGCTTCGACCGCCTGGCCCAACTGCTGAACGACGCCCAGCGCGGCGATGCACAGCCGAGCTACCCGCCGTACAACATCGAACTGGTGTCGGAAGATCAGTACCGTATCGTGATGGCGCTGGCCGGTTTCAGCCGTGCCGAAATCGACATCACGTCCGAGCGCGACACCTTGCTGGTGGTGGGCCGCAAACAGCGCGATGGCGTCGAGCGCACCTACCTGCACCGTGGCATTGCCGCCCGTGATTTCGAGCAGCGCTTCCAGTTGGCCAACCACGTGAAAGTCACCGGCGCGTCGTTTGACAACGGCATGCTGACCATTGAACTGGTACGCGAAATTCCGGAAGCCCTGAAGCCGCGCAAGATCGCCATCGATGGCGTGGAAGCGACCAAGCTGACCACCATTGAACAGCGCCAGGCCGCGTAAGCGCCGGTGACTGCCCCCCCCCCGCGCGGCATGCGCCGCGCGGTGACCGCATCGCAACCTGGCCGGCTTTTGCCGGCCTTTGTTTTTTCTTGTCAATCCTGTGGCGCAAAGGGCATGCTGGCGCAACGCCACAGTCGAGGAAAGTTAAGCGGCTTCTAAGTCTGTTGCCTCATATTGGACCTGTCGAAAAACCTTCTATCCAGGAGAGCTGCAATGCAAAACCAACCTGTTTCCAAAACAATCAAGCGTGGTGTCCTGGCCTTGGCCGTGCTCGGTGCCTTGGGCGCAGGCGGAGCCGTCGTGGTGCAACAGAATCATGCGGT
The DNA here is from genome assembly GCA_019751755.1 of Burkholderiaceae bacterium. GTDB lineage: Bacteria > Pseudomonadota > Gammaproteobacteria > Burkholderiales > Burkholderiaceae_D > Rugamonas. The sequence continues at coordinate 7,265 of JAIENA010000093.1, read as the reverse complement.
GGCGCTCACAGCGCCCGCAGCGGCGCCGAGCGCCGCCGTGCCGGCCGGTGTGCCGGTCGCGGCGCCGATGATCTCGATGCCCGATTTCAGCGTCATCGCCGAGCGCAATGGCCCGGCGGTGGTCAACATCAGTGTCACCGGCACCACCAAGACCGCCGCCTATGACCGTGGCCGCGAGCAGTTCGGTGACGACCCGTTTTATGAATTCTTCCGCCGCTTCCAGCAGGGACAGCAGCGCGGCGAGCGCCCGATGCCGTCGCACGGCGTCGGTTCCGGCTTTATCATCAGCGCCGACGGCATCATTCTGACCAATGCGCACGTGGTGCGCGACGCCAGCGAAGTGTCGGTCAAGCTGACCGACCGCCGTGAATTCCGCGCCAAGGTGCTCGGTTCCGACCCGAAAACCGACGTCGCCGTGCTGAAGATCGATGCCAATAACCTGCCGGTGGTGCCGCTCGGCCGCACTTCCGACCTGAAGGTCGGCGAGTGGGTGCTGGCGATCGGCTCGCCCTACGGCCTGGAAAGCACGGTTACGGCCGGCGTGGTCAGCGCCAAGGGGCGTTCGCTGCCGGACGACAGCTATGTGCCGTTCATCCAGACCGACGTGGCCGTCAATCCGGGCAACTCGGGTGGCCCGCTGTTCAATACGCGCGGCGAAGTGATCGGCATTAACTCGCAAATCTACAGCCAGACCGGTGGTTACCAGGGCTTGTCGTTCGCGATCCCGATCGACGTCGCCACCAAGATCAAGGACCAGATCGTCGCCACCGGCAAGGCGGCGCACGCGAAACTGGGCGTGTCGGTGCAGGAAGTGAACCAGAGCTTTGCCGATTCGTTCAACCTGGCCACGCCGGAAGGTGCGCTGGTGGCCAATGTCGAAGCCGGCGGCCCGGCCGATAAGCTGGGCTTGAAAGCCGGCGACGTGATCCGCAAGGTCAATGGCCAGAAAATCGTGGCCTCGGCCGACTTGCCGGCGATTGTCGGCCTGGCGCTGCCGGGCGACAAGGTCAACCTGGAAGTCTGGCGCCAGGGCAAGGCGATCGAATTGAGCGGCAAGCTGGGCAATGCCGCCGACCGGGTGGCCGACGTGGCCCGCGCCGGCGATGGCGCGGCCGGCAAGGTGAAGCTGGGTCTGGCGCTGCGGCCATTGGACCCGCTCGAGAAACGCCAGTCCGGCATCCAGTCCGGCCTGCTGGTGGAACAGGCCTCCGGCGCCGCCGCCTATGCCGGTGTCGAACCGGGCGATGTGCTGTTGTCGGTCAACGGCCGTCCCGTCAACTCGCTGGAGCAGGTGCGCGAGCTGATGGCGAAGTCGGAAAAGTCGGTTGCCTTGCTGATTCAGCGCGGGGATGACAAAATCTTTATTCCGGTGCGGATCGGCTGATCAGCAAGCCGGCAACACAAACAAAGGAAAAACCATGCGACTCCTGCTGGTGGAAGATGACACGATGATCGGCGAAGTAGTGCTGGACCTGTTGCGGGCCGAGCACTACGCCGTTGACTGGGTCAAGGATGGCGACATGGCCGACACGGCGTTGCAAACGCAAACCTATGACCTGGTGTTGCTGGACCTGGGTTTGCCGCGCAAAGATGGCCTGGAAGTGTTGCGCTCGATGCGCTTGCGCAAGGAATTGACGCCGGTGCTGGTGGCCACGGCGCGCGATTCGGTTGACCAGCGCATCGCCGGCCTCGATGCGGGCGCCGACGATTACGTGTTGAAACCGTATGACCTCGATGAACTGCTGGCCCGCATCCGCGCGCTGCTGCGCCGTTCGGCCGGCCGCGCCGAACCGGTGTTTGAGCACAAGGGCGTGTCGGTCAATCCGCAAACCCGCGAAGTGATCGCCAATGGCCAGACAGTGAACTTGTCGGCGCGCGAGTGGGCCGTGCTGGAAGCGCTGATTGCGCGTCCCGGCATCGTGCTGTCGCGGGCCCAGCTCGAGGAGAAACTGTATAGCTGGAAGGATGAAGTCAACAGCAATGCGGTGGAGGTGTATATCCACGGCTTGCGCAAAAAGCTGGGCAGCGAATTGATCCAGAACGTGCGGGGCCTGGGCTATATGGTGCCGAAAAATTGATGAACCTGGCTGATTGCTGATGAAATTGCCTGTCTCGCTGCCGGTCACGCATTCGCTGCGGGGCCGCCTGCTGTGGTTCCTGCTGGCCGCCATTGTGCTGGCGGCCATGGCGCAAGCCGTGATTGCTTACCGCAGCGCCCGCAGCGATGCGGATGAAATCTTCGATTACCACATGCAGCAAATGGCGCTGTCGCTGCGCTCCGGCGCGCCGATGGCGAACCAGTATGGCCGTGGCCGCGACGTCGATAACGATGACATGGTGGTGCAGGTCTGGACCCCGGACGGGGTGCAGGTATTCCGTTCGCTGTCGCGTGCGGAATTGCCGCAGCGCGCGGTACTGGGCTTTTCCAATGTGCGCGTGCGCGGCGCCAACTACCGCGTGTTTTCGATCCAGACCGATAACCAGACGGTGCAGATTGCCCAGGACATGAAAGTGCGCCAGCGCATGGCCGGCGCATTGGCGCTGCGCACCGTGGCGCCGATCGCCATGATGGCGCCGTTGCTGATGCTGGTGGTGTGGTGGGTGGTCAGCGGCTCGCTGGCGCCGATATCGCGCGTGCGCTCCCAGGTCGCGGCGCGCCAGGCCGATGATTTGTCGCCGGTCTCGGAAACCGGCTTGCCCGATGAGGTGCAGCCGCTGGTGCAGGAATTGAACTTGCTGTTTGACCGCGTAAAAACCGCGTTCGACGCCCAGCAGCATTTCGTGGCCGACGCCGCGCACGAGTTGCGTACGCCGCTGGCCGCCCTGAAATTGCAGGCGCTGAGCCTGGAACGGGCCGACAGCACCGAAGCGCGCGCGGTGGCGGTGGGGCGGCTGACGGCGGGCATTGAGCGGGCCACGCGGCTGGTGGAGCAATTGCTGGTGCTGGCGCGGCAGGAAGCCGGCAGCGAATTGAAAAAGGACGCCGTCAACCTGGGCGACCTGGCGCGCCGCACCTTGGGCGACCTGGCCGGCATTGCGCAAACCCGTGGCATCGACCTGGGCCTGCACCATGCGGACGACGCCGTGGTGGCGGGGCAGGGCGATGCCTTGCTGATCCTGTTGCGCAACCTGGTCGACAACGCCATCAAATACACGCCGTCCGGCGGCATGGTGGATGTCGAAGTGCGCCAGCAGCAGGGCAAGGCCGTGCTGTGCGTCGATGACAGTGGCCCCGGCATCCCGCCGGAAGAGCGCGAGCGCGTGTTCAGCCGCTTTTACCGCGTGCCGGGCAGTCCGGCCGGTGGCAGCGGCCTGGGCCTGGCGATCATCAAGGCCATCGCGGAACGCCATGGCGCCAGCTTGATCCTGGACCAGTCGGCGCGGCTGGGGGGCTTGCAGGTGCGGGTGGAATTTCCCGCTGCCGCTGCCGTTAATTCATAAGCGTTGTTCCCGCTCACGCTAGAATGGCGGTTTTGATATCGTCAGCGGAGCAGCAGGCATGAAAAAAATCGGCTTTTCGGGCACCCTGGATCCGATCACCAATGGCCACATGTGGGTGATCGGCGAAGCCCGCGCCATCGCGGACGACGTGGTGGTGTTCCTGTCCGAGAATTCGACCAAGCAGCCCAAGTTTTCCGCTGAACAGCGCAAGGACATCGTGTTGCGCAGTTGCGCCGAGCGGGGCTGGAACAATGTGCAGGTGATGATCGTGAAAAGCGATTACACGGCGCGCGTCGCCAAGCGGCACGGCGTCGATTACCTGATCCGCGGCATCCGCACCACGGCCGACTTCGATTATGAAAACCTGATCCAGCAAACCAACGTCGATGTGATCGGCGGCGCCAAGACCATGTTTGTCATGCCGCCGCGCGACCTCGGTTCCGTCAGTTCCAGTTTCGTCAAGGCGCTGGAAGGGCCGGTCGGATGGAACTGGACCATGAAAAAATTCGTACCCGGTCCGGCCTATCATGCGTGGATCTTGAGCTGGCTGCGCAAGGAGTGGGATCTGCTGTGGCAATACAGCCAGGCCTCGGTCGATGTGCGCGCGCGCGCCGATACCTGGTTCCTGCGCATCACCGGCGACGACGCCTATGGCGGCGAGGAGCGCCACTACCATAACCTGGATCACCTGGTGCACGGGCTGGCGGAAATCCGCACCTGGAGCGCCAACATGGGCCCCAGCCGGCATGATACCGACCTGGTCCGTGCGGCGTTCTGGTTCCACGATCTGCACTACATGCACGGCGACGGCCCGGCCGCCGAGGGCGAATTGTCGAACGAGGAGCACAGTGCGCAACTGTGGCTGGGCAGCGGCCTGGGGGATGGCAAGGAGGCCGGTTTCTCGGAAGGGGTGGCGGCGCTGATCCGCGCCACCGACCATTTCCAGGGACCGGCGATTACGCACCCGCTGAAGGAAATCATGCTCAGCGTGGACCTGGCCATCCTGGGCCAGGATGAAGAGGTGTACCGTCATTACGCGCAAGGTATCCGCCACGAATACAGCCATGTGCCGGAGGCCACCTATCTGGCGCTGCGCGGGCAGGTCTTGACGTACCTGCGCCAGAAGGCGGAGGCCGGCACCCTGTTTGGCGACCCGTTCTTTGCCGAGCAATACAATGCGCTGGCGCTGGCCAATATGGCGTGGGAATTGCAGCAGCTGGGGCAGTAAAGCCGCTGCGGCAGCAGGGGCGCCGATGCGCCCCTGCTGGTCAACCGCTTAGAACTTGACCCACAAACGGCCGAAGTACGACGCGCCGTTCAAGCCAAACTGCACCGAGTCATAGTGGAAGCCGTTATCGGTTTCGTCCGGATTCTGGCGGGTCGGTTTCACATTGAAGATATTGGCGCCGCCAAACGTCAGCTTGGTGTTCTTCGTGAAGGCGTACGTGAAACTCAGGTCGGCCGAGGTCTTCGCTTCATACTGCGCATTCGGCACACCGGCGGCGGTGCCGCTGAAGGTGCCCAGTGTTTGCGGGCCGAAGTGGATGATTTTGAAGTCGGTTTCCAGTGCGCCGGTCACGTAATCGAAGCCCACGGTGGCCTTGCGGCGCGGGCCGCCCTGTTCGATGAACAGGCGCTCGCGTTCGGACAGCAGCACGTCTTCATATCCTTTCAGCGAGGCCGGCGCGTGGATGCCCGTCACTTCGGTTTTGCTGAAATTCATCGCCACGAAGGTGGTCAGCTTGTTGCCGGCCACGGTCGATTTATGCGACGCCGTCAGGTCCAGGCCGCGCGTTTGGGTATCGACCGAGTTGACGAAGAATTGCGCTTCGCCCACGCCCAGCTTGGCCAGACGTTCCGCCAGCGACGGGTAATTGTCGGCATTGAAGCGGCCCGACAGCACGATGCGGTCCTTGATCCGGATGTTGTACAAGTCGGCGGTGATCGACGCCTGCGCGTGCGGCGACCAGGTCGCGCCCAGCGTGGTGCTGGTCGATTGCTCTTCCTTCAGCTTCGGGATGCCGGCCGCGTTGGCCACCGGCCCGCCATTGGGCGCCAGCACCACGTCGGTCGGCACGCCGCTGATGAAGTCGGTGAAGGTCGACGAGAAATACACTTGCTGCAGCGACGGCGCGCGGAAGCCGGTGCTGGCCGAGCCGCGCAGCAGCAGGTCCGGCGTCACACGCAGCGAAGCGGCCAGCTTGCCGGTGGTGGTGGAACCGAAGTCGCTGTAGCGTTCGTGGCGCAGCGCGCCTTGCACTTTGACGCGCTCGGTCACGTCCAGTTCCAGGTCCAGGTAGGCGGCGCTGCTGTGGCGTTTCGCGTTGGTGCGGTCGCCAGGCTGGAAGCCGGGGAAGCCCTGGCTGCCGGCATTGCCGCCAAAGCCGACACCGTCCGCGTCGCTGTACGAACCCGGTTCGCCGGCGAAGATCTGGTATTGCTCGCTGCGGTATTCGGCGCCGAACGCCACGTTCATGCCGCGCAGGATCTGGTCGTAGAAGCGGCTGAAGTCGGCGTTGGTGGTCATCTGGCGGAACGCGAAGCCGCCCGCGTCAAACGACGACGGGCTGATGCCTTTGCCGCCCTTGATCAGGTCGGCGTTGGCGATCGAGGCGTTCAGCGTGTTGTTAATCGTGTACAGCATGCGGTTGTAGCCATAGGTCTGCGACAAGTCTGCCGTCCATTCGCCGACGCGGCTCTTGTGGCCGACGGTGGCATAGCGGTCGTCGATGACGCCATCGATGAACGGCACGAAGCCGTTCGGGTACATGGCCGCCGAGTTACGCGACGGGATGTCGTCGCTGCCGATGCCGCCACGGGCCCAGGCCGCGCTGGACGCGTCGCGCTGCTGGGCGCCGGCCGTGAAGTAGAACTTGGCGCCGGGGAGGGTCGGCACTTCGCCGTTGACATACAGGGTCTGGTTTTCCGCCTTGGTGTCGCCAATGATGCGGGGATTGCCCGCTTCGGCGCGGTTGGAGCGGCCACGGTTCAGGTATTCGCCGGTGATGCCGACCACGCCGCCGGCCAGCGCCACGCCGCAGTAGGCCTATGCCATATAGTTCTTGCCGTCGCCTGCCGAATATTGGCTGTAGCCGGTCACGGCTTCGCAGCCCAGGCTTTTCTTCAGGCCGATATCGAGCACGCCGGCAATCGCGTCGGAGCCGTACTGGGCGGCCGCGCCGTCACGCAGCACTTGCACGTCCTTGATGGCCAGCAGCGGGATCGCATTCATGTCGGTGCCGGTGTTGCCGCGGTTGCGCGCGCCAAACAGGTTGACCAGCGCGGTGGTGTGGCGGCGCTTGCCATTGACCAGCACCAGGGTCTGGTCCGAACCGAGGCCGCGCAGCGCGGCCGAATCGACCAGGTCGGCGCCGTCCGCGCCGGTCTGGCGGGTCGAGTTGAACGATGGCGAGACGTACGTCAGCGATTGCGCCAGGTCGAATTGCGCGCCTTGCTCGGCGGCCTTGCTCATCGGGATCACATCGACCGGCACCACGGTGTCGGTGGCCGACGACGTGGCGCGGCGCGAGCCCACCACATTTACCGTTTGTAACTGCGCCGCGCCGTCACCGGCCGTCTGGGCATAGGCGGCGGGGGACAGGGCGCTGATGGCGGCGATGGCGGCGGCGCCATACAGACTGCCCAAGACTGCCTTACGTAAAGTGCTGGTGGCGAACACGCGCGTCTCCTGAAATGAAAAAAATGCGCCGATTGTAATCGAGGCAAGATTTTTCCGGCATGCGTAGTACAACGTAGGCGTTTAACCCATTGTTACAAAATGGGCGCGGATGAATTACGACTATAATACTGTATAAAAACACAGT
>JAIENA010000177.1 GCA_019751755.1 Burkholderiaceae bacterium | reverse complement strand
TTGTTTGGCCTGCCGCGCGCGGTCACGGCGCATGTCGCCATCCAGCGCGACGGCGCGCAAGTCGAAGACGCGTTTGAACTGGTGCTGGACTATGATCATTGCCGCGCCGTGCTGCATGCCGGCGCGCTGGTGCGCGCGCCGGGTCCGCGCTACCAGGTGCATGGTAGCGCGGGCAGCTTTATTAAAGTTGGCGTCGATACCCAGGAAGACGCGCTGAAACAGGGCGCCCGCCCGGGCGATCCCGGTTGGGGCCGAGACATCCCGGCCAACCACGCCATTGTGACCGGCGTCGATGGCACGCAGCGCACGGTCGAGACCATTCCCGGCGACTACCAGGCGTTTTATCACGGCGTCTGGCAAGCCATGGCCGAGGGGCTGCCGCTGCCGGTGGCGGCGGCCGATGCGGTGGCCGTGGTGCGCGTAATCGAGTGCGCCTACCGCAGCCACCGTGAACGCCGCACCGTGGATTTCGCCTGAGGAGCCGACGATGAACGACGATTACGGCAGTGTGCTGGCATTGTTGGCGCGCGAAGAGGCGCAATTGCAGTTCAGCGCATTTTCGCACGGCGACGCGCTGGCGCTGGGCTTGAAACTGGTGGCGCGCGCCACGGCGCATGGTAAGGCGGTGACGGTGGACATCAGCCGCAATGGCCAGCAACTGTTCCATCACGCCATGGCCGGCACCACGCCGGACAACGCCAATTGGGTGCGGCGCAAGAACAATGTGGTGCAGCGCTATGGTCGCAGTTCGTGGCACGTCGGCATGCAATACCGCAGCAAGGGCAAGACCTTTGAGGCCGACAGCGGCGCCGATCCGGCCGACTTCGCCGCGCACGGCGGGGCCTTCCCGCTGACCTTGCGCGGCACCGGCGTGATTGGCGCGGTGACAGTGTCCGGCCTGCCGCAGCAGGAAGACCACGAACTGGTGACGTCGGTGTTGCGCGCCTATCTGGTTGAGGTTGGCGAGATGGCTGAGATGGCCGACGCAGCGGGGCAACCATGAGCGGCGACGGCGCGCTGTCGCAGTCGGCCCGGCTCGATGCGATCTGCGCCCACCTGGTCCAGCATTACCGCATCGGCATCGAAGACATTTGCACGCTGTTTGGCGTCACGCGCGACACCGCCCGGCGCGACGTGGTGCGGCTCGATGCCGATGGTCGCGCGTTGCGGGTCCGGGGCGGCGCGGTGTTGCCGCCACAGGGGCGGCAAGTGGAACAGTATGCCCAGCGGGGCGGCGCCTCGGCCGCCAAGCAGGCGATCGGCGCGGCCGCCGCCGCGCTGCTGCGCGATGGCGAGCGGGTCTTGTTCGACACCTCGAGCACGGTGCTGGAAGTGGCGCGCGCGGCGATCGCATCGGACTTGCCGGCGCTGGCCGTGGTGACCAACTCGCTGGATGTGGCCGAGGCGTTCGGCCAGCGCGACGGCGTCGAGTTGCACCTGCTGGGCGGGCGCTTCAATGCCTGGCAGCGCAGTCTCGAAGGCGCGCAAACCCGGCTCGGGCTGGCCCAGTTCCAGTTCGATAAGCTGGTGCTGGGCGCGTGCGCTATCGATCCGCAAGGGTTGACGTGTCCGTCGGATGATGAAGCCGCGCTCAAGCAAGCCATGCGGCGCCAGGCCAGCCAGGTGATCGTGGTGGCCGACGCTGCCAAGTTCAGCAAGGCCTTCCTGCACCGCCTGTGCGGTTTCGATGGGATCGACGTGCTGGTGACGGACCAGCCGCCGCCCGCCGCCATCGGCGCCGCGCTGGCGGTGGCGGGCGTGCAGGTGATTGTGGTGATGGTACTTGAAAAAATATATGAAACTGGATAAAGTGTCTAAATCATGACAAAAACGCCTGAACAAACCTTGCTGCTTGAGCAGCTCAAGCAGATCGCCGATGGCCTGGGCAAAACCTTCGCCCCGTTCTGCGAAGTGGTGGTGCATGACTTGCTGGATCCGAAGCACGCCGTGGTCGCCATCGAAAACAACCTGTCCCAACGCGCGCTGGGGCAACCCGCCACGGAACTGGGGCTGGCGCGCATGGCGGACCCGGATTTCGCGCCGGTGATCGCCAACTACCCGAACAAGTTTGCCGACGGCCGTCTGGCCAAAAGCACATCGATCGGCATCAAGGATGGGGCCGGGCGCTACGTTGCCGCGCTATGCATGAATGTCGATCTGACGTTGTTCCACGGTTTTCAGAGCGCGATTGGCCAGTTTGTTGCGGTCGACAGCGGCGCGGCGCCGCAGGAGTCGCTCGACCCGGCGGGGGCGGACGCGATCCGCGCGCGGATCGACCAGTTCGCGGCCCGGATGGCGTCGTCGCCACGCACCCTGAAGGCGCGCGAGCGCAAGCTGTTGCTGCACGAACTGAAAGAGGCGGGCTTGCTGGACGTGCGCCGCGCCATGGAAATTATTGCGGAGCATCTGGGCGTGTCGCGCGCCTCGGTGTACACCTATGCCAAATAGCCTGGACATCGACTGCCGCAACAGTGCCGAACTGCTTGCCCCCGCCGGCCATTATTCCCATGTCTGCATCGCCAATGGCAGTGTCTATGTCTCCGGCCAGTTGCCGCTGGCGCCGGATGGCACGCCATTGACGGACCAGCCGTTCGAGCAGCAGGCCGCGCAGGTGCTGCGCAATCTCGACGCCTGCCTGGCGGCCGCCGGCGTGGACCGGCAACACCTGGTGCAGGTGCGCGTGTATGTCACGGACATGGCGAACTGGCCCGCTTTCAACCGACTGTATGCGCAGTGGATCGGCGCGCACCGGCCGGCGCGCGCGGTGGCCGGCGTCGCCCAACTGCATTATGGCCTGGCGCTGGAAGTCGAAGCGATCGCACTGGCGGCCGGGTTCCATCCACATTCCCATCCACATTCCCATTCACATTGATTACCTGGAGAGTGATTGCATGACTACGCTGAACCTGCCCACCTATGCTGACGTGGAACTGGCGGCCGGCCGCATCGCCGGCGCCGCGCACCGCACCCCGGTGCTGACCTCGCGCACGGTCAACGCCGAATTCGGCGCCGAGGTGTTTTTCAAGTGCGAAAACCTGCAGCGCATGGGGGCCTTTAAATTCCGTGGCGCCTACAACGCGCTGTCGCGATTCACGCCCGAACAGCGCCGCTTCGGGGTGGTGGCGTATTCGTCGGGCAACCATGCGCAAGCCATTGCCTTGTCCGCGCAATTACTCGGCATGCCCGCCACCATCATCATGCCGCAGGATGCGCCGGCCGCCAAAATTGCCGCCACCCGGGGCTATGGCGGCAACGTCGTGTTGTATGACCGCTATACGGAAGACCGCGAGCAGATCGGGCGCGATCTGGCGGAAAAACACGGGCTGACGCTGATCCCGCCGTATGATCATCCGGATGTCATCGCCGGGCAGGGCACCGCCGCCAAGGAATTGTTCGAGGAAACCGGGCCGCTGGACGCCTTCTTTGTCTGCCTCGGTGGCGGCGGCCTGCTGGCGGGATCCGCCCTGGCCACCCGCGCCCTGTCGCCCCTGTGCGCACTGTATGGGGTGGAACCGGAGGCCGGCAACGATGGCCAGCAATCGCTGCGTTCCGGCGCCATTGTCCATATCGAGACACCGCAAACCATCGCCGACGGCGCGCAAACCCAGCACCTGGGCCAGCACACTTTCCCGATTATTCAGCGCGATGTAGACGATATCCTGACCGTGTCCGACCAGCAATTGGTGGACTGCCTGCGTTTCTTTGCCGAACGCATGAAGATCGTGGTGGAGCCGACCGGCTGCCTGGGCTTCGCGGCGGCGCGCCAGAGGAAGGATGCCTTGCGCGGCAAGCGGGTCGGCGTGCTGATCAGTGGCGGCAATATTGATTTGACCCGGCTGGGGAGCTTCCTGACGGCATGACCAGAAAACCACGCTTTGCTCAAAGTCATTGATTAATTTGACAAAGATCAAAGTTAAGGTATGTCCTGCGCCGGATATGCGCTATGTTGGACCATCAGCGCCCGCGTCATGGCGCCTTACCGGGAGAGTATGATGCGGGGATGGACAATACGGGTGCGTTTGATTGCGGGTTTCAGTTTTGTCATTGCGCTGCTGGCCGTGCTGGCCACGCTGGCGTATGTGAAGCTGGACCAACTGGCATTTGAGATTCAACTGACCAATGAAGACCGTTATCCGAAGATCGTGCAGGTGCAGTCGGTGGTGGAGGAGCTGAACAAGCAGGCCCGCCATACCCGCAACCTGCTGATCATGGATGAGGCCGCTGCGCGCGCGGAGGAAATCGAGGCGATTAGCGCCAGTAACGCCGCCATTGCCGCCACGCTGAAAAAGCTTGACGCCAGCGTGACGTCGGCCGAGGGGCAGCGTATCTTGCAGGACGTCGAGCAGGCGCGCGCCCGTTACATCGAGGCGCGCGACCGCTTCCTGGCGCTGGTGCGGGCGGGGGACATGGCGCAGGCCAAGCGCGCCTTGCTGGAGAATATGCGGCCACCGCAGTTGGCCTATATGGGTGCGCTCGACAAGCTGGCCGGCTACCAGGCGAAATTGATGGACGACGCCGCCAGGCTGACCGAAGCCGAGGTACGGATGGCGCATATCGAGATTGCGCTGCTGGCGCTGGGCGCCATGGGCGCCGCCGCCGCGTTTGCCTGGCACGCGATCCGTTCGATTACCACGCCACTGAACGAAGCCGTGCGGGTGGCGCAGCGGGTCGCCAGCGGTGACCTGACCAGTGACATCATTGTGCATGGCGACGATGAAACCGGCCAGTTGCTGGCGGCGCTGCGCGAAATGAATGACAGCCTGGCGCGCATCGTCCGGCAAGTGCATGGCAGCAGCGCTACGATTGCGCACGCCGTGGAGGAACTGGCCACCGGCAACCTCGATTTGTCGGCGCGCACCGAGCACCAGGCCAGTACGCTGGAACAAACCGCGTCGTCGATGGAGCAACTGACTGCCGCCGTGCGCAACAACGCCGACAGCGCCCAGGGCGCCAACCGGCTGGCGGGCAAGGCGCGCGGCGTGGCGACGGATGGCGGGACGTTGGTGGCGCAAGTGGTGGTCACGATGGATCAAATTGGCGAATCGTCGCGCAAGATTGGCGATATTATCGGCGTCATCGACGGTATTGCCTTCCAGACCAACATCCTGGCGCTGAATGCCGCCGTGGAGGCGGCCAGGGCCGGTGAGCAGGGGCGCGGGTTTGCCGTGGTGGCCAGCGAGGTGCGCCACTTGGCGCAGCGCTCCGCCGCCGCCGCGAAGGAAATCAAGGCGTTGATTTCCGACTCGGCCGAGCGCGTGGGGCAGGGCGCGCAACAGGTCGGCAAGGCCGGCGCCACCATGTCCGATGTGGTGGCCAGCATCAGCCAGGTGGCCGGATTGATCCAGGAAATCACCGCCGCCGGCGCCGAGCAGTCGAGCGGGATCGAGCAAATCAACCAGGCCGTGATTCAAATGGACAATGTGACGCAGGAAAATGCGGCGTTGGTGGAGGAAGCTGGCGCGGTGGTGACCATGCTGCGCGACCAGGCCCACGAACTGGTCAACCTCGTCAGCGTGTTCAAGGTGGCGGGCGCGCACGGTGCCCGGCCGGCATCCTCGATGGTGCGGGGGAATGCGCCCGTGACTGCGCCCGTGATTGCGCCGGCCAAGCTGGCGCTGATGCGTTAGAGCCGATCAGGTCCGCCGCATTGTCCCCGACATCAGTACCGTCGCGCCAGTCGCGTCGGGCACGCTGGCCAGCAGCGCCTGTGCCACCACAGCGGCCGGGATGGGCCGGTAATGGCGGGGGATCAGCCATCCCAGCAAGCGCCCGATCGCTGCTCCCCATTCCTCGCCGCGCCGCACCGGCTGTCCCAGCGCGTCGCGGTTCCCCGTCAGCAGCGAGGGGCGGGCAATCACCATGCCGGCAAACGGCATCAGTCGCAGCGCGTCCTCGGTTTCCCCTTTGACCTTGTTGTAAAACACCGACGATCCGGCGTTTGCCCCCATTGCGCTGACCAGCCCGGCCCGGGTGGCGCCGGCCGCCAGCGCCGCGCGGGCGACCGCCAGGTTGGCGTCGAAATCGACCGCGCGGAACGCCGCCTGACTACCCGCCACCTTGATGGTGGTGCCGAGCGCAAGATACACTTCGTCGGCGTGTGGCAGCGTGGGCAGGTGGCTAAAATCGACCAGGTGCGCGGTCAGCTTCGGATGGGTGACTGGCGGCGCACGCCGGCCCAGGCTGTGAACCCGGCCAACGGTGTCGTCGGCCAGTAAGCCGGACAACAGGGACTGGCCCACCAGGCCGGTGGCCCCGGCCAGAATCACAGTACGTTTTTTCATGCAGCAGATCTCCTGTTCCAACACTTCCACTCTAATCTTATGTCTTATAGAAGAGTTGTTGATGTACAATACCGGCGAGAACAAATAAAAGAACTAGAATTGCTTATTGTTGCGATCACTTTTTAACTTTTCTGAGAAAGCTTCCAATGTTAGCTGCTTACCGCACCCACGTCGCTGAACGCGCGTCCCTCGGCATTCCACCGCTGCCACTGTCCGCTGCCCAGACCACGGACCTGGTCGAACTGCTGAAAAATCCGCCAGCCGGCGAAGAAGCCTTCCTGGTCGACCTGATCACCAACCGTGTTCCCGCCGGTGTGGACGATGCCGCCAAGGTCAAGAGCGCCTTCCTGACCGCCGTGTCGAAGGGCCTGGAATCGTCGCCGCTGGTGTCGCGTGAACTGGCGACCCGCCTGCTGGGCACCATGCTGGGCGGCTTCAATATCCGTCCGATGATCGAATTGCTGAACGACGACGTGGTCGGTGATGTTGCCGCCGAGGGCCTGAAAAAGACCCTGCTGATGTTCGACTACTTCCACGACGTCAAAGAGCTGGCCGACCAGGGCAGCGTGCGCGCCCAGGGCGTGCTGCAATCGTGGGCCGACGCCGAGTGGTTCACCTCCCGTCCGGAAGTGCCGCAAAGCCTGACGCTGACCGTATTCAAGGTCACCGGCGAAACCAACACCGACGATCTGTCGCCGGCGCCGGACGCCACCACCCGCCCGGACATCCCGCTGCACGCGCTGGCCATGCTGAAAAACGCCCGTCCCGGCATCAACCCGGATCAGCCAGGTCAGATCGGCCCGATCAAGCAGATCGACGAACTGAAAGCCAAGGGCAACCTGGTGGCCTACGTCGGCGACGTGGTCGGTACCGGTTCTTCCCGTAAATCGGCCACCAACTCGGTGCTGTGGTTCACCGGTGAAGACATTCCTTTCATTCCGAACAAGCGTTTCGGCGGCGTCTGCCTGGGCAACAAGATTGCCCCGATCTTCTACAACACCATGGAAGACGCGGGCGCACTGCCAATCGAACTCGATGTGTCGCAAATGGACATGGGCGACGTCATCGAACTGCGTCCGTTCGAAGGTAAAGCCCTGAAAAACGGCGTCGTCATCGCTGAATTCAAGGTCAAGTCCGACGTGCTGTTCGACGAAGTGCGCGCCGGTGGCCGTATTCCGCTGATCATCGGCCGTGGCCTGACCGCCAAGGCGCGTGAAGCGCTGGGCCTGGCCCCATCGACGCTGTTCCGCCTGCCGCAAAACCCGGCCGACACCGGCCGTGGCTACTCGCTGGCGCAGAAAATGGTGGGCCGCGCGTGCGGCATGCCGGAAGGCCAGGGCATTCGTCCAGGCACCTACTGCGAACCAAAGATGACCACCGTTGGTTCCCAGGACACCACCGGCCCGATGACCCGCGACGAGCTGAAAGACCTGGCTTGCCTGGGCTTCTCGGCCGACCTGGTGATGCAATCGTTCTGCCATACCGCCGCCTATCCAAAACTGGTGGACGTGAAAACCCACCGCGAACTGCCAGCGTTTATTGAAAACCGTGGTGGCGTGGCACTGCGTCCAGGCGACGGCGTGATCCACTCGTGGCTGAACCGCCTGTTGATGCCGGACACCGTCGGCACCGGCGGCGACTCGCACACCCGCTTCCCGATCGGTATTTCGTTCCCGGCCGGTTCCGGCCTGGTGGCCTTCGCCGCCGCCACCGGCGTGATGCCGCTGGACATGCCTGAATCGGTGCTGGTGCGCTTCAAAGGCAAGATGCAGCCGGGCGTGACCCTGCGTGACCTGGTCAACGCGATTCCGCTGTATGCCATCAACCAGGGCCTGCTGACCGTGGACAAGAAAGGCAAGAAGAACATCTTCTCCGGCCGCATCCTGGAAATCGAAGGCTTGCCGGACCTGAAAGTCGAGCAGGCGTTCGAACTGTCCGACGCGTCGGCCGAGCGCTCCGCCGCCGGTTGCACGGTGCACCTGGACAAGGCGCCGATCATCGAGTACATGACCTCGAACATCACGCTGATGAAGTGGATGATCGCCAACCACTACCAGGACAAGCGCACGCTGGAACGCCGCATCAAGGCGATGGAAGCCTGGCTGGCCAACCCGCAGCTGCTGGCGCCGGACGCCGATGCGGAATACGCCGCCGTGATCGAGATCGACCTGGCCGACATCCATGAGCCGATCGTGGCCTGCCCGAACGACCCGGACGACGTGAAAACCCTGGGTGATGTGGCCGGCGCCAAGATCGATGACGTGTTCGTCGGTTCCTGCATGACCAACATCGGCCACTTCCGTGCCGCCGCCAAGGTCCTCGAAGGCAAATCCGACATCCCGGTTCGCCTGTGGGTCGCGCCACCGACCAAGATGGACCAGCAAGTGCTGACCTCCGAAGGTCACTACGGCACCCTGGGCCGTACCGGCGCGCGCATGGAAATGCCGGGCTGCTCGCTGTGCATGGGTAACCAGGCGCAGATCCGCAAGGGCGCCACCGTGATGTCGACCTCGACCCGTAACTTCCCGAACCGCCTGGGCCTGGAAACCAATGTGTACCTGGGTTCGGCGGAACTGGCGGCGGTGTGCTCGGCGCTGGGCCGCATCCCGACCAAGGAAGAGTACATGTCGCAGATCGGCGTGCTCGACAAGAACTCCGCCGACATCTACCGCTACATGAACTTCGACCAGATCGAAGAATTCCGTAGCGTGGCGGACACCGTGCAAGTGCAATAAAGCATCGGTTGTAGCGTAAAAAAGGCTTCCTGCGGGAAGCCTTTTTTTATGGTGCCGGTTGCGGCCTGTCGCGATGAGGATACCTCAGACCACCTGGAAGTTCGCGATTTCCTGTTCCAGCTGTTCGGCTTGTCCCGCCAGCACATTGGCGGCCGACGCGGTTTCATGGACCAGCGTGTTGTTGGCCTGGGTATTGCGGTCCAGGTCCTGGATCGCGGCGCCGGCCTCGTTGACGCCGGAGGTCTGCTCACGTGACGCCGCCGCCACCTCGGACAGGTAAGCCTTGATTTTGCGGGCGTTGTCGACGATGTCCTGCATCGCGGTACCGGCCTGTCCCGCCACTTCGCTCCCGCTGCGGACCTGGTTGACGCTCTCCGTGATCAAGTTCTTGATCTCGGCCGCGGCCATGGCGCTGCGCTGCGCCAGGTTGCGCACCTCGGTGGCGACCACGGCGAAGCCGCGTCCCTGCTCACCGGCACGGGCCGCTTCCACCGCGGCATTGAGGGCCAGGATATTGGTCTGGAACGCGATTTCGTTGATGACGCCGATGATGTCGCGGATTTTCGTCGAATGGGCGTCGATGTTCTGCATGGCGTCGACCACGCCACGGATCACCTGGCCGCCGACTTCGGCGCTTTGCTCGTTTTCACGCGCGAACTGAGCGGCGGACTCGACTTGATCGGTATTTCTTGCCACCACCGAGCCGATTTCTTCCATGGTCGCGGCCTGCTGCTCCAGCGCCGATGCCGCCGCTTCCGTGCGTTCGGACAGGTCGGTGCTGACCGTGGTGATTTCCTGGCTGGTTGCCAGCAGCGCCCGCGCGGAATGGCGCACCACCCGTATCAGTTCATGCAGCGCCGCATAGGTTTTTTGCAGGTCGCGGATCACGATGGCCGGCTCGTCATTGCCGAGCGGATCGGCCGGCGCGCGCCGCAAGTCGCCGCCCGCCATTTCTTTCAGGTGCGACGACACCAGACGCAGACCACCCAGCGTGGCGCGGTAGAAGCAGGCAAAGAAATAGGCTGCCACCATGATCGTGATGAACACCACCAGCCCGATCGCGTACATGTGCCGCTGCGACGCCGCCAGGCGCGCCTCCAGCTGGCGGTCCAGTTCATCGACCAACTGGCGCGCCAGCGCGAAATTGGCCGACAGCGCCTTCTCGCCCGCATCGCCGAAGGCGGCGCGGTTTTCTGGTTTCAGCGTATCGGCATCGATCACGTACTGGTCAGCGGCGGAAAGGAAGCGCTTCAGCGCGACCTCGGCTTGTTCGATGGCACTGTCGTTGGTGGCGGCGGCGCCACTGACCAGCTTCAGGTCGGCCAGCATTTTCTTGGTGCTGAAGGCGATGATGGTTTCGGCGCCATTGAGCTGCTGTACTTGCAGCGGATCGAGTACCGGCTGGCCGCTCAGGGCCAGACTGCCCACGGCGTGCACCAGCGCGCTTTGTTCCAGCACATCCGGCAGCCGCTCAAACGACGCCATCATCAGGTAAAAGGTTGACTGTGCCGGGTCCAGCGCCAGTTGCGAGGTGCGCGTCACGGTGGCGATGTCATCGACCATCAGCTGGATCCACGCGGTGTAGGCCCGGGTTGCGCGGCGCGGATCGGTTTCGCCGGCGGCCTTGGCCAGGCCGTCACGCAGCGCCGATTCCATGTTTCCGGTGGCCAGTTCCGCGCCGTACAACTGGTCCAATTCCGCCAGCTTTGCCAGCGGCCCCTGCAGCCGCGCCGCTTGCGCGGCCGGCGCCAGTGGCTGTCCCGCAGCCAGCGCCATCAGCGCTTCGCGGCGCAGTGTCTGTCCCTGCTGCAGCACATCGAGCAGGACGCGGTTGTACGCCAGGCCACGCCGTTCCGATTGCGTGACGGCCTGCTCGCTGCGCGACGCGCTGACAAACAAGTACAACAGGCCGGCGATGGTGACGATGAACAGCGCCGAGATCAGGATCGCCTTGACGACGAAATTGACGTTGCGCATCAGGCGCACGCCAGGTGCAAACAGGCCGTGCGCCGCGTACAGCGAGGTGGGACCGGCCGGCGGCGGCAGTGCGCGCAACGGCGATCGGTGTTGGATGTTGGACATAAGGACTCCGGGGCGGCAGGTAGGGAAGCGGCGCAGTGGTTGCCGGACCAGGTCGGCAGTCAGCGCCAGGGATCGTATGGCCGCTCAGTATTTCTGGATCACGGTGACGCTGCTGTCGGGCTTGCTGGTGACGTAGCCGATGGCGCCGGGATGCGACTTGACCTCGGCGATCACGGCGGCGTCGCCGCCCTTGATCGGGGGCGGATTGAGGCCGTCACGGAAGCCTTTCTTGGCCCAGATCGTGCCGTATTTGCCGGCGTCGAAATTGACCACGCGCGCCAGGAACTCTTTTTGCGCCGCTGAATTGTCGAGTGGCGCCAGCTTGACGCCGCCGGCAATCAGCTTGTCCCCCAGGTAGATATCGCGCACATCGGCGGCGTCGATCTTGAGGCCGGGATGGGCGATCACGTACAGGTCGCCCGCCAGCGCGGCGCCGGCATGGGTCCAGGCCAGCGCCGCGGCGATGGCGCAAATTGCGTGTTTCATCATGTTCTCCTTGGTGCGGCTACCACAGCCCGCGCAGTTTTAAATCTTGCCAATTGACTTGCCTTTGCAACATGCCCCGCGCATCGACGATGGCGATCCGGAAGTCGTGCAGCACGTGGTCGTCGAGCGACCAAAAGTCGGCCACGCCGAGCCAGGCCGCCAGCGCCCGCGTGCCGGCCTGGTCCCCGGTGAGGAAGTGCCAGTTGGGCCGCGCCAGGCGGCGCGCCTTGCGGTAGTCGGCCCAGGTCTGCGGCGTATCGTTGAGCGGGTCGTAGCTGACCACCACGACTTCGATCTCACGCCCGGCGGCGTCGGCTTCTTGCTGTAATTGCTCGAGCTTGAGCATCGATTGCGTGCAGATCCGGCGGCAAGTGCTGTAGGCCATGGTCAGCAACAGCGGCTTGCCCTGAAAGCGCGCCAGCGTCAGCACCGTCTGCCGGTCATCGGTCCAGCGCGCGCCGATGCCGTACAGGGAGGGCGCGGCCAGCGCGGGACCGGCCAGCAGGGCGCTCGCAGCGCAGGCGAGCAGCAGGCGGCGTGTCGGCTGCATGGCGGCCTCAGAAGCGGATCGCCGCTTGCACTTGCGCTTCGTTCGAGCGGCCTTCGCGTGCGTCGTCGGTGCGCAGCAGCTCAAATTTCAGCGCCGTCTTCGGATTGATCGTATAGCGCAAGCCCAGCGCCTGGCGGGTGTACGAGCTGCCCGCTTCCAGGCCACGGAAGTAATTGTCACTGGCGTTCAGGCTGGCCTTTTCCCAGCGCACGAAGGCGGTCAGGCTGGCATCGATGTTGCGGCCGGCCTGGACGAAGCCGGCCCAACTGCCGAACGTGTTGGGCGCACCGGGGGCGCCGCCGCGGTTGATGTTGTTGAAGTGATAGTACTCGGCGATCGTTTCCCAGTCGTCGTTTTCGAAGTAGCCGAACGCGCCGGCCATGCGCATCTTGCCGGCTGCCACTGGCGTGCTGGTGTTCTGGTAATCGTTGTAGTCGCCCTGCATGCCGTGCACGCCAAGCACCAGGCCATCAGCCGCCCCGCCGAAGCGGTACTTGACGGCGCCGCCGGCCAGCTTGTTGCCGTTATCGTCGCGCATGCCCTGGAAGTCGATCACGCCTTCCATCAGGCGCGGGCCGTTACCGACAAAGGCGTCATAGCCGATCTTGCCGCTGCCGAGCGGTGCCTGGCCGGTGAGCCACAGGCCGACCGTGTGCGCCGGCAGGATGCCGCCCTGGTCTTCGAACGCCACCAAGCGTGGACGCGCGATCGAGGTCTGGATTTGTGCGCCGTGGTGGAATGCGGTGTTCCAGTAGCCATAAGGCGTGTGGAAGCGACCGGCCCACAAGGTCATGTTGTTGTCGAAGGTATAGCCGAACTGCATGCGTTCGAGGTCGGTATTGAGGGTGCCCTCGTCGCCGTATTCAAAGGCCAGTTCGATCAGGCTCTTGATGCGGTCGCCGAACTCCGGCGTCAGGTAGAAGTCGACATTGCCGAGCGTGAAGCCGCTCTTGCGGCCATCGGCCCGTTTGCGGTTCGACTGGACGTAACCGACGTCCATGAAGCCATGCAGCGGCACGCCGACGGTGGCGGCGCTGCGCTGGCTGGCGTCCTGCATCTGCGCCAGGCTCGATTCGATGGCGCTGGCGCGGCTGGCCGCTTCCGTTGCCGAGGCGGCGGCCGTGCTGGCGGCGGCGCTGGCGCTGACCGCCAGTTCGCGCGTGGCGGCCTGACTGGCGCTCGCTTGCGCGGCGCGGCTGCTGCTCTGCTCCAGTTCGCCAATGCGGGCATTGAGCGCCTCGATGGTCTTCATGCTCGCTTCGAGCTTGCGTTCCAGTTCGGCCAGGCGTTTTTCTTCCTTGGTAGCGGCCATGCCAGGTACGGCAACGGCAACGCTGGCGGCCAGCAAGAGGGCGCGCGTTCCCCTGCCAGGGGTGCGGACGGCATGCGTCATGGTGTTCTCCATTCGAGACCGGCGTGCGGCGGCGCGCCGGCCATTGCGTTTAATTAAGTAATGCGTTGTATCGGGGGACGTGCGGGGACGGGGCGCGCGAGGGTCAAAAGGGGCCTCGTGTCAGACAGATGCGGCGCCACGGGGGTTTGGGGAGCGACCGCAAGTAACTTTCATTATTTAAGCGCAATATTACAAACGCGGGCGGCTGGTGTAAAGAATTTGACGGCAAATATGCTAGTTCTATTTGTGTTGAATTTGATTTGTATCAAATTTTCCAAAATTTTCAGTTGGCCTGTGTGATTTCTGCATCACCGTCATTTCTTGATTAAGTCTTCGGGTCCTTTGCGCCGCCGTGCCCGCGCCATCGGCGCGCGTAGCGCGCTCGTCGCGGCGGCGCTCAACGCGGCAAGATAGCCGTCGGCAAAGGCCAGGTGCCGCGCCGGGGCGGCGCTATCCCGCGCGAGCTGCGCCAGCAGTGTCCGCGCCATGACCAGGTCGTTTAGCCTTCCCAGCCCATCTTGCAGCGCAGCCAGGCGTTGCAGATAGCGCGCCGCTGGTTTCGGCGGCAGCAGCGACTGGAAAAATTGCGCCGTGTAGCGGGCCTTCTTGGCGGCGATGCGGACCCGGTGC
>JAIENA010000174.1 GCA_019751755.1 Burkholderiaceae bacterium | reverse complement strand
GGGCGTCCCCGCTTATCGGGCCTCCCATAGCGAGGCGTGTCGTTGTGGGGGTGGGCGGACCGGGTCCCCCAACCCCCGTGACGCATTACTTCGGAATCGCGCCCTCGATCCCCTGCACATAATAATTAATCGACAGCAGTTCCTTCATCGGCATCACCGCACCCGCAGCCACCCGCACCTTGCCCGATTGATCCTTGATCGGGCCCTGGAACGGATGGAACGAACCATCGGACAGCACCTTCAATTTGGCGTCATAGGCCTTCGCGGCATCGGCCGGCACGACGGGATTCAATGGCGACATTTTGACCATGCCTTCCTTGATGCCACCGTGGATGTCGGTCGGCTTCCAGGTGCCGGCCAGCACCGCTTTTGCGGTCTCCGTATAGTAGCCGCCCCAGTTGTTGGTGGCGGCCGTCAGGTGCGCTTTCGGGGCGAACTTGGCCATGTCCGAATCCCAGCCGAACGCATACACGCCTTTTTCCTGCGCGGCCTGCAAGGTGGCGGGCGAATCGGTGTTCTGGCTCAGCACATCAGCGCCTTGCGCAATCATGGTTTCCGCCGCTTGGCGTTCCTTGGCCGGGTCATACCACGAGTTCACCCAGATCACCTTGGTCTTGATTTTCGGGTTCACGCTTTGCGCGCCCAGCGTAAAGGCATTGACGTTGCGGATCACTTCGGGAATCGGGAACGAGGCGACGAAGCCCAGGGTATTCGACTTCGTCATCTTGCCCGCGATCACGCCCAGCAGGTAGGCACCCTCATACAAACGGGTTTCATAGGTGCCCATGTTCTTGCTGGTCTTGAAACCGGTGGCGTGCTGGAACACGATATTGGGGAAGGCTTTCGCGACTTTTTCGGTCGGGTTCATGTAGCCGAACGAGGTCGTGAAAATCAGCTTGTTGCCGTCGCTCGCCAGCTTGCGGATCACGCGCTCGGAGTCGGCGCCTTCCGGCACGCTCTCGACGTAGGTGCTTTTGACCTTGGCGCCCAGTTGTTTTTCCATTTCCAGACGGCCCTGGTCATGCGCATAGGTCCAGCCGGCGTCGCCCACCGGACCGACATAGACAAAACCGACTTTCAAGGGTTCTTCGGCGGCGTGCACCGTTGCGGCGTAAGGCACGCTGGCGGCCAGTGCGGCCAGGGTGCAGGTGGTCAGCAGTTTGCGGCGATTCATGGTCATCTTTCTCTCCGGTTCAGAAATGGTACTCGGCGCGGATCATCGGGGTCTTGGCGAAAGCTCCCGATCCGGCAAAGCCGTTGGCGTTGTTGCCGAACTTGTTTTTCCAGTACTGGTACTCGACGCCGACCTTGAAGGTATTCTTGGCGGCTCCCACTGCGCTGCTCATGTCGTACATGATCTGCATGTCGATGTTGGTCTCGCGGGCGGTCTTGCCGCCGAATTCATCATTGCCCTTGCTGGCGATAAAGTTGGCAAAGCCCTCGAAGGTCACCGGCACGCTGTTCGACAGCGGGATCAGCCAGGCGGCGGTCAGCATCGGGTGCGTTTTGTAGCGGTAGCGCTCCGTGCCGGACTGGGTAAAGGTGCTGTACGGCGCATTGCTTTCCCACAGCGCCAGCAGACTGACGTTGAGGAAGCCGGGCACGTCGAACATCACGGTCGGACCGGCCACCAGCATGCGTTTCTTCGAGTTATAGCCCGCGTCAACCTTGGTGTTCATGTCGAAGCCGGCCGTGAAGCCATAGCCGCGAATGCCGGGCGCCTTCAACTCTTGGCCGGTGACCTTGCCCAGGTCCAGCGTGTGGCGGTACACCACATACACTTCGTGGGCGCCGGTCTTCGAGCGGGCCGACGACGGGTCGTTCTTGTCGGACAGCAGCATATCGGCGCTGAAGAAATTCGAGCCGTACTTGTAGCCGCTGGCGTGGCTCAGGTTGACGATGTTTTTCTTGATGTCGGTCGGATTGTACGGTTCGGCGAAATCGGTGCCGTAGCGGTAGCTGATCGAAGTGTCGCTCCAGTCGGCGGCGTGGGCCACACCCATGCCGGCGGCAAGGATGGCAACGGCGGCAGTACTTTTCCTGAATTGCTGAATCATGTGGAGCTCCAAGGGTGGTGGTGATCGTGAGTACTTCTAATGCTTAGCAAGTAACGGGCCTGCGCCCGCTTTGGGTCCTGCGGTTTGTATACCGTGCTTACAGTCCGGCCAGTGCGTCGGCCAGTTTGACTTTGCGGGAGACCACGCCCAGGCGCAGGCGGCTCTCGATTTCCAGCAAGTGGTGTTCGATCAGCGCGACGGCCTGCTCGCACTGGCCGGCCTCGATCAGCGCCACCAACTGGCGGTGCTCATCGTTCTCGCACATATGGGAGCCGGGGCTTTCATACAGCGCGATGATCAGCGAGCAGCGCGACACCAGTTCGCCCATGTAGCGTTGCAGCACCCGGTTGCCGGCCAGTTCGGCCAGCAGCAAGTGGAATTCGCCGCCCATGCGGATCCAGTTGGCGCGGTCGCCGCTGCGGCGCGCCGCTTCTTCTTCCGCCATCGCGGCATGGATGCGCTGCAGCGAGGCGGCATTGATGCTGGCGTTGCGGATCGCCAGTGGCACGATTTCACGTTCGATCGCGCGCCGCGCGGCAAAAATTTCACGCGCTTCCTCGGGGGTGGGGGAAGCGATCACTGCGCCGCGGTTGGGGCGCAATTCAATGATGTGGTCATGCGCCAGGCGTTGCAGCGCCTTGCGCACCGTGGTACGGCTGACCTTGTACAGTTCACAGAAATCCGATTCGCCGAGGTGGGTGCCGGGCGGCAGTTTGTGGCTCATCACGGCATTGACCACGGCACGATAAATGCGTAAGTCCACGGCCGTGGTGCCGCGCTTGGCGGGTTTGGCGCCAGCCGCCGCCGCGCCGCCGCTGCCCGCGTTGCTGCCTTCGCGGCCTTGGCCCGCCTTGATGCCGGTGGCCTTGCTGCGCGTGGCGGCGCCCATTTCAATGATGCCGGCCGGTTCGACGATGCGGGATGCAGTGCTCATGGTGTGGGGTCTCGTTTGAAGGGAATCACAGGGTGTGATGAAAAAAGACACTCGCTCAGTCGATGGATTCATTGTGTACGAAATAGTGCGCAATCCCACAAAAATTTGTATACAGTAAGTGTCAAGCGTGGCGAAAGCGCCACGCGCCGGTGGTTTCTCCTGTACTGCATACAATCGGTGCGGGGCCGCACCAGAATGGCGCTGGCTGCACCTTTCTGGGGCTTTTGCCGGGGTCCCTATGTCGCGAGAAATGGCATGTCAGTTGTATACAACCGCCGCAAGGAGTGTCCACATAATGAATTCAGCCGCAGATCCTTCCGCGCCTCAGTCCTTGCTTGAACCAAGGCTCAGGTTGCGCGGGATTTCCAAGATTTATCCTTCTGTTGTCGCCAATGATGCGGTCGACCTGAGCGTCATGCCCGGTGAAATCCATGCCGTGCTGGGTGAGAACGGGGCGGGCAAAAGCACGTTGATGAAAATGATTTACGGCGTCACGCATCCCGATGCGGGCGACATTTTCTGGGAAGGCGATCCGGTCCGGATTGCTTCGCCGTCGGCCGCGCGCAAGCTCGGTATCGGCATGGTGTTCCAGCACTTCGCGCTGTTTGAAACCTTGACGGTGGCGCAAAACATCGCGCTGGCGCTCGACGATAAAATCTCGCCGGAAAAACTCGCGCCCCGCATCAAGCAGGTGTCGGAAGATTACGGCTTGCCGCTCGACCCGCACCGTCTGGTGCACAGCATGTCGGTGGGTGAGCGGCAGCGCGTCGAGATCGTGCGCTGCCTGCTGCAAAATCCCAAGCTGCTGATCATGGATGAACCGACCTCGGTGCTGACGCCGGAAGCGGTACTCAAACTGTTCGAGTCGCTGCGCCGGCTGGCCCGCGAAGGCTGCTCGATCCTGTATATCAGCCACAAGCTCGATGAAATCCAGGCCTTGTGCGACAAGGCCACGGTGCTGCGCAGCGGCCGCGTGTCCGGCACCGCCATCCCGCGCAACGAAACCGCGCGCTCGCTGGCCGAATTGATGATCGGCCGCGAGTTGCCCAGTTGCCGCCTGACGCCACGCGACGCCGGTGAGGTGCGGCTGGCGCTCGATCAACTCAATTTCACGCCGGTCGATCCGTTTGGCACGGCGCTCAAGGACGTCTCGCTGCAATTGCGCAGCGGCGAGATTGTCGGCATTGCCGGTGTGTCCGGCAACGGCCAGCAGGAATTGTTGAAAGCGATTTCCGGCGAATGCCTGCTGGCCGATGCCGCGTCATTGAAACTGCTGGGGCAGGCGGTGGGTCACCTGAACCCCGCCCAGCGCCGCGAACGCGGCCTGTGCTTCGTGCCGGAAGAGCGGCTGGGGCGCGGCGCGGTGCCGGATTTGTCGCTGGCCGACAATGCGCTGCTGACCGGCTATGTTCCGGCCGGTCAAACCGGCATGGTGAAAAACGGCCTGGTGCAGCACAAGACCATTGCCGCCTTTGCGCGCGACGTGATCGCCCGCTTCAACGTCAAATGCGGCGGCGAAAAATCGGCCGCGTCCAGCCTGTCCGGCGGCAATCTGCAAAAGTTTATCGTCGGCCGTGAAATCACGCTGGCGCCGAAAGTGCTGGTGCTGGCGCAGCCCACCTGGGGCGTCGACATCGGCGCGGCCATGCTGATCCGGCAAGCCATCATCGACATGCGCGAGCAGGGTGTCGCGGTGCTGGTGCTGTCGGAGGAAATCGAAGAATTGTTCATGATGACCGACCGCATCGCCGTGATTGCGAAAGGCCGCCTGTCGCGCGCCGTAAAGACGTCGGAAACCTCGATCAACCAGGTGGGTGTGTGGATGAGCGGCGATTTCGACCACGTGGAAACCGCCCCTGCGGCACAGCAGGAAGGAGCATCGTATGTCCAGGCTTGAAGCACGTCCCGAACCTTCTCTCACGCGTTTGCGTAACATTGTCCCGCATCATGGCGCGCCACGCGCATTGTCCGAAGGAGTTCAGCATGTCCCGACTTGAAGCTCGGCCGGAGCCATCGCGCGCTATGATGTTGGCGTCGCCGCTGATTGCGGCGCTGGCCATGCTGGTGACTGGGTCCATCCTGTTTTATGGGCTGGGACAGGACCCGCTGCACGCGTTTTATGTGTACTTCGTGAAACCCGCCACCACCGCCTATGGCATCGGTGAATTGCTGTTGAAAGCCACGCCGCTGATCCTGTGCGGCATTGGCCTAGCACTGGGTTTTCGGGCCAACGTCGCCAACATCGGCGCCGATGGCCAGTTGACCATCGGCGCGGTGACAGCCGGCGCGGTGGCGCTGTATTTCGATGACGTCGATGCGGGCTGGGTGCTGCCGCTGGTGATCTTGTCCGGTGCGGTGGGCGGCATGCTGTGGGCGGCGATTCCGGCGTTGCTGCGCACCCGCTTTAACACCAGTGAAATTCTGACCAGCCTGATGCTGGTGTATGTCGCCTACCTGCTGCTCAGTTACTTGACGCATGGGCCGCTGCGCGATCCGGCCGGCTTCAATTTCCCGCAATCGAAGATGTTCAGTGACGCGGCCATGCTGCCGCTGCTGGTGGAAGGCTTGCGCACCAATGCGGCCTTGCTGCTGGCGCTGGCGGCGGCCGGTGGCGCGTGGTTCTTTTGCGCGCGCACCTTTGCCGGCTACCGCATGCAAGTGTCGGGCATGGCGCCGATGGCGGCGGCCTACGCCGGCTTTTCCGAGCGCCGCAACGTCTGGGCGGCGTTCCTGATCAGCGGTGCGCTGGCGGGCATTGCCGGCGTGGGCGAAGTGTGCGGCCCGATCGGGCAGTTGCAGCCTTCCGTGTCGCCCGGCTATGGCTTTGCCGCCATCATCGTGGCCTATGTGGGCCGGCTCCACCCGCTGGGCGTGGTGCTGGCGTCGTTGCTGATGTCGTTGCTGTATATCGGAGGCGAGTCGGCGCAGATCGAACTGGGTTTGCCGAATGCGATTACCGGCCTGTTCCAGGGCTTGCTGCTGTTTTACCTGCTGGCGGCCGACCTGTTTATTCATTACCGCTTCAAGCCGCGCCTGCGTCCCGCGCCCGCAGCGGCGGCTGTTACTGCACAAGGAGGTGCCGCGTGAACGCCGACTACCTGATTGCCTTCCTCGCCAGCACCGCTGGCGCGGCCACGCCCGTGATCTTCGCATCGCTGGGAGAATTGGTGGCGGAACGGGCCGGGGTGCTGAACCTGGGACTGGAGGGGATGATGCTGACGGGCGCGGTGATGGGCTTTGCCGTCACCCTGTCCACCGGCAGCGCCGGTTTGGGACTGGGCGCCGCCGCACTGGCGGGCATGGCGCTGGCGCTGCTGTTTGCCTTCCTGGTGTTGACCCTGCAAACCAACCAGGTCGCGACCGGCTTGGCGCTGACGCTGTTTGGCGTCGGCTTGTCGGCCTTCCTTGGGCGCGGGCTGGCGGGACAGACGGTCGAGCCGCTGGCGAAATTGCCGATTCCCTTGTTGTCGGATATTCCGCTGCTCGGGCCGTTGCTGTTCCGCTTCGACATCATGGTGTACGCGTCGATCGCGCTGGCGGTGGCGACCGGCTGGATGCTGGCCCGCACCCGCCTGGGACTGTTGATCCGCGCGGTGGGCGAGTCGCCCCACAGCGCGCACGCGATCGGCTTCCACGTGATCCTGCTGCGCTACGCCGCCGTGCTGTTTGGCGGCGCGATGGCGGGGCTGGCCGGCGCCTATATGTCGATGGCGCTGACGCCGATGTGGGTGGAAGGCATGACGGCGGGGCGCGGCTGGATCGCGCTGGCGCTGGTGGTGTTCGCCACCTGGAAACCGCGCGGCGTGGTGCTGGGCGCGTACCTGTTTGGCGGCGTCACGATGCTGCAATTCCACGGCCAGGGCTTCGGCCTGGACATCCCGTCCGAATTCCTGTCGATGCTGCCGTATCTGGCCACCATCATCGTGCTGGTCTACATCTGCCGTGACCCCAAGACCATCTTGCTGAACAAGCCGATGTCCCTGGGGCAGAACTTCAGGGCGGACTGACCGTCTGCGATGCCGGTGCGGCTTCTATATGCCGCATCGGCGTCGCCACCCAGGCAAACGTGGCCAGCGCCAGCAGCAGCGCACCGCCCCCGGCAAACAATTGCGCCAGTGTGATCCACTGCAGCAGCGCGCCGATCACCGTGGCGGACAACGGCGCCACCCCCATGAAGATGCACATGAAGATACTCATCGCGCGGCCCAGCATGTGCGGCGGTACGCTTTGCTGCATCCACGTGAAGACGGCAATTTGCATATAGCCTCCCAGTACGCCGATTACGCCCAGCAGTGCGGCGCCATGCCATGCTGCCGTGATGGCGCCCAGTGGCGCCATCAGCAAGCCCACCAGCGCATCGACTGCCAGGATGGTGGCACCGAACGTGATGGCACGTAACTTCTTCCGCGATATCGCCATGCCGATCAAGGTGCCGGTTCCGTGCGCCCCCAACAGGATGCCCAGTGCCGCCGCGCCATTCAAATTGCGCGACGCCAGCAGTGGCAGCGCCACCTGCATGGTGCCGCCGATCACCACCGCCACCAGCGACCAATAGGCCATGCAGGTACGCACCGGCACGTTGTGCCACAAGGCGCGCAAGCCTTCCGCCACGGCGTGCAGCACGCCCTGATAGGATGAGGAGGCAGGGGCCGCTGGTGCGGCGTTGGCCAGCGGCCTGACTTTGGCCAGGGTCCAGGCGGAAATCAGGAAGCTGGCGCAATCGTAGGCGAACGCAAAACCAATGCCGTTGGCATTGCCGCTGCCTTGGCTGTTTTGTGCGGCGGCTTGGATGTCGTCGCCACCCACCACCAGCAACAAGGCGCCAAGCAATGGTCCGGCCAGCATCAGCAACTGGCGCATGCCCATCATCGTGCCGTTGGCAGCCTGCAAATGGCCGGGTGCCACCACGCCAGGCAGGATGGACGTGCCTGCGGGGATGCTGAAGGCATGCGCCAGCCCCATGGCCAAGGCCATTCCATACATCAGCGGCATGGTCAGCAGCGCGGGCGCGCCCAGCACCAGGGCCGCTAGCGCGCCAAGCACAGCGGCATTGGCAAACTTGGTCACCATCAGCACCGACTTCGGCGAGTAGCGGTCGACCAGCGCGCCGCCAATCAGCATGAACACGGCGCGCGGCACGCTCATCATGGCGATCACGAGGCCCAGCGCGAGCGGATCACCGGTCATTTTCAAGACCAGCCAGGGCAGGGCGATCATGGTGAGCTGATCGCCCAGGCCGGACAGCACCGCGCCGCCCATCAGCCAGCGGAAATTCGTATCGTTTAATAAAGGGTGGCGCATGGCGGCCTCAGATAAAGGTGGCGCCGGCCACCAGGCCGAGCACGGCCGACACCGCCTGCAACTGGTCGGGCGGCGCGTGGCGCAACAAGTCGGCCGCCACCTCGCGCGCCGTCACCAGCGCGTTGTCGAGTGTCGTGTGGCCGGCCGGCGTGATGACGGCGTAGCCGACGCGGGCATCGCGCGGATCGGGCTGGCGGCCGACCAAGCCGGTTTTTTCCAGCGGCAGCAGGCTGCGCGTGACGCCCGATGCCGTCAAGCCCTGGCGCTCGGCCAGGTCGACCCGGCGCAGGCGGCCACCCGGGGCGCGAGCCAGGTGGTGCAGCAACTGGAAGTCGCCAAAGCTGATGCCGAAATGGCCGCCCAGCGCGGCATCGAGGCGGCGCACCACGGCCGCCTGGGCGCGGGCCAGGCGCAGGCAAAAGTCCAGCGCGGTGTCGTCGGCTGGTTCAGGCACATTGCTTAACGAATCCATGATTAATCCTTGAAATATACTTGATCAAGCAAGTATATCGACAAAAAAAGGAAAAGTCCAAATAAAAAAGCCACCGGTGGGATGCCGGTGGCTTGGGTGGCCCTACATGAACCGATTAACGGTCGCCGTAGCGGCGGGTGCTGAAGTTGGCGTCGCGGCTACCGCGGGTATCGCGGTTGTAGCCACCTTCGCGTGCCGGCTGGGCGCTGTCGCGGCTGAAACGGCTTTCGCGGTTGTAGCCGCCTTCACGGGCTGGCGATGCCGCGTCACGGCTGAAGGTGGAGTGGCTGCCGCCTTCGCGGTTGAAGCCGCCGCCTTCACGGTTGTAGCCGCCTTCGCGCGGTGCGCCCGGCTTGCTGAAGCTGCGCTGGGCCGGCTTGCGGCCTTCGCCTGGTTTCCAGCCTGGGCGGGCTGGACGCGGGGTGGCGGAGCGCTTCGGCTCGTAGCCTTCTACCACGGTCACCGGAATGGTTTGCTTGGTGAGGCGCTCGATGCGACGCACGTTCATGTTTTCCGAGTGGTTCACCAGCGACACGGCCAGGCCGTTGCGACCGGCGCGGCCGGTGCGGCCGATACGGTGCACGTAGTCTTCCGCGAATTTCGGCAAGTCGTAGTTGAACACGTGGGTGATGGTCGGCACGTCGATACCGCGTGCGGCCACATCGGTTGCCACCAGAACTTTGACCTGGCCACGGCGCATGCTGTCGAGCGTGCGGTTACGGGCGCCCTGGTGCATGTCGCCATGCAGTGCGGCGGCCGAGAAACCGGCGATGTTCAGGCGGTCGGCGATGGTGTCGGCGTCACGCTTGGTGGCGGTGAAGACCACGGCCTGGTCCAGCGTTTCGTCGCGCAGCAGGTGGTCCAGCAGGCGGTTCTTGTGCGACAGGTCGTCGACAAAGTGGACGCGCTGGGTGATGTTTTCATGCTTGTTGGCGGCGCTGACGATCTGGATCACCATTGGATCCTTGGTGATGCGGCGCGCCATGTTGCCCACTACGCCGTCCAGCGTGGCGGAGAACAGCATGGTCTGGCGGTTTGCCGGCGTGGCTGCGACGATTTTTTCGATGTCGTCGATGAAGCCCATGTCCAGCATGCGGTCCGCTTCATCCAGTACCAGGATTTGCAGTTGCGAGAAGTCGATCTTGCCCGACTCCATGTGGTCGATCAGACGGCCTGGGGTGGCAACCAGGATTTCCGGGTTACGCGACAGCAGTTGCATCTGTTTCGGGTAAGGCATGCCGCCCAGGATGGCAACGGCTTTGATACGGCGCAGGTTGGCGCAGTATTTGTCGGTATTGGTGGTAACTTGCAGGGCCAGTTCGCGGGTCGGCGTCAGTACCAGCATTTTTGGCTGGGCTGGCTTGAAACGTGGGCGTTCGCCGCGGGCTTTAGCCGATTGGACTTCTTGCGCCGGGGTGCGGCCGGTTGGGGCCGATTCATCTTGCGCCAGACGGTGCAGCGACGGCAGCATGAATGCCGCGGTCTTGCCGGAACCGGTCTGGGAGGACACCAACAAGTCCTTGCCTGCGATCGCGGCAGGCACAGCCTGCTCCTGTACCGGGGTTGGCTTGGTGTAGCCGGAATCGGTCAGCGCTTTGAGGAGGGACGTGTGGAGGCCAAGTGCTTCAAAAGTCATTCAGTATCTTTCGTAAAAATCAGCGTCTTGCCAAAAGCAATACGCAAAATAGCAACGCGAACCAAAGCGAAATGACTCTAAACGGGTGTATTAGAAATTTCGGCACAAAAGCTTTGCGCCGGGACAGTGCCATATGTGGCACTAAGGGCGGGGGGCTTTATAGGACCACATCCGATCGATGGGCCCAGGCTGCGTAGCTGCTCGTTATTATTTAGGTGCTTGCAGTGTTGCAATGCACAAGCAAGCATAATACATCATTTCGTCCGAAAGTGCACAGATAAATTCTTACGCCAAGCTGACGGGCTACAAAGTTGTTACATGGGCCAGTGGTCGATCACTTGGTGCAAAGAAAAAGGGCCCGGCCCGCATGGTCGCGGACCGGGCCCCAGTCGAGCGCGCGGATTACTGGTAATCGGACGCGTTCAGGCCCATCACGTGCGAGAAGCCGCCGTCGACGTACAGGATGTCGCCGGTCATGCCGGAGGACAGGTCGGACAGCAGGAAGGCGGCGGTGTTGCCGACTTCGTCGATCGTCACGTTGCGGCGCAGCGGGGCGTGCGACGAGGCAAAGCCCAGCAGCTTGCCGAAGTCCTTGATGCCGGAGGCGGCCAGGGTCTTGATCGGGCCGGCGGAAATGCCGTTGGCGCGGATGCCTTTTTGGCCCAGGTTTTCAGCCAGGTAACGCACCGACGCTTCCAGCGACGCTTTGGCCAGGCCCATGGTGTTGTAGTAAGGAATTGCGCGCACCGCGCCCAGGTACGACAGGGTCAGCAGCGACGAGCCTTCGCGCAGCATCGGCAGCGCGGCTTTCGCCATGGCCGGGAACGAGTAGGCGGAAATGTCGTGGGCGATGCGGTAGTTTTCGCGGGTCAGGCCGTCGAGGAATTCACCGGCAATCGCTTCGCGCGGCGCAAAGCCGATCGCGTGTACGAAACCGTCGAGGAATTCCCATTGCTGGTTCAGGTCGCGGAACAGTGCGTCGATCTGTTCATCGCTGGACACGTCGCAATCGAACACCAGCTTGCTGCCGAATTCAGCGGCGAATTCCGTGATGCGGTCCTTGAAGCGTTCGCCCACATAGGTGAAGGCCAGTTCGGCGCCTTCGCGGTGGCACGCCTTGGCGATACCATAAGCGATGGAACGGTTGGACAGGAGGCCCGTGATGAGGATTTTTTTACCTTGCAGGAATGCCATAGTGACTCCGATTACTACTGCTGCGATGGCACGCACACCGGGGCGGCGTCAACGACAGTAAGGGTTGATTGGTTCGCAAGAGCGAGATTGTAGGGGCTGGCTGCCGCATCTGCAACTTTTCAGCAGCAATGCGGCAGCATGTCTGTGCTATTGAACAGACGCCCGTAACAATTTAATTGTTACGGGATTTCTTCTTGCCGGCGGCGTCGCGCGAGACGCGGGCCTTGACCAGCGCAACCGGGGCATTCTTGCTGCTGGTGTCGCCTGTGGCCTGTTTATAGCGGCTGGTTTTGACCGGGCCGCGGTCGGCTTCCAGCGCCATCATGGCGCTGTCGGCGACTTCCGGCGCGATGTCCACGTCGAGCGACGCGGAGGTTTTCGGCACCAGGATGGTGGAGCCGGCTTTCAGCACGGTTTTTTGCGGGATGTTGTTGGCTTGCCGGATCACGTCTGGCGTGGTGTGGAACTTCGATGCCAGGGTTTCAATGCGTTCGCGGGCGCTGGTGATCTTGTGTGTAGTCCAGCTCGACAGGTCGCGGCCCCATTGCGCCAGGTTGGCGGTAAATTTCTCCGCATTGGCTTTGGGCAGCAAAATCTGGGTCTGCTTGTCACCGGTGATGACCGGCTTGTTGAACTGCGGATTGAGCGCCTTGAATTCTTCCATCGGCAACTCGGCCAGCTCGGCGGCCACTTTCAAGTCGATGTCGCTGGTTTTCTCGATGGCAGTGAAATACGGCTGGTTATCGATATGTGGCAGGTGCAGGCTGTATTGCGCCGGATTGGCCACAATGTTTTTGACGGCTTGCAGGCGCGGCACATAGTTGCGGGTTTCCGCCGGCATGTGCTCGGCCAGGCTGTCGAAGTCGATGGGCTTGCCGGCGGCCTGATTGCGCTTGATGGCCTTTTGCACATTGCCTTCGCCCCAGTTGTAGGCGGCCAGGGCCAGTTGCCAGTCGCCAAACATATCGTACAGGCGCTGCAGGTAGCTCAGGGCGGCGTCGGTCGATGACAGCACGCTGCGGCGGTCATCCTTGAACGCGGTTTGCTTGAGGTTGTAGTCGCGCCCGGTGCCCGGCACGAATTGCCACAGGCCGGCCGCATTGGCGCTCGACAGCGCTTGCGGATTGAAGGCGGACTCGATAAACGGCAGCAGCGCCAGTTCGGTTGGCATGCCGCGCTTTTCCAGTTCGGTCACCACGTGGAACAAATAGCGCGACGCGCGCTCGCCGGTGCGGGACATGTGTTCCGGGTGGGCGCTGTAGTACGTCACGTGTTTGCTGACCAGCGAATTGCTCAAGTCGGGAATCGCGTATCCGGTGCGAATGCGGCCCCAGACATCGGTTTCGCGGAAGGCGTCTTCGTTGAGAGCAGGTTTGGCGGAACTGGCCAGGGCGGGTTTTGCTGCGAGAGGGGTGGACTGCGAGGTGGGCTGTGCGGCGTATGGCGAGATCGGCGCGGAGGCGGTGGTAGCGGCAGACGGGCCGCTATCCAACGCTCGGGAAATGCCCGGTGCCAAGCTCAGTAGCGCCATCGCGCTTCCCGTCAGAATCAATTTAAATCGTTGCATAGTATTCTTTGTCGCGTTGTCGATAAGAAACATCGGACTGACCATGATCAAGGGGGCAGTGTACGGGCGTTTATACGGCCGGGTCAAGAAATATGTCACCGTGATGACAATTGTATATGGGAAATGATGGTGTTTATTGCGGGTGAATTGGCGGCAGTAGCATGCAAATTGCCAGCAAATGACACAGCCCCTTCAGAGTGCGTACAATGGCGCCCACTCATCAGTAATTGCAGTAATTAAAGGACTATCATCATGACTCAGCAAGCTCCCGACCACGACGCGATCATTGCCGCCACCCAGAAATGGCTGGAGAAGGCCGTGATCGGCTTGAACCTGTGCCCGTTTGCCAAGGCGGTGCACATCAAGAACCAGATTCGCTACGTGGTGTGCGATGCGTCCACGCCCGAGGCCTTGTTGGAACTGCTGATGGATGAACTGCAATGGCTGTCCGACGCCGACCCGGCCGAGATTGACACGACCCTGATCATGCACCCGAACGTGTTGCAGGATTTCGAGGACTACAACGAATTCCTCGACGTGGCCGACGCCGCGCTGGAAGACATGCAGCTCGACGGGGAATTGCAGGTGGCCAGTTTCCACCCGGATTACCAGTTTGCCGATACCGATAACAACGATATCAGCAACTACACCAACCGCTCGCCCTATCCGACCCTGCACCTGCTGCGCGAAGACAGCATCGACCGCGCGGTGGAAGCCTTCCCGGAAGCGGATGCGATCTTCGACAAGAATATCGAGACCCTGGAAAAACTGGGCCACGAAGGCTGGGACCAACTGGGCTTGCAGGTGGAAAATAAATAATGACGGCGCTGGAAATCAAGCGCATGGCGTCCGCCGTGCATGATGCCGTCACCCCGGCGACCACCCCGGCCACCACGCCGGCCGCCAAGCCGGTGCCGCGCCCCGATACGCCCTGTGTCGCCGTGTGTTCAACCACCTTCGATGACATTTGCC
>JAIENA010000344.1 GCA_019751755.1 Burkholderiaceae bacterium | reverse complement strand
GGATTGAACGCCCCCACATCGCGGTCGAAATCACGCTTGCGCCGCAAGCCGGCGAATGACCAGGCCACGGCGGCCAGGGTTTCAATAAAACTGCGTTGGGTGGACATGTTGGGCTCCTGGTTGGATGACCCATTGTCCCCTGCTGCGCGCAGTCCGGGCAGGTGCAGATGCGTGTTGCCCGGACCGTATCAGTTTATTTTGCCGGCTTATAGATGCCGCAATTGATGACCATGTCTTCGTACTTTTCAAAGTACATCGCCTTCGGTTCGATCTGTTTGGACATCGGATTGACGAACTTGTAATCCTGCCAGCCCTTGCCCTTGGTTTTCGCCAGGTCGATGCGCTCACGCACGAAATACTTGCCGTCCGCATCTTTCAAGTCGATCAAGTCCTTGCCCTGCATTTTCGGATTGGCGCCGTGCGCCAGGTTTTTGCCGCTCAAGTCATTGATGGTGACATACAGGTCGCGGTCGCGGAACTTGCCGCTGGTGGTGTTGTTTATTTCGGCCAAGGTCTTTTCCCTGCCATTGGCTTTGAAGGACGCAATCACTTGCTGCACCATGGCGACGGCTTCATCGGCGGTGCCATTGTCGGCTTTTTGCGCCCAGGCGGATGCGCACAGGCATAAGGTCAGTAGCGCTGCAAAGAAAGCGTGGAAAGGACGGGAGGGAAGGGGCTGGCGCATGATGGTCTCCTGAAGAACGTTGTTGTCGTTGTCGTCTTTTTTGTCGCGGATGGAGCACGCCAAATCAGTGTAGACCTTGCAACATCGCAGCGATAGCATGGCAAGCCCTGTTCCAGCATTTACTTATTTCCAAGTGCTCGATGTGTTGGTGCCGCGCGTCATTCCAGGTGCCAGCGCGGCGGGGCAGCCGGGATCCGGCGGCGGCAAGCCGCACGCCGGAGTAACGATGCAGGTCAGCTGTATGGCGTGTCTTCAACGCCGCCGCCGAAGACTATCGCAATGTCACAGCTGCAACGTTGTGCTGATTACTTCAGCACGACATTCCAGTTCTTTTCCACGCACTTGGCATAATTGCCCGCGATGAGCGCGCTGTACGGCGTCTGGTAGCTGACCAGCTGGCACTGGTAATCGCCACCGCTGTTCCAGTTCTTTTCCCAATAAATATTGTAGGAAGCGGAACTGGCCGGACTGAAGCGCTGCATGGTGGCGCACGACAGCTGTTCGCCCGCCACGTTCCAGCCCAGGTCGGCCGCGAACTGCTTGTAATAATCGATGCGGTTTTGCGCCGCCGGCTTTTCGGTGCCGGTGCCGCATTCGGCATTGATGATCATGATGGTGGTGGCGAAGTTGTTGCCGGCACCGGCCGCCGTGTCGGCCGCATTTGGCACCCAGGTGCCGTCGATCACGTGCAGCATCGACGGTTTCGGTGGTTGCGGGTAGACGAAGAAGAACGTGGCCGAGGCCAGGTTCAGCCAGGTCGACGCCACCAGGTCCGGGTCTTTCAGCAAGACCGACTGGTCGCCGTTGTACATCACTTGCGAGAACGGGCCGTAGTTATAGTTGTACGACAGTTGCTTGGCGCCGCGCCCGAAGTATTTCTTGAAGCTGCCGTCGGCGTTTTTCCCGCAAGTCCACACGCTGTTGAAGACCGGGTCCGCGCACTCGGTGTTATAGCCGCAGTTGGCGCCGTTTTCATCGCAGCCCAGTTCACGCAGATACTTTAAACCCTGGCGCCATTGCGGCAGCGGGATGCTGGCATTGTGGTCGCCGGTCTCCTGGGCGAAGTGGGCGAACATGGTGGCCAGCGAGTGGCGGCAGATATTGTCGGCGTTGCGGCCATCGGTGTAGTCGTCGCACACGGCGGGGAATTTCGCCACCGCCTGCAGGAAGCGGCGGTAGGTGTAGCTGGCGTCGCGCGCACCAAAGTAATAATCCCATTTGGCCGACGCCATCAAGCGTTCCACGCGCTTGACGTTGACCGGATTGGAGGCCGCGCCGGGGGTGACGGCGTCCACCGCCGCGTTGTCCAGCGTGCGCACCGAGGCCTTGACCTTGCGGAAGAAGTCATTGTTGGTGAGCTCCGCTTCGCGCGCTGCGGTCTGGACCTTGGTTGGCAC
This sequence comes from Burkholderiaceae bacterium, assembly GCA_019751755.1. Taxonomy (GTDB): domain Bacteria; phylum Pseudomonadota; class Gammaproteobacteria; order Burkholderiales; family Burkholderiaceae_D; genus Rugamonas. The sequence continues at coordinate 11,989 of JAIENA010000344.1, read as the reverse complement.
GCCGCCCGGTTGCGGCGTCGGGCCGGGGTCAGGGGTCGGGTCGGGCGGGGTGGTGGCGTCGCCGATCAGCTTCCACGGTCCCCACGCGTCGGCGGCACTGGGCGCGGTGCCTTGCACCCACCATTTGGCCTCGAATTGCTTGTTTTGGTAAATCGCGCAGGTGCCGGCGGTATAGACCTGGGTGCTGCTCCAGGCGGGGCAGGGGGTGGCGGCGCCGGCGCGCTGGCGTTGCGGGCTGTCCTGGCTGGTGTCGGCGCCGCAGCCGGACAAGAGCAGGGCGGCCATCAACGGAAGGCTGGTGTATTTGTACATGGGGGTCTCCTTTTTTTATGCGTGCGTGTGGCGGATTACGCGCTGCGCGCTAATTCGCCCTACGGTAATGAGTGGTGGCAACTGTAGGGCGGATTAGCGGGCCCAGCCCGCGTAATCCGCCACGCAGGCCAGCGCCTTACTTCAGCGCCACCGGCAAATCAGGATACTCATCCGACAGCGCATATTTCACGCCATTGACCGTGATGGTGTAGGCCGACGGACCGGAAATGGGCAGCGTGTAATTCAACGTCAGCTGCACCGAGGCCCCCGGCGCCAGCGATTGCCATGCCGGGATCGTAAATTTCGCGCGGTTGAAGTTGGCCTTGAAGCCGCCGATATTGTTCGGCCCCGTATAACCGGCCTTGATCACGGACAGGCCATAGCCCGACTGGTCGCTCATGTTGGCCGGCGCCGACACCGGATAGTCGAACTCCACCACCGAGCCGCCCGGAATCGTGACCGTCGAGTTGTTGGTCACCGTCATCACCGGATTGATCGGGTAGTTGCTGTCGCCCAGCTTCCAGCCGCCCAGCGCAATCGCGACTTTCGCCGATGTTGCCGGCAGCGCGGTTTCCGCGCGAAGGTGGCCGTAGGGCGCCGCGTTCTTGAAGGCGTTGGCGATGTTGGTGGTCAGCGTATAGCCCATGAAGTATTCGCCACGGCCGCCATTCTTGGCTGCATCCCACGCGTAGTCGCCGGCCAGTTCCCAGATCATGATGCCGCCAATGCCGTTGTCGATCACGTAATGGGTCTTGGCCGCCATCGATTGCGCGGTTTCGGTGGACAGGAACACCTTGCGGGTGGCGTTCCACAGCCATGGCGCGGCCATGGTGGCGCTGTAGTGCGGGCTGTACACGCCGGTGATGGTTTTCTCCGTGATGCCATAGGCGTCGAGGTAGTCCGGCACGATATTGTTTTGCAGGTTCAGCGCATGCCACAGCGGATTGCCGCCGCCCGGGACCGGCTGGCCATCGCTGCCCTTGTCATGCCAGACATTGTCGATGCCGACCGCGCCGGTGCCGCAGGTTTTGACGCCGGCGCAGGTGACCGTGTTGTTGACCAGCGGCGTGCTGCCCCACAGCCCGTTGGTGCCGCCGGTGACATCCTTCCAGCCGCGCGTGTAATACGGCACGCCGATATTGATGCGGCCCGCCTGCAACGCGCCACGGTAGTAGCGGTACGCCCAGTCCACGTTCAGGTAGCCGATGCCGCCATACTGGTAGGCGTTGCCGGCCTTCAGTTCGGCATCGTTGCCGTCGTCGAACAGCGCCGCGTTCGGCCCCACGTACTGGTTCCAGCCGCCGTGCAAGTCATACGACATCAGGCTCGCATAGTCCAGGTACTGCAGGCCGGACAGGTTTTCCTCGCCGCGCAAGATCCACGCGGACGCGGAACCGGCAATCGTCAGCATGTAGTACTTGTTGTCCGCCACGGCTGCCGTATCGAGTTTCTGGCGCACGTTTTTGAGCAAGACGTTATAGCCCTTCATCATCCCGGCCAGGCGCGGTTTCGAGACGCCGAAGTCGAGCGGATTACCGGCTTCATTGTTGGTGGTTGGGTGTTCGTAGTCGATGTCGATGCCATCGAAGAAGGTGTACTGGCGCAGGAACGACACCATCGAATCGGCCAGCGTATTGATGCCGGCCGTGTTGGTGCTGCCATCGGCATTGGTGGTGGCGCTGTAGAAGCCGCCGCTGCCGGCCCAACCGCCCACCGACAGCATGATTTTGACGCCCGGATAGCGCTTCTTGTATTGCGCCAGCAAATTGAAGTGGCCCTTGTACGGCAGGGTTGGGTCCATCGCGGCGGCCGCAATGGTGGGCCACGTCATGCCGGTATCGGGATTGTTGGCGCCGCTGCCGATGGCGACTTTGGCATTGCCGTCGACCGAGGCGAAGGCGTAGTTGATGTGCGTGACCTTGTCCCACGGGATATTGTGGACCAGGTAGGACGGCGTATTACCCTCGCCGGTGCGCCAACTGGTGAAGTAGCCGACGATGCGGCGATTTAACCCGTTGGCCAGCTTCTCGCGGCCGTTTGCGTCGTATACGCTGCAATAGGGCACGTTGGTGACGGGCGAGGCCAGGCCGTCAGGACGGCAGGCGACCGGCGTTGGTGTCGGCGTCGGCGTCGGCGTAGGTGTTGGAGTAGGCGTCGGTGTTGGTGTTGGTGTCGGAGTAGGCGTTGGAGTGGGAGTCGGCGTTGGCGTCGGCGTTGGAGTAGGCGTTGGCGTTGGCGTCGGCGTGCCCGATTGCAGTTCCCACGGGCCCCATTGTTCCGCGCCCGGTACGTTGTTCTGGGTCCACCATTTGGCCTTATAAGTGGCGCCGTTATAGGTCACGCACAGGCCGGCGGTGTATATGTCGGTGGCGGTCCAGGCGGCGCAGGTGGCCGTGGCGGCCGCGCCCATTTTGATTGGCTTGCCGGTGGCGGCGGAAGGATCGCCGCCACCGCAGGCAACCAGGGCGCCGCCCAGCAGCGCCAGCATTAAATGTGATTGATAGGTCATGTTAAGAATTTTTTAGAAATCGTGATTGGACGGATAGGTCGAATAAAAATCGTTGTCCCACTTGAAATGGGTGGCCGACACGGTGATGGAAATGTCCAGCGCTTCGACGAAATGCCACCAGCCGACCGGCAGGAACAGCACTTCACCCGGCGCCAGCACGCACTCCGGCACCGGCACGCCGGCCATGGCGGGGAAGCGCTCGGTGTCGATCGCGCGGCCGTCGACCGGCGTGAAGCAATGCCGCTGGTTGTACAGCTTCGGCGTTTCACACGGCGCGATCAGCCGCACCCGCTTGCGGCCCGACAGCTGGATCATGAAGTTGTTGGTCAGGTCGTGATGGAACGGCGTGACGGTGCCAGCCGGGCCAAGCCAGAAAAAACCGGTCTGGTCATCGGTCAGGTAGTCCGTCAAGCGCGGCACGTCTTGCCACAATTCATGCAGCGCCTGGCGGTTGTGCCGGTCATTGTTGGCGGTCATGTAGAAATCATTGGTATGGCCGCTGCTTGCCACCAGGTCCACGTAGTCACCGAAACGCATGGTGCGCTTGTGGGCGATGCTGTTCATTTCATAGTCGGGGTCCGCATGGCGGCCAAACTGCACTTCCACCATGCGCTCGCCGAAGCGCTGCCGCAGCCGCTCCAGCGCCCAGTGTTCGCGCGGCACGCTGTCCAGCAAGCCGGTCAGGATCACCGGCTGGTTGGTGAGATAGTGCTGGCGCAGGAAGTCCTCGCCGGACAACTGGTGGCGCCGGGGGATGTCCATCGGCATCAGCCGGTTCAGCTGTGCCTGGATGCCCAGCACCCAGTCGCGTTTGGCGAGACGGTTGTGCAGCCGCTGTACACCCTGCAGGTAAGGGCTGTTCAGCGCGGCGGCCAGTTCGGCCTGGGCATCGCGCAAGGTGACGCCCGATTGCACCAGGATGCCGGCCAGGGTATCCGGATGGCTGCCCAGCATCAGGTTTTCCGCAATCCAGCGGCGCCATTCGTCGCTGATGCCGATGGGAGAGACATTGTTTTTGAGTTTCATCGATTACTCCGTTGAGCATCGTTGGCGTAACAGCGTAGGGCGGCTTGCACGGCGGCTTGCGCTAACGCGAAAGCCGCCCTACGGCGTTGCGGCGCGTGCCGGGCCGGGATCAGCGGCCTTGCCACACCGCCGTGGTCAGCGCGCCATTGGCGTCGCCATCGAGCTCCCACGAGAAGGCGCCGCGCAAGCTTTCATCGCGCACGTACTTCATCTTGGTGGCAATCACGGTCGGATCGTCGTAGCTCCACCATTCACCGGTCCCGGTGTACAGGAACAGTTGTTTGGTCACCGGGTGGTACCAGCGATTGCCGGTCTTGTTGATCAAGACCTTGTAGTCATCGATGCCGCCTTCCCATGCGCCGGTGGCGCCGCCGGTGCCGGCCTGGTACAGGCCATTGCCGTTCGGACCCGCTGTCACGCCTTTCCAGCCGCGGCCATAGAACGGGATGCCCAGCAAGATCTTGTTGCGTGGCATACCGGCCGCCACCAGCGCCGTGATGGCGTCATGCGCGTTGTACTTGGCCACGTTGCCGGTCGATGGATCGGCTGGATCGTGGTACAGCGGGGCATGGAAGTTGGTGTTCGCTTCCCACGCGCCGTGGAAGTCGTACGTCATCAGGTTGACCCAGTCCATGTATTGCGCGTACTTGCCAGGCTCGGTGTTGGCGATCTTGTCGGCGCCCGCGCCGATCGCGGCGGTCAGCGGGTAGCGCTTGCCGTCGGTGGCGCCCTGGGCGTCGAGCTGGGCGCGGAACTCCTGCATCAGCAAGGTGAAGTTCTGCTTGTCTTCCGGCGCGTACGTGTTGTACGGCTGGCCGCCACCGCCCGGGTATTCCCAGTCGATGTCGATACCGTCAAATACGCCCTTGCCGGCGCCAGTGCCGCCACGGCCATCCTGCACCGGCAGGTCGCCCGCGATAAACATCTTCACGCATGATTTCGCCAGTTGCTTGCGCAGCGCATCGGTCTTGGCGGCCGCCGAGAAGAATTTCGACCAGCTCCAGCCCCCCAGCGAAATAAACACTTTCAGATTCGGGTGCTGCTGCTTCAGCAATTTCAATTGCTGGAAGTTGCCCGACAGCTTGGCGTCCCATGCCACCGGCTTGCCATCGACGGTGCGGGCCGGCTGGCGCTGATAGTCGGCATAGGCGTCGCCGCCGGTGCCGGCTTGCGGCGAGCTCGGGTTGTCATTGCCGACTTCGGCGCGCGACACCATGTCGCATTCGTAGCCGCCGTTTTTCTGGTAGACGTTGCCGAACGCATAGTTGATGAACGTGAGCTGGTCGGCCACGCTGGTGGGCACGCCGTTGACCGGGGTTTTCGTGGTGTGGATATCGGCCACTTCGTAGTTGCGGCCATACACGCCCCATTGGGCAAAGTACGAGCCGATTTCGCGGCCGTTCGGGGTTGGTGTCGGAGTTGGCGTCGGAGTAGGCGTAGGCGTAGGAGTAGGAGTAGGAGTAGGAGTAGGAGTAGGTGTCGGAGTAGGTGTCGGAGTAGGTGTCGGAGTAGGTGTCGGAGTAGGCGTTGGCGTGCTGGCCTGCAATTCCCATGGCCCCCACTGTTCGGTGCCCGGCACATTGTTTTGCGTCCACCACTTGGCCTTGTACGTATTGCCGTTGTAGGTCACGCACAGGCCGGCGGTGTAGATATCGCTGGCGGTCCACGCCGGGCAACTGGCGGCGGCGCCCATTTTGAGTTTTTGCGGTGAGTCGGTGGTGCTGATGCCATCGCCGCCACATGCGGCCAGCATGGCGCCGGTCAGACTGGCGAGCCAGATGTTGCGGGCGTTGGCCCCGATAGTACGTGCAGTACGTGCCATAGATCTCCTCCTTGGTTGGGATGGGGGGTCTTGCTTTTGTTGTGCGGCTCAAAATAGGTGCAGCCGGAGACCAGCATGGAACGCGAAAAATTGGTAGTCAAGTGGTTTTGTAAAGTTGCGGCCAATCTAAGACCAGTTGTGCGAGGGGAAGCGGCTGGCTTGCAAATGGCTATTTTTATGAGAGCGCTTCCGCCGGGAATCTCGCCATTCTGCAGAGTGAAAAAAGGCAGCAATGTCTGAAATGAGACATTTTGTTATTTGGTGCGTACCAGTTTTGTGCGGTTTTAAAGTGGTATGCGTGAACAACTTGGCCGCCCAGGCCCCGACAGCTTGCGGATGCGTGGCGACAAAGTTGCAATGGGGGGAATTCCATAGGTAATTTGCTACGCGATATCCGATAATAGCGGCACTGTCCCCCGGAAATTTTTCACCATGAGCGTCCCTGTACACGCCGCCAGGATGTCACCTGTTGCCATGACCGCCGTGTTGCGCATCGGACGCCACTGGTTCACGCTGCGCCAGCGTCCGCCCCGGCGCGTGGCGAATTTACTTGTCCGCATGCTGGCACGCCTGCTGGGCGCGCGTGCGGCGTGGGGCCGCACGGCGGCGCTGGCCCTGCTGGCGACGGCTTCGTTGCCGGTCACCCGTGGCGCGCATGCGGCCTCGGCTCCACCACCGGCGTTATCCGCCAGCGCGCTGCCGGCCGGCGCCAACCTGGCGGCGGGCCAGGCGACGGTGGCGCAAACCGGCAACCGCATGGACATCGTCCAGCAATCCGGCAAGGCCATCCTCAACTGGGACAGTTTTAATATCGGCACGGGCGCCGCCGTGACGTTCCACCAACCGGGCGCCGACGCGGTGATCCTGAACCGTGTGGCATCGAACGCGCCGTCGCAATTGCTGGGCAGCCTGTCGGCCAATGGCAAGGTGTGGCTGGTCAATCCGGCCGGGATCATGGTGGGCCAGGGCGCGACTGTCGATTTGCACGGCTTTGTCGCCAGCACGCTGGCGGTGCGCGACGATGACTTCCTGGCCGGGCGCATGCTGTTCAACGCCAATCCACAAGCGGCGCAGCTTGGCGCTGTGCGCAATGACGGGACCATCAACACGTCCTACGGCGGCACCGTCTATCTGGTGGCGCCGACGGTGCAAAACCATGGCCTGATCCGGGCCCCGGGCGGTGAAGTCGTACTGGCGGCCGGCGCCAGCGTCGAATTGCTGGACACGGCCACGCCCGGGGTACGGGTCGCCGTCAGCGGCGCCGAGGGCAGTGCGCTGAACCTGGGCCAGATCATCAGCACTGCCGGGCGCATCGGCATGGCGGGCGTGTTGGTGAAAAACAGCGGCGTGCTCAATGCCAGCAGCGTGGTCAGCGAAGGCGGTCGCATCTTCCTGCGCGCCACCAAGACCGCGGTGGTGGATGGCGGCGCGCAAATGCTGGCCACCGGCAGTCATGGCGGGCGGATCGACATGACGGGCGGCAGCGTCGCCGTGCAGGGCAACGCGCTGCTCGACGCTTCCGGCGCCAGCGGTGGTGGAACGGTGCTGGTCGGTGGCGATTACCAGGGCGGCGGCGACCTGCCGCGCGCGCAAACCGCGCTGCTGGGCGCTGACGCCGTGCTGCGCGCCGATGCGCAGGTCGATGGCAATGGCGGCAAGGTGGTGCTGTGGTCGGATCAGGCCACCCTGGCGCAGGGCGCCATCAGCGCGCGCGGCGGCGCATTGGGCGGCGACGGCGGGCTGGTGGAAACTTCCGGCCTGCGGCACTTGTCGATTACCGGCTTGCGCACCGACACCACGGCGGCGCGCGGCAAGACCGGCAATCTGCTGCTCGATCCCGCCAATATCGTCATCGGCGCCGTGGCCGATGCCGATGGCGCTGGCAAGGGTGTCGATGCCAGCGGCGCGGCATTGGACGCCGCCACCTATCCCGGTGCGACCAGCAAAATGACGGCCGAAGCGATAGCCACGCTGCTGGCCAGCACCAGCGTATCGCTGGCCGCCACCAACGATATCTCGATCGACACCAAGATTGAAAAGAGCGCCGGCGGTGACCAGTCGCTGACCTTGAACGCGGGCCGCGACATCTGGCTCAGGCAACCGGTCAATTCCACCAGTGGCGCGCTGGCGCTGAACCTGACGGCCGGTGGCATGATCCAGTCCGATCCCCAGGGTTCGCAGAGTTTGAATGGCGGCCTGCTGACCGCCCATGCCGGCGGCAACCTGTCGCTCGGCAATGTGGTGGCGGGCGCGGTGGCGGCTACCTCCACTGGCGGTTCGGTCACCATCAACGCCCCCGCCGCCTTGACCCTGTCCGGCAACGCCGGCACCCGGTATGCGGTGACAGCGGGCGGCAATCTCAGCCTCTCCAGCCTGAATGCCGGTGACGGCATTGCCGTCAATGCCGACGGCCACCAAATCCTGTTCAAAGGCGGCACTCTGCAGTCGGGCGGCAACCAGGCGTACCAAGGCAGCATGCTGGTCAGCGCCAATACCACGTTCAGCAGCGGCGGCACGGTGGAATTCAACGGCACGCTGATCGGGACCGGTGGCGGGGCCATGGGTCCGGCGCCCGGACTGACCATCACCAATGCCGGACTGGCCACGCTGGCCAACGGCGCTGGCGCGCTGGGGGCGCTGAGCGTCAGCGGGCCCGTGCTGCTGAAAGGCAATGTCACCACGGCGGGTGAACAAACCTATACCGGCCAGGTGCAGATCGCGGCGCCGGTGGTACTGAAAGGCAGCACGGTCACCTTGAGCGGCGGGGGCGCGGGGAACGGCGGGGAGACACCCGCTACGCTCATGATCCAGGCGACGAATACCTCGCTGGCGGGAACCTTTGACGGATTTCAGCGCGTCAGTAGCGGCGGCACGCTGGCCGTGACGTCGCTGTCCATGGATTCGCCATGGGGGCATAGCGGCGCGCTGAACCTGGCCAACAGCGGCACATTGACGGCCAGTGGCGGCGTGTTGCTGAGTGGCGCGGTGGCACTGGGCGCCGATGCGGTGCTGACATTGGCCAGCAGTGCCAACGACGCCATCATCGGCACCATCAGCGGCGCCGGCGCCATCGTGAAATCCGGTGCCGGGAAGACGAGCCTCAACAGCGCCAACACGTACAGCGGCACCACCACCGTCAACGGCGGTACTCTGACGGTAGCCGCAGACAATGCGCTGGGCAGTGGCAATCTGGTGATCGGCGCCGGCGGTACGGTCAGCTTGAACGCCAATGCCGCGATCAGCGGCAAGCTGACCAGCGCCGGCGTGTTGAGCGGTACCGGCACGTTAAGCGCCACCGGCGGCTACCAGCTCGATGGTGGCACCGTCAGTGCGAACCTCGGCAGCGGTACGTTGACGCAGGCGTCGGGCACGACGCTATTGAGCGGCAGCCATGCCGGCGCCACCGTCACGATCTCTGGCGGCACGCTGGCATTCGGGGCGGCCGACCGCCTGAGCAGCAACGCCGCGGTCACGATCGATGCGGCGGGCACGCTCGACACCTCCGGCTTTGCGCAAGCCATCGGTACGCTCACCAGCGCCGGGACGGTCAGCGCCGCCACTGGCCGCTTGACTGCCGTCAACGGTTATACGCTGACGGGCGGTACGCTGTCCGGCCAACTGGCGGGCGGCGACATGGCGCAGATGGCGGGCAATGTCACCTTGTCGGGTGCCTACAGCGGCAATGCAATCAAGGTGCTGGGCGGCGCCATGACGATCGGCAGCGACGGTTTGCAGGCGGGAGCGGCCTTGCTGCAAACCGCAGCGGGCGCCGGCTTGACGATCAATGGCGCCACCAGCACCGTCAACCTGCTCAATCATGGCAGCGTGGATTTGTCGGCTGCACTGAGCGTAGCCAGCGGCGTGTCGGAAAATGCGGGCGTCCTCAACATCAACGGCATGGGCGGGCAGTTCGCCATGGCCGACGGCACCGCCTTCACCAACACGGCGGCCGGGACCGTGACATTGGCGGGGACCCATGCGACACCGATCAGTGGGCTCGGCACGTTTGTCAACGCGGGGACATTCAACAAGACCTCGGCCGGTACGCAAACCGCCGTGCTGACCGAACAGAGCGGCACACTGGCGGCAAGCAAGGGCGCCCTGACCTTGTCGGGCCTTACCGCCAATGCTGGCAGGCTTGAGATCGGCAGCGGCGCGACGCTGGCCGTGGCCGGTGGCACGCTGACCAACCATGCCGGGGCCGTGCTGGCCGGCAGCGGGACGCTCGATCTGGGGATGGGCGCCTTGATCAATCATGGCAAGGTCAGTCCTGGCGCTGATGGTGACGCGGCCATCGGCACGCTGTCGGTGCAGGGCGATTATCAGCAGGGCAGCGGCGGCGTGCTGGCCATCGACCTCGGTGGCGATGGCGCCGGGCAGTCCGACCGGCTGGCGATTGCCGGCAAGGCGGCGCTGGACGGTACGCTGACGGCGGTGCTGGCGTCCGGCTACAAGCCGGTGGCATTCCAGCCGATTGCCATCGTCACGGCGGGCGGCGCGCGCAGCGGCACCTTCAGCAAGGTCGGCTTGCCTGCCGATTACCAGCCCGGCTATGGCCTGGCGAAGGGCGAGGCGGTGCGCGTCAACCTGGTGGCGAACGCGAATTATTACAACAACGGCGCCGGCACCCTGGACTGGAACAACCGCGACAACTGGAGCCAAGGCAAGACGCCCGGCAATACCGATGATGTGGTGATCGATACCGGGCTGGGGCTGGTGGCCGGCGCGGGCAAGGTCGCGCTGTCGAGCTTGCGCATTACGCCCGGCGCGGCGCTCGATATCAATGCAGGCCAGTTCGACATCACAGGTGGCGTCATGATCGACGGTGCGCTGACGCTCAACAAGGCGTCACTGGCGGCGGGCTCTTATTCGCAGGGCGGCGCTGACGTGAAGGGCGATAGCGCCTCCAGCATCAAGGTGGTGAAGGCGTTCGGCCAGGCCGAAGGGATGATTTCTGGCCTCGGTACGCTCGACATCACACAGGCGGCCGGCACGCTCACGCTCGGCAATATCCAGGCTGACACGGTCAACGTCCAAGCCACGACGGGCGGCATTGCCCAGCGCGGCGGCACGGCGCTGGCGGTACGGCTGCTGCAAGTGGGCGCGGCGGGCGATGTGGTTCTGCCACAGGCGAATACGATCGTCGGTGTGCAGGGAAATGCCGGCGGCGCCTTGTCGCTACAGGGCGTGGCGGCGGTGACGGGCGCGCTGACGGCGGCTGGTGACATCGCGCTGGTGGGGAATGCCCTGGCCATCAACGCAGGCGTCACTTCCTCCGGCGGCAACGTCACGTTGCAGGCCGACGAAGTCGATGTGGTGGGCGGCAGCACGGTGGCGTCGGCCAGCGGCGTGGCCAACTTTATCAAGGTGCATGCCTTGAGCGTCGCACAGCCCATCAAATTGAGTTCGCTGGGCGGCGAAGATACCGGCGCGGGCTTGCTGCTCAATGCGCGCGACATGGCGGCCTTTACCACACCGACGCTGGTGCTGGGCGATGCCGGCGGCACGGGCGCCGTCAGCCTGACCGATGGCGGCGAGATTGCCGCGCCCAATGTCAGCGGCACGCTGCGCTTCGCCAATCACGCCGCCGTCAGCCGCAACGGCGCGGAAACCATCAGCGCCAATGGACTCGATATCACGGCGGTGGGCGGTATCGCGCTGGGCGGCGTCAACCACGTGAAATCGCTGACCGCCGCCAACAGCGGTAGCGGCGATATCGTCTTCACCAACCACAGCGGCGAGGCCTCGCTGGCGCTGGGGGCGCTGGTCAATCCGGCCGGTGCGATTACGGTCGATAATACCGGCGGCCTTGTCGCCAGCGGCCCTGCCGCCATCACCGCGCAGGGCAAGGTGACCTTGGTGGCGCACAGTCCGGTCACCATCAATACCGCCATCAGCAGCGGCACCGGCATCGCGGTGACCGCCAGCACCGGCATCAGCCTGGGCTCCGCCGCACGCATGACCAACACCGCCAAGGGCGCCATTGCCTTGCTGGCGCAAAACGGCAGCGTGGTGCTCGATGCGGCGGCCCGTATCGACAGCGGTGGCGGATCCACGTCACTGGAGGCGCGCGGCGCCGCTGGCGCCGTGGTGGCGCCGGCAGGCGTGGTGACGGGAACGGTCGTTATTGCATCGACAGAACTGGACAATATCGCGGCGGCGGAAGCGGCGGCACAAGCGGCTGCGGCACAAGCGGCTGCGGAAGCGGCGGAAAAAGCGGCGGCCGAGGCAGCCGCCAAAGCCGCCGCGGACAAGGCCGCGGCAGAAGCGGCAGCCAAGGCGGCAGCGGACAAGGCAGCGGCAGAAGCGGCAGCCAAGGC
>JAIENA010000491.1 GCA_019751755.1 Burkholderiaceae bacterium | reverse complement strand
TATGGGGCGGAGCCTTGTGGTCGCCTTCCTATTTTGCCGGAAGCTGCGGCGGCGCACCCATTGCTGTTATCCGGCAGTACATCGAGCAACAGCAAACGCCGCACTAGATGCACCAAACCGGACGGCCGTGCCGTCCGCGCTTACATCACCGGTCTGAAGGCCGATGTTTTACGCGCACCGGATAAAACCATTTGTGGCCGACCAGGCGATAGACCTCGGCAGCATCGTCTGCGCCGAACACCGCCTGCGCGTCGGATGGCAACACGGGATCGGCGCGCGTGGTGTTGGCGCGCACGTCGGAGCCGCCCTGCTTTTCCGTCATACCCATGCCGATCAGCGCGCCGCGCTTGTGCGCCAGCGGCAACGGGCGCGGATCATAGTCGCACGACAGGATCTTCGGCAGCCAGATTTGCGCCAGCGCCGGCGCGTGGCGCAGCGCCGCCACCGACGCGTAGGTCATCGTGACCGCGCACTGCGCGCCGTTTTCCGCCTGGCCGAACAGCATATATTTTGCGGCCCGCGCCACTTGCGCCCCCGGCGTACCATCCCAGGCAGACGCGTGGGCGCCATGCTCAATCAACAACCGCATCAAGCGGTGCCAGGCGGGATGAAATTCCACCTGGTCGACGCGCTTGCCGGTGCGGTCAAAATTGTGCAACACCGGCTTGTGGGCGTTGGCCAGGCGCGCCAGGTCGAGGATGTCCGCACTGCCCAACTGCCGGCCCAGATGCCACAGCGCCTGGTGCGCCGTGCCCCCCCCTTCCCGCTCAAGCGCGTCGCGCAAGGCGGCATCGGCCTCGAACAAATTGACATCGGCAAACGCGGCGGGCTGGTTCAGGACGGCATGGATATCGAACTGCATGACGAAGCTCCATTGGATGATATGCCACAGCGCACAGCGTAATGCGGACGCATGAAAACAACAAGCGCTTGCTTGAATAAATTATCCGTGGAAATTGTGCCGCAGATTATTTCCTCTTGCTGTACGACGATGATTGCGATCTGCTACCCTGCTATGTGGGTACCGGCGCAGGATATCGGTTCAGTGAGCGGTTTTTTTCGAATGACCGCTGTAAAAGTTGTCATATTTCATTTTTTTTATGGCGCATCGGTGATACATTTCGTTCTGGTTTTGCAACAATTGCTCGGGCTACGCCCTGCGCTTCAACAAATTAGACAGTGACGATGTTACCCAGCCCCTCCACCGTGCCGCGACGCGACAGCCAAAACGACATGGACAGCCTGCTAGAAGAGGCTGGCGACATCGTATTTCGCCTGCAGTTATCCGGTCACATCGCGTATGCCAACCGCCGTGCCTGCACCATGCTGCAAGCGCCGTCGCTGCAAGGCCAACTGTTGGCCGCGCTGGCCTACGACGCCGACCAGGCGCCGCTGCGCACGGCGCTGGCGGGCGTGCTGCAAAGCGGCCACGCCGACCGCGTCGATGTGCGCTTCCGCGTGCACGAAACAGACATCTGGTTTGAATTGCGCATGTCGCTGTACAGCGCGCTCCAGCAGCAGGAGTTGCTCGTCGTTGGCCGTGACCTGACGGCGCAGCATGCGACCGAAGAACGCCTGCGCCACATGGCGACCCACGATGCACTGACCGAATTGCCAAACCGCCTGCTGCTGGCCGACCGCATCCGCATGACGATCGCCCAGGCGCGCCGCTCCGGCCAGGGCTTTTCGGTCGCAAGCGTCGGCCTTGATGCATTCAAGAAAGTCAATGACGGCCTGGGCCACCCGATCGGCGACGCCGTGCTACGCATGGCCGCCGGCCGCCTGCGCAAGACCCTGCGCGACAGCGACACCCTGGCCCGGGTCGGCGGCGATGAGTTTGTCGCGGTTTTGCCGGGCACCTACACCGAAGCGCAAATCAAGCTGGTCAGTGGCCGACTGCTGGCCACGCTGCAAGCGCCGTTTGAGATCGAAGGCCATACCATTTATATCGGCGCCTCGGTCGGGGTGGCGGTCTATCCGCAGCACGCCGAAGATGAAGTGCGGCTGGTGGCCATGGCCGACGCCGCGCTGTCGCGCGCCAAAATCACCGGCAAGGCGCGCGCCGTGGTCTACAACGCCCAGCACAGCGGCCCGCCGGAACACGATATCTCGCTGGAGGCGGCGATGTTCTCGGCCGTGCGCGAAGGTGAGTTCATGCTGTATTACCAGCCGATCGTCGACGCCCGCACGCGCGAGATCGAAGGCTTTGAAACACTGATGCGATGGAAGCATCCAACCCTGGGCATGGTGCCGCCCTGCCGCTTCATCCCGATTGCCGAAACCAATGGCTTGATCAACCTGCTGGGCGCGTGGGCGCTGAAGTCGGCCTGCGTGCAGTTGAAACAATTTCAAGAAGTTGCCAAGCGGAATTTGTATATTTCTGTTAACATTAGCCCCAGACAATTCCGCAACGATAAATTCCTCGACGTGCTGGACGACGCCCTTGCGTTCTCCGGCCTACCTGGTGAGCAATTGGTTCTAGAGATTACTGAAGGTACCCTGATGATCGACCCGGCGCATGCCGAAACGATCCTGGCCAAGATGGCGGAGCGCAAGGCGCGTATCGCGATTGATGACTTTGGCACCGGCTATTCATCGCTGGCGTACCTGAAACGCTTCCCGATTTCGGTCTTGAAAATCGACCGTGCCTTTATCCGCGACCTGCCCGGTTCGCAAAAAGATGGCGCGATCTGCAATGCCGTGCTGGACCTGGCCAAGCACCTGGATTTATCGGTGGTGGCCGAAGGCGTGGAAACCGAGGAACAATTGGCGTACATGGAACAGCGTGGCTGCCAATATATCCAGGGCTACCTGACCGGCAAGCCGATGGCCGCCACCACCGCCTTGACGGCGCTGCGTGAGCGCACCTACGCCAGCCTGATGCCGGGAGACCTGCGGCAGGTGGGCGCATGAGCGAGGACGGCAAAGTCGACGGCGGCAAGACACTGGCGCTGCTGTGGGACCGTACCCGCATGCAAGGCGACATGCCCGGTTTCGCCAAGGCCATCACCGCCATCCTGTCGGCCATGCGCGGCGAGGATGACGTCGAATTCAACATGACGCGCACGGTGTTGTCAGACCCGGTGCTGACGCAAAAAGTGCTGCGCCTGGCCAACAGCGGCATGTATTCCGCATTCGGCCAGCACGTCAACACCGTCTCCAAGGCGGTGCTGGTGCTGGGCACCGACGCCATCGGCCAGTTGGCGCTGGGCTTGAAGCTGATCGAGGAAATGACGACCATTTCGCCCAATTCCGGCATCGCCCACGCGGAAATGGAAAAGGCCGTACTGGCAGGCATCGTCGCGCAACAAGTGGCCGACAGTGCGCAAAGCATACACGGCGAAGAAGCCGTGGTGTGCTCGATGCTGCACACGCTGGGGCGCATGATGATCACCTATTACATGCCGGAGCGCTGGGCCATGATGTGCCAGCAGGCCGGCGACGGGCGGGCCGACGATGCCGCGCCCGCGGTACTCGGCCTGTCGCTGGAGGAAGTCGGCAGCGCCGCTGCGGCCCACTGGGGCCTGCCCAAGAACCTGGTCAACGGCATGCGCAAGGTTGGCCCGTTTGAAGCGGGCCAGGAAGTCACGGCGTCCGACTGGATTGCCGGCCTGTCGACCATGGCCGCGCAATGCGCCGATTCGCTGTGGAATGACGACGAAGCCGGCGCCGAGGAAGTCAAACGGATTACGGCCAGTTACTCCGCCATGCTGGGCGTCGAGCCCGAGCAAATGCAGACGGCCATCGAAAAAGCCAAAGCCGTGGCCGCCACCGACCTCACCATCGCGCCACTGTCCAAGCCGGCCGAGCGCAGCGCCAGGGCGGCCGCCAAGACGCGCCAGCGCGCCGAAGGCATCAAGATCCTGCAAAGCGGCTTGAACGACATGCGCGACATGTCGGCCACCGCGCTGCCGGGCCAGATGGTGTCGATCGCACTGGAAACCGTGCACCAGGGTCTGGAATTCTCGCGCGCCGTGGCGTTCGTGCGCAACCGCCGCGATGGCACCTACGCCGCCCGCATGAGCTTTGGCGACGGTGTGCGCGAACGCTTGCCGGACATGACGTTCCCTGACACGTATGAACCGAACGTGTTCCACGCCGCCCTCAACAGCGACCGCGTGATCTTCATTGAAAACGCCAGAGACCCAAAGTTCGCCGCCAAACTGCCCGCCTGGTGGCGCAACACCCTGAGCGAGGCGCGCAGCTTCGTGGTGCTGCCACTGCTGGCCAATGCGCAGCCGGCCGGTTTTCTGTATGGCGACTGGGATGAAACCTTCCCGCCGATCCAGCTGAGCCAGACCGAGTTTACGCTGCTCAATGACATTCGCGCGCTGGTGGTAAAAACCATCGAACGGCGTCACCAGCTGGAAGCGGTCGGCAACCGGGTCGCCTGACGCACTTCACGGTACGTCACGGCACATCACGGCGCATCGGTGCGCTGCCAGTGAAACGACAGCGCCGACACCATCCCCGCCAGCACGCACAACACCGCTGCGGCAAAATAAATCGATTCCGCGCCGAAGCGCTCCCAGCAGCGCGACAGCGCCACCCCGGCCAGCGAGCCGCCGATGCCATACGACAGGCTGATATACAGCGCCTGGCCGCGCGCCTGCAGTGGCCCGGCAAACCAGCGCTGCAGCGCCAGCACGCTGGCCGAATGGTGCAGCGCAAAGGTGGCCGCGTGCAGCACTTGCGCCGCCACCAGCACGGCAATCCATTCGGCGCCGGCGCCGATCATGGCAAAGCGCACCGCACCGGCCACGAACGTCAGCATCAGCAGGCGCCGCGCACCCCACTTTTTCAGCAGCGGCCCCTGGAAATAAAACAGCACCACTTCGGCCACCACACCGAGCGACCACATGGCGCCAATCAGCGTCTTGCTGTAGCCGTGCCGCGCCAGGTATAGCGAATAAAACGTATAGAGCGCCATGTGGGCGGCAATCGCCAGCGCCGACGAAACAAAGAAGGCAATCACTTCGCGCCGGCGCAGCACCGCCAGCAAGACCGGCGCCGGTCCCTTGTGCGGCTGGCGCGGCACGTCACGCAAGCGCAGCGCCGCCAGCCACGTGCACAGCAGCAGCACGCCCGCCGACCACGGGAGCGCACCGGTGCCGAACCAGTCCAGCACATAGGCGGTGGCCATCATCATGATGATGAAGCCGATCGAACCCCACAGGCGGATGCGCCCGTAGTACGTCATGTCGCCGCGCATTTCCGACAGCATCAATGCTTCGCACAAGGGCCCCTGCGCGCTGGTAAACAGGTTCAGCATCACCATCGCGGCGAAGAAATGGGCAAATTCAGTGCCGACAAAAAAACCGGAAAACGCCACCAGCGCCGCCAGTCCCGTCATGCGCAGCACGCGCACCCGGTGTTCGCTGTGATCGGCCACCCAGCCCCACAGGTTGGGGCCGACAATGCGCATCACCTGGATCAGCGCCATCAGGATGCCGATCTGCGCCACGCTCATGCCCTGGTCGGCATAAAACAGGCTGGCGTAGCTGGAGAACGTGCCCGCGTGGGCGTAATAGAAAAAGAGAAAAGCGGCGTAGTTGAAGAACTGGCTGGGCATGGAATGGGGAGGCCAGCCCTGACGGCCCGGCAGCCCTGGCTGAAATCAAAAGAAAGGCGGCTCGAAGCCGCCTTGTCGCTACTTATCCGGCGCGCGCGATATCGGGCGTCGCCACCTTCACGTCACCGCACTGGGCGCGGTGCATCAGCGCATGGTCCATCAAGACCAGCGCCAGCATGGCTTCGGCAATCGGCGTGGCGCGGATGCCGACGCACGGGTCGTGGCGGCCAAAGGTTTCCACCATCAGCGGGTTGCCGTCCTTGTCGATCGAACGGCGCGGCGTGCGGATCGACGAGGTGGGTTTGATCGCGATCGAGACCGTGATGTCCTGGCCGGTGGAAATCCCGCCCAACACACCACCGGCGTTATTGCCGACAAAACCTTGTGGCGTCAGTTCGTCGCCATGTTCGGAACCGCGCTGCGCCACCGACTGGAAACCGGCGCCGATTTCGACACCCTTGACCGCGTTAATGCCCATCATCGCGTAGGCGATATCGGCGTCGAGCTTGTCGTAAATCGGCTGACCGAGGCCGACCGGCACGTTTTTCGCGACCACGTCGATGCGCGCGCCGATCGAATCGCCGTCGCGGCGCAGGTCATCCATATAGCTTTCCATGCGGGCAATCAGCGCCACATCCGCCGTGGCGGCAAAGAAGGGATTGTGCGGCACGTGCTCGAACGATTCAAACGGAATACCGATCTCGCCCAGTTGGCTCATGCAGCCATGGAACACCGTGCCGTATTGCTGCTGCAGCCATTTCTTGGCGATCGCCGCCGCGCCGACCACCGGCGCCGTCAGGCGCGCCGATGAGCGGCCACCGCCGCGCGGATCGCGCACGCCGTATTTGTGCCAGTAGGTATAATCGGCGTGGCCGGGACGGAAACTCTCGGTGATATTGCCGTAATCCTTGCTGCGCTGGTCTTCATTGCGGATCAGCAGCGCGATCGGCGTGCCGGTGGTGACACCCTGGTACACGCCAGACAGGATTTCGACCCGATCCGGTTCCTGGCGCTGCGTCACGTGACGCGACGTGCCCGGCTTGCGGCGGTCCAGCTCAGGCTGGATATCCGCTTCCGACAGGGGCAGGCCCGGCGGGCAGCCATCGATCACGCAACCAATCGCCACTCCGTGCGATTCGCCAAAAGTACTTACTGAAAACAGCTTGCCAAATGAATTGCCGGACATGTCGAGAGATGTGAAAAACTGGGGGGACTCCGATTTTACCAGCCATCGGCGAAAGCCGTTGCCGCCGAGCCAAAATAGTTCCTATCTACGCCGACAGGATGGCCCCCGGTGAGATTCTAGAATGCAAATAAAATTTATTCTTGTCATCTCGCATTTAACACTTTGCTGGTCCACCAAATAATTTGTGGCACGGCGCGCGACAGACCTTGCAATTTGAGACTTATTGGCTACTGGAAATCGTTGAAAGGGTCGTTCTCTTTAACAATTCGCTATATACTTGATTCAAGTACACTCGAGTCCTCCGGAGAAGCGACACATGCCCCAATCCCTTGAGAATCACGCCCCGGCCAAGGACGATCAAGACGATCTGGTATTTCTGGAAGAACATCCAGCTGCACCGGCGACACAAGCCCCCCGCGAAGTCTGGCGGGTGATGATCATCGATGATGACGAGGACGTCCATTCGACCACCACGTTTGCCCTGGGCAATCTGGATATGCAACACCGGCCACTCGAGTTCGTTCACGCGTATTCGGCCAGCCAAGCGCGCGACATGCTGCGCCACGAACAAGAAATCGCCGTCATTCTGCTCGATGTCGTCATGGAACAAGACGATGCCGGCCTACACCTGGTGCGCTATATCCGGGACACGCTGAAACTGGCCGATGTCCGCATCATCCTGCGCACCGGCCAGCCCGGCTACGCGCCGGAGATCGATGCGATCCGCGATTACGACATCAACGATTACAAGACCAAGTCCGAGCTAACCCGCATCAAGCTGTTTACCACGGTGACCGCCGCGATCCGTTCATACGAGCAAATCCGCAAGATCAATGACAGCCGGCGCGGCCTGGACCGCATCGTGCACGCCAGTACCGAATTGATGTCGCTGCACGGCGTGCAAAACTTTGCCGTCGGCGTGCTGACGCAGATTGCCCACCTGCTGGGCCAGGAAACCAACGGCGTGCTGTGCGTCCAGGAATGCCCGGAGACCGGTTGCCATGAACTGGTGGTGATGGCCGCAGCCGGCACCTATGCGCACCACAGCAACGCGCACATGACGTGCACGACCGAACCGCGCATTGCGGCCGCCATGGAACTGACGCTGACGGAGCGGCGCAACCAATATGGCGACACTGCCGTCACGCTGTATTTCGCGGGCAAGGCCAGCCGTGCCTTTGTGGCGTTCCTGCACACCACGCGCCCGCTGACGGAAATCGAGCAACGCTTGCTGGAAGTGTTTTGCAGCAACGTGGCGGTCGGCCTGGACAACGTGGAACTGGTGTCGCACCTGCATAACGCCGCGTTTTACGATGCGCTGTCGAAGTTGCCGAACCGCACCCGGCTGGTCGAAATCCTCGATGCGGCGCTGGCTGGCCCCGGCAAGGACGACGCCACGCTGTCGCTGGTCGACCTTGACCATTTCGCCGAAACCAACGATGCGCTGGGCCACCAGTTCGGCGACGAATTGCTGGTGGCGGTGGCGGAACGCCTGCAATCGCGCCTGGGCCAGCATTTGACGGTGGCCCGCATCAGCGGCGACATCTTCTGCGTGCTGGACGACGCCGAGCAAGTCAATCCCAACACCATCCTGGCCCTGTTCCAGGTGCCGTTCAGCATTGCCGGCCAGGACGTGCAACTGTCCGCCACGCTCGGTCTGGTGCGCCTGGCCGACCATGAAGGCTCCGGCGCCGATGCGCTCAAAGACGCCGACATTGCACTGAAACGCGCCAAATCCATGCAGCGCGCCGGCCACTTCTATTACTCGCGCAGCATGGGCGTGGAAATCCGCGAACGCGTGCGCATGATGCACGCATTGCGTACCGCCTTCGGCCAAAACCAGCTGTTCGTTGTCTACCAGCCGCAAATCGACCTGCTCACGCGCCGCCCGGTCGGCGCCGAAGCGCTGCTGCGCTGGCAGACCGCCGACGGCAAGTTCGTATCGCCGGACAAATTCATTCCGATCGCCGAGTACTCGGGCCTGATCATCGACATGGGCGAATGGGTGATGCGCACCGCCTGCCGTGAACTGGTGGCCTTGCGCGCCGCCGGCCACAACAACTTCACGATGTCGATCAACGTCTCGCAAGTCCAGTTCCGCCACCCGTATTTCCTGGAAATGCTGCGCCGCGCGCTAGCCGATACCGGCGCGCCGCCCGAATTTGTCGAACTGGAAATCACCGAATCGATGGCAATGGAAGAGCCGGACTTGCTGATCAAGATGCTGGCGCAAATTAAACAAACCGGCGTCTCGATCGCCATCGACGATTTCGGCACCGGTTTTTCATCGCTGTCCTATCTGCAGCGGCTGCAAATCGACCGCCTCAAGATCGACCGCGCCTTTGTCACGGAAATCACCGGCTCCGCGCGCGGCAGTTCGATTGCGGAAATGGTGATCCAACTGGGCCGCAACCTCGGCCTGGCCGTGATCGCCGAAGGGGTGGAAGACGAACGCCAGGCGCAAATCCTGCAATCGCTCGGCTGCCCACTGGCGCAAGGCTTCCTGTTCGCCCGCCCGATGACGGCCGACGCCTTGAATGGCTGGCTCAGTAATGATGCGTTGGCAGGCGTGGCGTAATTTTAGTAACCGCTACGGCAAATAAAAAACCGCTATCGAGATAGCGGTTTTTTGTCATACCGGCGAGAGTTTAATCGGCCGGCTGCTCCTGATCCGCCGGCCAGTCGCGGATATACGCTTTCAGCATGCGGTTCTCAAAGCTTTGCGCTTCCAGCACGGCGCGCGCCACGTCGTAGAACGAAATCACGCCCAGCAGGGTTTTCGCATTCATGACCGGCAGGTAACGCGCATGCTTTTCCAGCATGATGCGGCGCACTTCATTGACTTCGGTGTCGGGCGTCACAGTGATCGGGTGGTCTTCCATATGCTTGCGCACCGTACCGCCGCCGACGGAACCACCATTCTCATGCAGCGCTTTGAGTACTTCACGGAAGGTCAGCATCCCCACCAGGTCGCCGAATTCCATGACCACCAATGACCCGATATCTTTTTCGGCCATGGTTTTGGCGGCTTCCACCAACGGCTGGTCCGGCGTGATGGTGTAGAGAATATTGCCTTTGACTTGCAGAATTTCGGAGACTTTCATTTTGGCCGTCCTGTCGGTGAATTGAGTTTTGTTGTTTTTGTTAGCCTTATGACCGAATGTAACGTATGGGATAAAAAAAATCCAGTATTGCACTGAATGAAATCTTCACTCTTTGCAACGCTGTTGTTCAGAGTGGATTTTTCAGAGTACGATTCGCCAGAAAATCGAACGCAACGCCCACCTCCACCACCCCAGAGAGCGATTATGAGCGGTCCCCAATACCCTGGTTTCGATACGCTGGCCTTACATGCCGGCGCCGCGCCCGATCCGGCCACCGGCGCCCGTGCCACCCCGATCCATTTCACCTCGTCCTTTGCCTTCCGCGATTCCGACCACGCGGCCGCGCTGTTCAATATGGAGCGCGCCGGCCACGTGTATTCGCGCATCTCGAATCCCACCAATGCCGTGCTGGAAGAGCGCATTGCCGCGCTGGAAGGCGGCGTGGCGGGCATTGCCACCGCCAGCGGCCAGGCCGCGATGCACCTGGGCCTGGCGACCATCGCCGGCGCCGGTTCGCACATTGTCGCGTCCCGCGCGCTCTACGGCGGCTCGCACAATCTGCTCGGCTATACGCTCAAGCGCTTCGGCATCGCGACCACGTTTGTCGATCCGCGCGACCTCGACGCGTGGCGCGCCGCGATCCGCCCGGAAACCAAGGTGCTGTTCGCCGAAACCCTGGGCAATCCCGGCCTCGATGTGCTCGACATTCCCGCCGTATCCGCGCTGGCGCACGCGCACCACTTGCCGCTGATGGTCGACGCCACCTTCACCACGCCCTACCTGATGCGCCCGTTCGACCTGGGCGCCGACCTGG
This sequence comes from Burkholderiaceae bacterium, assembly GCA_019751755.1. Classification (GTDB taxonomy): domain Bacteria; phylum Pseudomonadota; class Gammaproteobacteria; order Burkholderiales; family Burkholderiaceae_D; genus Rugamonas. Next base: position 3,364 of record JAIENA010000491.1, on the reverse strand, counting down.
TGTTCCACTCCGCCACCAAATTCCTGTGCGGCCACGGCACCGCGATCGGCGGCTTGCTGGTCGATGGCGGCACCTTCGACTGGCAGGCCGCGTATGAGCAGACCGGCCGCTTCGCCGAACTGTGCGAGCCCTATGACGGCTTCCACGGCATGGTGTTCGCGGAAGAATCGACGGTCGCGCCCTTTGCGCTGCGCGCCCGGCGCGAAGGCTTGCGCGATTTCGGCGCGGCCATGAGCCCGCATAACGCGTTCGCCATCCTGCAAGGGATCGAAACCCTGGGCCTGCGCATGGAGCGCCACGTGGCCAATACGCGCAAAGTGGTGGAATTCCTGGTGGCGCATCCGGCGGTGGCATCGGTGTCGTATCCGGAACTGGAGTCGCATCCCGATTACGAACTGGCCAAGCGCCTGCTGCCGAAAGGCTGCGGCGCCGTGTTTTCCTTCAACCTGAAGGGCGACCGCGCGGCGGGCCGGCGCTTTGCCGACAGTTTGAAAGTGTTTTCGCACCTGGCCAATGTCGGCGATGCGAAATCGCTGGTGATCCACCCGGCGTCGACCACCCACTTCCGCGTCCCGGCCAGCGAACTGGCGGCGTCCGGCATCGCCGAGGGCACCATGCGGCTGTCGGTCGGACTGGAAGACCCGGCCGATTTATTGGAAGACCTGGCGCGCGGCCTGAAACTGGCGACCGCCTTGGCGCAAAAAGGAGCGTGACCATGCGCATCGATCTCCATGGCGCCGCAGCCTATGCCTACACCGGCGGCAAAACTTTCGACCCGGCACTGCCCACCGTCGTGTTGATCCACGGCGCACAAAACGACCACTCCGTGTGGGCGCTGCAAAGCCGCTACCTGGCGCACCACGGCCACAGCGTGCTGGCGGTGGATTTACCCGGCCACGGCCGCAGCCAGGGCGCCGCCTTGCCCTCGGTGGAAGCGATGGCGGACTGGCTGCTGGCGTTGCTGGCGGCGTTGGGCGTCACGCGGGCCGCACTGGTGGGCCACAGCATGGGCGCCTTGATTGCCCTGGAAACGGTTTATAAAGCGCCGGACCGCGTCACCAAACTGGCGCTGCTGGGTTGCACGTTCCCGATGAAAGTATCCGACGCGCTGCTGAACACGGCACGCGACAACGAAGCGGCGGCGATCGACATGGTCAACCTCTTTTCGCATTCGACCATGGCGCAAAAACCATCGTGCCCCGGCCCGGGCTTTTCCGTTATGGGCGGCGCGCGGCGCCTGATGCAGCGCATGTCGCAGATCAATCCGGAACAGCTGTTTTACACGGATTTCTATGCGTGCAATGCCTATGCGAATGGCGATGCGGCCGCCAGGTCACTCGGTTGCCCCGCCCTCTTTATCTTCGGCGCGAAGGATGTCATGACGTCGCCGAAATCGGCCAAGGGCTTATTGGCGGCGATCCCGCACGCGCGCACCGTGACGGTCGACGCCGGACACTCGATGATGCAGGAGCAGCCCGATGCGGTGCTGGACGCCTTGGTCGCGTTTCTGCCCTGAGGCGTAGCGCACGGTCCCGGCGTTGATGTATACCGCGTTAAACCGCTGCGGCACCTTCAAAATGCTGCTCCAACGTCACCTCCAGCCCCTGCTCCACCGCACTTTCAACCTGCCGCGCCAAATGCGCGGCTTCCTGCGCGGCGAGGCGGTCGGCCTCGTCGTCGCTATCGTTGACCGCGCCGGCATTGACCGCCATGCCGCCAAACACAAACACACGGTACACATCGGCCAGCGTCAACCGGCCCGCATTGGCCAGCAATACCCAGTGATCGCCCCCCTCGCTGACCCGCTTGCCCCACTGCACCCGCGGCGGCGCTTCCGCCTTGACCTTGCCGACCCAGCCTTGCACCGCCATGCGTTCCAGCAGCCTATCGAGTTCATCAAAACCGATCCGCGTGCAAGAACGCAGCGCTGCCGAACTGACCAGCGCCGTATCGCCATAGCGCGACGCCGCATACAGCACTTTTAAGATGGCCATCGCATCGACAAATTCACCGCCCGGCGGCGCTTCGTGCCACCACCGTTCATATTTCACCACCGGCAAGGCCGCGACAAACAGCGCGCCGATCAGGATGATCAGCCACGACAGGAAAATCCAGATCAGGAACAGCGGCAATGCGGCCAGCGCGCCGTAGATTTTCGAATAGGTCGGAAATTGCGTAATAAAGACGGCAAAACCACGCTTGGCCAGTTCAAAGAACAGCGCCGCCAACAAGCCGCCCCACAGCGCGTCGCGCCAGTCCACGTGGCGGTTCGGCACCACCGTGTACATCAGCGTAAAGCCGGCCGTGGTGGCCATCAGCGACAGCAGCGTATACAGGACCGCGCCCAGGATCGGCACATCACCGACCAGGTCGCTGGTGGCCATATAGACATCCGCCGACATCGTCAGCGACACCCCCACCAGCACCGGCCCCAAGGTCAGCAGCGCCCAGTACACCAGGATGCGGCGGGTCCAACTGCGTTCGGCTTTGACGCGCCAGATGCGGTTAAACACTTTTTCGATGGTGCCCATCATGGCCACCGACGTAAACACCAGTGCCACCGCGCCGACAGCGGACAGGCGCGTGGCCTTGCTGGCAAACATGGTGAGGTTGTTGAGGATCGGCGTGGCGATCTGCTTGGGCATCACGTTTTGCACAAAATACGCTTCGAGCGCCTTGCGCAACACGGCAAACATCGGGAACGTCGTAAAGATCGCCAAGGCGATCGTCACCAGCGGCACCAGGGCGAACACCGTGGTAAACGTCAGGCTGCCCGCCACCTGCGGCAGGCTTTCTTCGCGCAGGCGGCGCTTGGCAAAGCGCAGCATGTCGCGGATTTCCCGCCAGCTCAGCGCGCGGACGGCGCCGACACCATCCTGCACATTGCGCGAAAGCGACGCCAGCAGAGGGGAAATCAACGGGGAGATAATCTTGTTAACCATGAAGCTGTCTAAAAATCGTGTGGGCCATATGATAATACCATCGCCGCTTGACAGCAATTTTTCTTTGATTTTCAATTACTTAGACAGGAAATCACTGCCCCCCGCTGCGAGCGCTTCCGGCGCCAAACGCTCCGCTTCGCGTGCCTGGCAGGCATGCTCTGGCGGTGACTCACCACGATCTGGGTTATTCCCCTACAATTAGGGACCGGCTGGCAAGCCGCCACAAGAAATGTCGGCAGCACCGTGACCCTCACCTTTTTACTTCAACAGGCAATTCACCATGGAATGGTTCTTCGACCCGAACATTTGGATCGGGTTATTCACGCTGGTCGTGCTGGAAATCGTTCTAGCAGCCTGTCGGGCTATTGGCTCATAGGAAACGAAACATGCCGGTAGAATAGCCCGCGATGACAAAATGATGC
>JAIENA010000009.1 GCA_019751755.1 Burkholderiaceae bacterium | reverse complement strand
CGACGCCCGACGTATCGACGCCCGCCCCGATCGCGCCCTATGCGCGCGAGGACCTGAACCTGGTCTATAACCTGCTGTTCTGCGATGACGCGTCGCTGTTCAAGAGCACCGACGACGCCACCCGCTCGCTGTTTGCTGATGGCACGGAACCGACGGTGGTGCGCGCAATTGCCGACGACCGCGACGAAGAAAGCCGCGTGCGCATGCTGGCGTATAACTGGCTGCATGAAAACGCGCAGCCGGTGCCGCCAAAGGAAACGCTGGGGGTGGTGATCGAAGTGCCGCTGGAACAGGGCCTCGACGTGCTGGCCGCTTACGCCGACGGCACGGTGCGCTACATCAACCACATGGGTTCGATCAGCGTGTATGAAAGCTACCCGGCGGAAATCGCCGCACAGGCCAAGGAAATCGTGGAAACCGCGCACAGCATGGTGAAACAGCAGCTGGTCGGCACCCGCCGCCGGCAAGCGCCGCCCACCTTGGGCGACGTGCGACTGACGGCGCTGGTGTCTGACGGCCTGTATGTCGGCCAGGGCGCATTTGAAGCCATCGCCACCGGCAAGCAGACCGCGCCCGTGCTACAGGGCGCGCAAAAGCTGCTGGACCTGATAGTGCGGCAGGGGCGGCCGAAGGCCGATTGACGTAAAAAACGGCTTTGCAGCTTATACCGTTCAGTTAAAGCAACGTAGGGCGGATTAGCGGGCAACGCCCGCGTAATCCGCCGCGCGCAGCAGATGCCGCGCGCATCGCGGAAACGGCAGATTACAAATCCAGGTGCGAAATCAGCAACCTGCGGCTATCCTGCACCTCCCCCGGCTTGTGCTCCAGCACCAGCGATGCATTCTGCTCATCGAGCGAAATCCCGACCGACAAAATGTCGATCAGCAGCAATTGCAGGATGCGGGAAATCATCGACAGGAAGGTGGTGCTGTCTTCGCTGTGATCGACCGCCAGGCAGACGGTAGCTTTCTTGGCCAGCGCCGACTGGCTGGTGGTAATGGCGATCACGTCCGCGCCCGCGGCGCGGGCCGCATCGACCGCTTCCAGCAATTCCGGCAACTTGCCGGAATTGGAGATCGCGATCACCACATCGCCCGGTTTCAGCAACTCGGCCGCCAGCGTGAACAGGTGCGAGTCGCCATAGGCGGCGGTCGGGATGCGGAAGCGGAAGAATTTGTGCTGGCCATCGAGCGCCACCACGCGTGAATTGCCCATCGCGTAAAACTCGATACGCTTGGCTTTCGCCACCAGGGCAATCGCCTTGTCGAGTGCACGCACGTCGAGTTGGTCGCGGAATTTCAGGATCGCCGATACCGTGTTGTCGATGACTTTCGCGCTCAGGTCGTGCGTGCTGTCGGACACCCGCACCTGGCTGTGGCGCACAGGGATTGCGCCGGTCAGGCTGCTGGCGAATTTAAGTTTGAAGTCGGCCAGGCCGGAAAAGCCCATCGAGCGGCAGAAGCGGATCACGGTCGGCTGCGACACGTCGGCCAGGCGCGCGATGTCGGCAATCGGTTCGTTCAGCACCAGGCGTGGCTGCTCGATCACCAGGTGCGCGACGCGCTGCTCGGCCGGCGTCAGTTCGTGCTGCAAATGCTGCACGCGTTCCATCAGCGTATTGGCGCCGCTGCGCCCGCGCAGGTGCTCGGACAAGATCGTCGCCACGCCATAGAACGCCGGGTTCGGCGTGGTGATGACGTAGGTCGGGATTTCCGCCAGGTAGCTGGTAAAGCGGCCCTTGGCTTCAAAGCGCGCGCGAAATGGCGATTGCGCGAACCACTCGCCCATGCGCGGCACGATGCCGCCGCCGATAAAGATGCCGCCAAACGCACCGAGCGTCACCGCCAGGTTGGCGCTGGCGCCACCGAGCATGGCGCAGAAGCATTCCAGCACTTCCATGCACAGCGGGTCTTTGTCGGTCAGCGCGCCAGACATGATTTCCTGCGCATTTAAATCGCGCACATTACGGCCATTGCGCTTGGCCAGCGCCTTGTAAATGATTTCCATGCCGGGGCCGGAAATCAAGCGTTCAGTCGAGACGTGCGGCCAGGTTTGCCACGCATATTGCAGGATCGCGATTTCGCGCTCGTCGGCCGGGGCGAAGTTGGTGTGGCCGCCTTCCGAACCCAGGGTGACAAAGCCGTCCACCGTCGGGATCACACCCGACACGCCCAGGCCGGTACCCGGTCCCAGCACGCCGATCACGGAATTGTTGGCCGGCTTGCCGCCGCCGACCTGCATCAGGTCAGCCGGTTTAAGGCCCGGCAAGGACATCGCCAGCGCGGTAAAGTCATTGACCACCAGCAGCGTATGCAAGCCGAGGATGCGGCGCACCTCGTCGGTGGAGAATTCCCAGTCACGGTTGGTCATGCGCACGTAGTCGCCGCTGACCGGGTTGGCCACGGCCAGCGCCGCGTGGTTCAAGGTAATGCCCTGGTGGTCGGCCAGGTAAGTACGCAGCAACGGCACAATCCCGGTGAAATCATCGCACTTCAGGACGCGTACGGCGCGGAACTCGGAGGGGCCTGTCTGGAGAGCAAAACGGGCATGGGTGGCCCCGATATCGGCCAGCAGGCGCGGACCGTCGGCAAACGCGGTGCGGCTTGTTTTTTGGTCAGCTTCAGCTTGTTTCATCGTCTCGATTTAGTTCTCATGCCGGGAATGCCCTTGAAGCCGGCAAGGATACCCGATTATTTATACGATGGACAACATAGGGGCCCATATGTTGAGCCCCCGATGTTGAGCCCCTGATGTCAGAGGAATTACTTTAATTACTTTACGTAGCCGAACCAGGCGCCGTAAGGCGGCAAACTCACCGTGCCATCAGCGGCCACCGATCCCGGCAAACCCGGCTCGGTGATGGTTTGCGCACCAGCCGCCTGCGGCAGCGGCAATGTCACCGCATCGCGTCCCAGGTTGAACACCGCCAGTACCGAACGCTCGCCCTCGACATCGCGGCGCAGCGCCAGCACCGGTTCCGGCGCGTCAAAGAACGTGATGTCGCCGCGCGTCAGTTGCGGCATGGTGCGGCGCCACGCGATGAAGTGGCGGGCAAACGCCAGCGGCGATTGCGGATCGCGCTCCTGCACCGACGCGGCGCGCGCAATATGCAGTTGATCGACCGGCAGCCATGGCTTGCCTTCGGTGAAACCACCATTGGCCGCCGCCTCCCATGCGATCGGCGTGCGGCAGCCGTCACGGCCCTTGAATTCCGGCCAGAACGTGATGCCATACGGGTCTTGCAGCAGTTCGAACGGCACATCGCTTTCCGTGAAGGCCAGTTCGTCGCCCTGGTACAGGCACGGCGTGCCTTTCAGCGACAACTGCATGGCCAGGACCAGCTTGGCGAACTCCGGATTCGGCTGCGCATCGGGCGACTGAGTCCCCCAGCGCGTCATGACACGCACGGCGTCATGGTTACCGACCGACCAGGAGGCCCAGCCGTCTTTGACGCGGGCGCCGAACTGTTCGACCTGGGTGCGGATATGCTTGGCCGAGCATTGCGGTGTCAGCAAATTAAAGCTGTAGGCCATGTGCAGCTTGTCGCCACCTTCCGTGTATTCCGCCATCACAGCCAGCGAATCGTCGGCGCCGACTTCACCAATGGCCACCGCGCCGTATTCGTCGAGCAGTTGGCGGATGCGCTTCAGGAACGCCACGTTTTCCGGACGGGTCTTGTCGTAGACGTGCGCCTGCATGCCATAGGGGTTGACGTCCGACACGGTGGCGGTGTCGCGCACCAGCGCCGGCGGATTGCTGCGCAGCTCCTGGTCGTGGAAGTGGAAGTTGCAGGCATCCATGCGCACGCCATCAACGCCGCGCTCGAGCCAGAAGCGCAGGCAATCGAGGTGCGCCTGCTGCACTTCCGGGTTGTGGAAGTTCAGGTCCGGCTGGCTAACCAGGAAGTTATGCAGGTAATACTGGCGGCGACGGGTATCCCACTGCCACGACGAACCGCCAAACACCGACATCCAGTTATTCGGCGGATTGCCGTCCGGCGCAGGGTCGGACCACACATACCAGTCGGCTTTCGGGTTGTCGTGGCTCTTGCGGCTTTCCTCGAACCACGCGCACTGGTCGGAGGTGTGCGACATCACCTGGTCGATCATGATCTTCAAGCCCAGGCTGTGCGCCTTGGCGATCATCACATCAAAGTCCGCCAGGGTACCGAACAGCGGGTCGACGTCGCAGTAATCGGCGATGTCGTAGCCGAAGTCTTTCATCGGCGACTTGAAGAAGGGCGAGATCCAGACGATGTCCACACCCAGTTGTGCAATGTAGTCGAGCTTGGCGGTAATGCCGGGGATATCGCCCACGCCATCGCCATTGGTATCGTTGAAGCTGCGCGGGTAAACCTGGTAGATGATCGCTTCGCGCCACCAGTTCGGGGACAGTTGTTTGGTCATGGGTCGTCCATAGAGTTGGGGTTTGTAGAGAATATACATCAATAATTTAGTTTGTTCAAATCGGTTTGAATCACAAACTAATTACAATTTATCGTTTATTTTCAATAATTTAAACAACAAATCACAGCAAGCAAACCTTCACAGACCGTAGTCAAACTACATAAAAACCACAATCCGTAGCGTTCCTACAACTTGCATATACCGGTTGCCAACGGCAACCCATCCGGCATAGCATCGCGGTCAGTTGAAATATGGAGGTTATATGGCCAACCCTGCTGTACAAACGGCGCCAGTGACGGATCAAGAGTCCGGCAACGGCCCGCTGCCCCGACAAATCCCGTTCATCATCGCCAACGAGGCCTGTGAACGGTTCAGTTTTTATGGCATGCGCAACATCCTGACCCCGTTCCTGGTCAGCACTTTATTATTATTCCTGCCGCTGGCCGACCGTGCCAGCGAAGCCAAGCACGTGTTCCACACGTTCGTGATCGGCGTGTATTTCTTCCCGCTGCTGGGCGGCTGGCTGGCCGACCGCTTCTACGGCAAGTACAACACGATCTTCTGGATGAGCCTGATTTACGTGGCGGGCCACGCCTGCCTTGCCATCTTTGAAGACAACCTGAATGGCTTTTATTTCGGCCTGTTCCTGATTGCGCTCGGCGCCGGTGGCATCAAGCCGCTGGTGTCGGCCTTTGTCGGCGACCAGTTCGACAAGACCAACAAGAAGCGCGCCAAGGTGGTGTATGACGCGTTTTACTGGTCGATCAACTTCGGCTCGTTCTTCGCCTCCCTGCTGATGCCGCTGTTCCTGAAAAATTACGGCCCGGCCGTGGCCTTCGGCATTCCCGGCATCCTGATGGCGATTGCCGCCGTGATTTTCTGGGCCGGTAAAAAGCGCTATGTGCACGTGCCGCCGGCCGCGCCAAACCCGGATTCGTTTACCCGCGTGGCGCGCACCGCGCTGCTGGCGCAAAAGCCCGGCCAGGGCCGTCCCGGCCTGGTGGTGGCCATCATCGGCGTGATCGGCGCGATTGGTTCGCTGTGCATGGCGCCGTCGTGGGGCTTCGTGATTTCGGCCTGCCTGGCGCTGGTGCTGCTGCTGGCCTTTGGCGGCATCGGCACCGGCATGCAACTGGAACGGGCCCGCGGCCTGCATCCGGATGTCGCGGTGGAAGGGGTGCGCGCCGTGTTGCGCATCCTGATCGTGTTTGCACTGGTGACGCCATTCTGGTCGCTGTTCGACCAGAAAGCCTCGACCTGGGTATTGCAGGCCAAAGAGATGGTCAGCCCGATGCTGTCGGTGTTCGGCTTTGAATTCCAGCTGCTGCCGGCGCAAATGCAGGCGGTCAATCCGATCCTGGTGATGCTGCTGATCCCGCTGAACAACATGGTGCTGTACCCGATGCTGCGCAAGATCGGCATCGAGCCGTCGCCGCTGCGCCGCATGACAGCCGGCATGGTGTTCAGTGGCGCGGCCTGGATCGTGATCGGCTGGGTGCAGTTGCAAATGGATGGCGGCACGCCGATGTCGATTCTGTGGCAATTGCTGCCGTATGCGCTGTTGACCATGGGCGAAGTGCTGGTCTCGGCCACCGGACTGGAATTCGCCTACAGCCAGGCGCCGGTGTCGATGAAAGGCTCGATTATGAGCTTCTGGATCTTGACCACCACGGTCGGCAACCTGTGGGTGTTGATCGTCAACTCGAGCGTGAAGAACGACGTGGTGCTGGGCCATATCGCCAGCAGCGGCTTCGGCTTGATCACGTTCCAGATGTTCTTCTTTGCCGCGTTCGCGCTGGTGACGGCGCTGGTGTTCGGCTATTACGCGACCAAGTACAAGATGGTCGATAACTACCGCACCGAAAAACCGGCCTAAGCCCGCGAGGGCGGCGGAAAACCGCACACCCGATTCTGGTTTTCCGCCCTGCCCGCACCGTCCAGTACACTCCCGCACGGTGCGGGCCAATATAAATCAATCACTTAACACGCCACACCACGCTGGCACGCTTGCTGCTCTATGACTGGTTATACCAACCACAAAAGGAGACCAGCATGTCACGCATCCCCCTTTCCCTGCTCGCCGCCGTCACGACGACCCTCGCCGCCAGCGCTCCTGCCGCCAGCGCACAAGACGTGGTCCGCCTCGGCAACCTGAAGTTCGCGCACTACGGCGCCGTCTCGTACATCAAGGAAATCGCCCCCAAGTGCGGCATCAAGGTCGAAGAGCACATCTTCGCCAAGGGCCCGGACGTGATGCAGGCGATACTGGCCGGTGAACTCGATGTCGGCGCCACCGCGTCGGAAGCGGCGATCCAGGGCCGCGCCAACGGCGCCCCGATCTACGTGGTGGCCGGTTTTGCCAAGGGCGGCGCGCGGCTGGTCGCGCGCCCCGACAGCGCCATCAAATCGATCAAGGATTTGAAGGGCAAGAAAGTCGGCGTCACGCGCGGCGGCATCCATGAAGTCTTGCTGATCGCGGAACTGGCGCAAGCCGGCCTGACGGCCTCCGACCAGCCGGGCAAGGACGTGCAGTTGATCTTCCTGGCGTTCGCCGACTTGAACCAGGCGCTGATGGGCAAGAACCTCGACGCCATCATGCAAAGCGAGCCGCAATCGTCGCAAGCGATCAACAAGGGCTATGGCGTGGAAGTCATGAAACCGTACGACACGCCGATCGGCGAGCCGGTACGCACCATGGTCATGAGCGAAAAGTTTTATAAAGACCGGCGCGCCGTGGCGGCCCGCTTCATGAATTGCTTCGTGCTGGCCACCAAGACCTTCATCGACAGCAAGCCGACCGCGGAAAAGTACGTGCGCGAGACCTTGTTCAAGAACCAGATCACGGCCGACGATTTCCAGGATGCGATCGCCAATTCGCCATATACCTATGATGTCACCGCGCAGCATATCCAGATCACCACCGACGTGATGGCCCGCTATGGCACCGGCAAGATGCGGGTGCCGCCGGTGGCGAAAGACTGGGTCAAGCTGGACTTGCTGGACGACGCCAAGAAAAGCCTCGGCATCAAATAAGGAGAGATCATCATGATCAAGGATTGGAAAAGTGTGGCCACCGGCACGGTGGCGCCCGTGGTCATCATCGCGCTGTGGCAGGCCGCCGCCTCGCTTGGACTGGTGAATCCGCAAGTGCTGCCGTCGCCGCTGGCGGTGGTGCAAAAGTGGATCGAATATGCGCTGCCGCTGCAGGCCTACGATCCGGCCCAAGGCGCGTGGCTGATGTGGGCCGTGTCGGGCGAACTGTGGGCCGACACGCTGGGCAGCATGTACCGCGTGCTGCTGGGCTTTGCCATCGGCGCCGGCCTGGCGCTGCCGTTCGGCCTCGTGATGGGCGCCAGCCAGCGCGCCTATGCGTGGTTCAACCCGCTGCTGCAAGTGCTGCGCCCGATTCCGCCGATCGCCTATATCCCGCTGTCGATCCTGTGGTTCGGCCTCGGCAACGCCCCGGCCGTGTTCCTGATCGCCATCGGCGCCTTCTTCCCGGTACTGATGAACACCATTGCCGGGGTGCGGCAAGTGGACGGCATTTATATCCGGGCCGCGCGCAACCTCGGCGTCGGCCAGCGCGCCATGTTCGTGCGGGTCATGCTGCCGGCCGCCGTGCCCTACATCCTGTCGGGCGTGCGGATCGGCATCGGCACCGCCTTCATCGTGGTGATCGTGTCGGAAATGATCGCCGTGAACAATGGCCTGGGTTTCCGCATCCTCGAAGCGCGTGAATACTTCTGGTCCGACAAAATCATCGCCGGCATGATCAGCATCGGCTTGCTGGGCTTGATGATCGATATCGGCATGAACAAATTGAACAACCATTTGCTGCGCTGGCACCGCGGCCTGGAGAACTGAGATGAGCAAGATGGACGCATTCAATACCACCGTGAATCACATCCAGGTCCGTGGTGTGAATAAAGTGTTCTCGACCGGCGGCCGCGACGTGGTCGCGCTGAAAGACATCCAGTTGGACATCCCGCAGGGCCAGTTCGTCTGCCTGCTGGGGCCATCGGGCTGCGGCAAATCGACGCTGCTCAACGCCATCGCTGGCTTTTCGCTGCCATCGACCGGCGAGATCCTGGCCGATGGCCAGCTGGTGACCGGTCCCGGTCCCGAGCGCGGCATGGTGTTCCAGGAATATGCGCTGTTCCCGTGGATGACGGTGGAAAAGAACATCGCCTTCGGTCTGGAAATCAAGGGGATGGCACAGCAACGCATCCATGACACCGTGGACCAGTTGCTGGGCATGCTGTCGCTGACCGATTTTCGCCACCGTTATCCGAAAGATCTGTCGGGCGGCATGCGCCAGCGGGTCGCGATTGCCCGCGTATTGGCGCTCGATTCGCCGATCATGCTGATGGATGAACCGTTCGGCGCGCTCGATGCGCTGACGCGGCGCAACCTGCAAGATGAATTGCTGCGGATCTGGGCCGAGCTCAAAAAAACCATTATTTTTGTCACGCACAGCATCGAGGAAGCAATTTACCTGGCCGACCGCATCGTCGTCATGACGTACCGCCCCGGCACCGTCAAGCGCGACATGATGGTCGAACTGCCACGCCTGCGCGACCCGTCGTCGTCCGATTTCAATGCCTTGAAGCGTGAACTGGGCATGCTGGTGATGGAGGAACAGCAGCGCCACCACAACGATGAAATGCGGATGGCGGCGGTCGACTGAGCGCGCGCTTTTGCCCATGTACAATCAGCGCATGCGCACCAAACCGTTGATCCCCGTGGCGTTCGTGACCGCCCTGCTGCTGGTGGCGGGCGCTTACGCACTGGGCGCATTGCGGGCGCGCGCTGATTTGCTGGAACAGGGACGGCGCCAGCTGGAATTGATGGCGCCCGACCTGCGCTCGGCCATGGACAAATACGAAACCCTGCCCTTCGTGCTGGGTTTCCAGCCCGACCTGGCGGACGCGATTGCCCGCCCGGCGGACGCCGCCGCGATAGCGCGCCTGAACCGCACGCTGCAAACCATCCAGCGCCAGTCGCAGGTCGGGGCGATCTATTTGATGGACCGCGCCGGCCTGACGCTGGGGTCCAGCAACTGGGACCTGCCCACTTCCTTTGTCGGCAAAAATTTCTCTTACCGCCCGTATTTCCGCGAAGCGCAGCAGGGCCGCCCCGGCCTGTTCTACGGCATCGGCACCGCCACGGCGGAAGCGGGTTACTTTATTGCACAGCCGGTGTACCGCGACAGCACCGATGGCGGCCCGGTGGCCGGCGTGGTGGCGGTGAAAATCAGCCTGGCGGAATTTGAACAGACCTGGCGCTCGAGCGAACACACGATCGCGCTGGCCGACCGCCATGGCGTGATCTTCCTCAGCAACCAGCCCGACTGGCGCTACCGCAGCCTGGGTCCGCTGGCACCGGGCGCGCAACAGGAACTGGCGCAAACGCAGCAATACAGCGGGCGGCGGATCGTCCCGCTGGCGCGGCCGCTGCCGGAATTTGCGGTCCGCCCGGTCGGCAAGCTGGGTTGGCAACTGATGCTGTTCCCGTCGCAAGTGCGGGTGCAGCGCGCCGCGCTGCTGTCGGCGGCCGGCATGGCGCTGTTACTGGCCTGCGGTGGCGCCCTGTGGTGGGCGCTGCACCAGCGCCGCCGCCGCCTCGAAGAACAGCGCGAGTCGCGTGCGGCCTTGCGCCAGGCCGCCCATGAACTGGAGCAGCGCATTGCCGAACGCACGGCGCAGCTGCAAGCGACCAACAGCGACCTGGAAAACAAATACGTGACCTTGCAGCAAACCGAACACATGCTGCGCACCACGCAAAATGAACTGGTGCAAGCAGGCAAGCTGGCCATGCTGGGGCAAATGGCGGCCGGCATCACGCATGAACTAAACCAGCCGCTGGCGGCGATCCGCGCCTTTGCCGACAATGCCCGCACCTTTCTGGAACGCGGCCGCCCCGAGCAGGCCGAGGCCAACCTCGGCCACATCAGCGACGCCAGCGCGCGCATGGGCGCCATCATCGGGCAATTGAAAGGTTTTGCGCGCAAGGACCAGGCCATCACGCAAGTGAACCTGGCGCGCTCGGTGCAGGCGTCGGCGCTGCTGGTGCAGAACGATTTCCAGCGGCATGGCGTGCTGCTCGACACCGGTGACATTGGCGGCCATGCGATCACGGTCGCGGGCGACGCGGTGCGCATCGAGCAGGTGCTGATCAACCTGCTGCGCAACGCACTCGACGCCGTGGCCGGCATGGATGCGCCCCACCCGCGCGCCGTCACGGTGACGCTGGCACGCCTGGAAAGCTGGGCCGAGGTGCGCATCAGCGACACCGGCCCCGGCATCCCGGAACAGGTGGCGGCGCACTTGTTTGAACCGTTTTATACGACCAAACCATCCGGCCAGGGGCTGGGCCTGGGACTGGCGATTTCCTCCTCGATTGCGCAAGCCATGAATGGCCAACTGGCGGCGCACAACTTGCCGCAAGGCGGCGCGCAGTTCATCCTGCGCCTGCCGCTACAGGCCAACCAACCATGACCATGCAAGCAATCCTGATCGAAGACGAAGCCGCGCTGCGACTGGCGACACAGCAAACCCTGGAACTGGGTGGCTTCACCGTACACGCCGTGGCCAGCGCGGAAGCGGCGCAACCCTTGCTGCGTGCCGATTACGACGGTGTGATCGTCACCGACGTGCGCCTGCCCGGCAAGTCCGGGCTCGACCTGCTGGCGCAAGTGGCGGCGCTCGACGCCCAATTGCCGGTCATCGTGGTGACGGGCCATGGCGATGTCGAGATGGCGGTGGCGGCCATGCGCGCCGGCGCCTATGACTTTATTGAAAAACCGTTTGCGGCCGAGCGCTTGCTGGAGGCGGTGCGGCGCGCGCAGGAGCGGCGCCATCTGGTGCTGGACAACCGCCGCCTGCGCGCGGACCGCGCGCTGCATCCGGACACGCCGGACCTGATCGGCCACTCGGCCGTCATGGCGCACCTGAAAACGCTGGTGCGCAATGTGGGCCCGGCCGGCGTCGATATCCTGATCAATGGCCAGACCGGCACCGGCAAAGAAGTGCTGGCGCGCGTGCTGCACGCGGCCAGTGGCCGCAAGGGCAACTTCGTCGCCATCAATTGCGGCGCGCTGCCGGAATCCGTGTTTGAAAGTGAAATCTTCGGCCATGAAGCGGGCGCCTTCACCGGCGCGCAAAAGCGCCGCATCGGCAAGCTCGAATATGCGCAAGGCGGCACCGTGTTCCTCGATGAAATCGAGACCATGCCGCTGGCGTTGCAAGTCAAATTACTGCGCGTGCTGCAGGAGCGCAAGCTGGAACGCCTCGGCGGCAATGACGGCGTGCCGCTCGATTGCCGCGTCATCGCGGCCAGCAAGGCGGACTTGCTGGCCTTATCCAGCCAGGGCTTGTTCCGCGAAGACTTGTATTACCGCATCGGCGTGGTGACGCTGGACATGCCGCGTCTGCGCGACCGGCGCGACGATATCCCGTTGCTGCTGGCGCACTTCGTGCAGGAAGCGGCGCTGCGCTACCAACGCCCGACGCCCGACTGGACGCCGCAGCAAATGGCGGCGTGGCAGGCGCTGGACTGGCCCGGCAACGTGCGGGAATTGCGCAACTTTGCCGAACGACTGGTACTGGGCGTGGTACAAACCGTGCCATCGGCGCCGCTGGCGGCGCCGGCCTTTGTCACGGCGGGCGTGCCCTCCACCGCCCCCGTCCCAGGCGGCAACGCCGCGCCTGACCTGGCAGCGGAAGGCGCCGAGCATGCCGCCACGTTGCCGCAGCAAGTCGATGATTTCGAGCGCGCGCTGATCGAGCGAGCACTGGCCAGCGCCAGCCACAACGTCGCGCTGGCGGCGGACAACCTGGGCGTGCCGCGCAAGACACTGTATGACAAGCTGAAGAAGTACCAAATCGGAACCGGGCGAAAATAAAAAAGCCCGCACGTGGCGGGCTCATCTATTTTCTGTATGGCGCATGTTTCACCGATCACCCCGGCTATCTGCCGGGTGTCATCTGGCGCCGGCAACCCGCGCTATCTGCGCGGTGTTGCTGGTGTATGCCGCCATGGTCCCGCTAAACCATTTTCGCCAGACCCTGGCGATCCGCCAGATGTCCGTCGCCGGTTGGAGGGGGACGGCGCAGCAAGGCGCATGGTAATGCTGCCTTGATCTGCGTAGAGCATGTCTTCATCGGCGAAGACACTACGCGCGCGGCAATGCCGGGCGCGGGCACAGCATCAATCAGGAAATAACCTGAATGTTGCCAGCTTTTTCGCCTTTAGGGCCAGTGCTGCGAACGAACGACACGCGCTGGTTTTCGGACAGGCTCTTGAAGCCGTTCGACTGGATGTCGCCGAAGTGGGCGAACAGGTCGGCGCCGCCTGCGTCCGGCGTAATGAAGCCGAAGCCTTTAGCGTCGTTGAACCATTTAACGATACCGGTTTGTTGAGTGCTCATGATTTTTTCCTTTAATTAAAACAATAGGCAACGTTGCCGTAAGGGCACTTGAAACCAAGAATTAAAACCGAAGGAAAAAAACTGGACGGCTGGAAAAGACAGCCATGCGGAATTGGGACCGACAAGATTACGACTTGATGCAAGTACGAGACGCAATATACGCTGCTTTGCCGAGATTACCTAACAATAAATTAATTTAATTTTCCGCCCCGCCCCGCCACGGCCGGGTAATCCGGCCACACGCGAGCGCCACCCCCTATCGTAGTAAAGCTACACAATTTAGATTACCATATGGCGAGAATTCCACACCAATACTGGAACATTTGTAGCAATACTACTCAGGAGACATCAATGCCGGCATCCCCGCAGCGCGCCACCGCGCCCTTTTCCCGTCTGACACTGGGCGCCGCGCTGGTGCTGTCCGCGTTTGGCGCGCAGGCGCAGCAGGCGCAACAGCCTATCCCCCAGTCAGCCTGTGAAGCACCGCACCAGACCGTGCTGCAAGGCGCCGCCGCCCAATACGATGCGCGCGCCGTGTGGCTGGACCGCACGCTGCTGAAATGGCCGGGGGTCGATGCCAGCGCCACCTATCACCTGTATTACTCGGTGGCCGGCACGGTGAACGCCACGGTCGGCGGCAAGGTGTCGGGCGCGGATGGGTCGGTGGCGCTGCTGCGCCATAGCGGCCCGCTCGACGCCGCCACCGCGCAGCGTTTTAACTATGTGGCCGATGGCGCGGTGCTGGCGCTGCCGGCCAATGCCAAGGCCGCCGACCTGCTCAAGCAGCAACTGGTGCTGGTGCGGCAGGGCCCGGACGGCAGCGTGCTGGACGCCACCACGATCCAGGCCGCCGGCGCGCTGGACGACCTGTATGCGGCGGCGGAAAAAGTGGCGGATCTGGGCGCGACACCGGCGCGCGGCGCCACCCGCTTTAAAGTCTGGGCACCCACCGCGCACAACGTCGCGGTCTGCACCTATGATAATGGCTATGCCAAGGCGTCCGCCATCGAACCGATGCGCTTTGACGCCGCCACCGGTGTCTGGAGCACCAGCCGTCACGCCGACCTGTCGGGCAAGTATTACACCTATGTGGTGGACGTGAACGTGCCGAATACCGGCCTGGTGCGCAACCTCGTCACCGACCCTTATGCCGTCAGCCTGACCACGGATTCGCTGCG
>JAIENA010000316.1 GCA_019751755.1 Burkholderiaceae bacterium | reverse complement strand
TGCCGTACCTGAAAGCGCGCGGCATCCACCGTCTCGACGGCATGGTCGTCAGTCACAGCGACGCCGACCATGCCGGCGGTGCGCTGGCGCTCTTGCAAGGGCGTGATGTCGGCTGGCTGGCGTCATCGCTGCACCCGCACCACCCGCTGGCGCAGGCCGCGGGCCGCCATGTGCCGTGCGCCGTCGGCCAGCACTGGCGCTGGGACGGCGTGGACTTCGCGTTCCTGCATCCGCCGGCGGCGAGCTATCACGATGTGACGTTGAAGCCCAACGCGCGCAGCTGCGTGCTGAAAATCAGCGTCGGCGGCAAGGCCGTGATCCTGGCCGGCGATATAGAGGCGGCCCAGGAAGCGCAATTGCTGGCCGGGCCATCCGGCAGCTTGCGCGCCGATGTGCTGCTGGCGCCGCACCATGGCAGCGCCACCTCGTCCACCGAAGCCTTCCTGCGCGCGGTGGCGCCGTCGGTGGCCCTGTTCCAGGTTGGTTACCGCAATCGTTATCACCACCCGCAAGCTCAGGTGTGGGCGCGTTATGGCGCATTGGCGATCCGTTCGCTGCGCACCGACCAGTCCGGCGCTATTACGGTGTCGGTCGGCGACGCCGTCGCATGGCAAGGTTACCGTGATACCCATGCCCGCTATTGGTATGGCCGCTGACTTGCAATTTTGATCAACGCCCCGATCTCCGTTGCCTGCCCACTCAACCAGCCCACTTAACCAGGACCGCCATGCTGTTCCCCCGCCACCCGAAACCCGTTGTGTCCCAAAAAGCCGTCGCCACCCAGGTCGTGCAACAGCGCCTGCAAGACAAGGCGGTCGATAAACATCTGCTGATTGTCGAGCAGCCTGCGTCGCCAACGCCACCCGTACCACCAGTGCCGCCAGCACCGCCCAAGGATTAGAGCAAGCGTTCTATTTATTAATGGCGCAGCCTCTTTACAATGGGCTCAAACAAGGAGACGCGCGCCGTGAAAAAACCACAAATCCATTTTGCCCACGCCAACAGCTATCCGGCCGGCACCTACCGCAAGTTGTTCGACCTGCTGGGCGAGCATTACCATATCGGCGCGCTCGACATGCACGCCCACAACCCCGCCTATCCGGTCCGCACCGGCTGGCCGCACCTGGTGCGGGAGTTGATCGACGAACTGGAAAAAAACTATACGGAACCGGTGATCCTGCTGGGCCACTCGCTGGGCGGCATGCTCAGTGTCATGGTGGCGGCCAAGCGGCCGGATCTGGTGCGCTGCCTGGTGATGCTCGACTCGCCGGTGGTGGCCGGTTGGCGTGCGCTGGTACTGCGTGTGATGCGCAAGATGCCGATCGCCGACAAGTTTTCTCCCGCGCGCTTTTCCGCGCGGCGCCGCAATGTCTGGCCCGACGCCGACGCCGCCTACCAGCACTTTGCATCGAAGGATTTATTCGCCGCGTGGGCGCCCGGCGTGCTGCGCGACTATATCGACGCGGGTCTGAAGCCGCACCCGGATGGCGTGCAACTGCGCTTTACGCGGGAAAATGAAACCGCCGTGTATCGCAGCCTGCCGCACCATGTTGGCAAACTGGTGGGCGGCGGCTTGCAGGTGCCGGCCGGTTTTATTGGCGGAACCGAATCCGAGGAAAACCGCATGGCGGGACTGGAAGCGACACACCGACTGGTGGGCAAGCATATCCGCATGTTGCCCGGTGGTCACCTGTTCCCGATGGAGTCGCCGGCATTGACGGCGCAAACCGTGCATGAACTGATCACCGAATTGCTCGACAGCGGCGCCAGCCGCGATGCGTACCACCGCCGCCGCAAGGGCTGAAAATATGCCGGTGGATTGCAAAATTATTTTTGATGCAGGAGCTTTCTTGTAAAATCCCGGGTGTTCGGGCCCTGGCGCCTGCTTGCAATCTTGAATAAATGGTTTTGCGATGACGATTAAGAGCGACAATTGGATACGCCGCATGGCGGAGCAGCATGGCATGATC
This sequence comes from Burkholderiaceae bacterium, assembly GCA_019751755.1. Classification (GTDB taxonomy): domain Bacteria; phylum Pseudomonadota; class Gammaproteobacteria; order Burkholderiales; family Burkholderiaceae_D; genus Rugamonas. Next base: position 11,979 of record JAIENA010000316.1, on the reverse strand, counting down.
GAGCCCTTCGAGCCGGGCCAGGTCCGCACCCAGGATGGCCGCAAAGTGATTTCTTACGGTACCTCGTCCTACGGTTACGACATTCGTTGCGCCGATGAATTCAAGATCTTCACCAACATCAACAGCACCATCGTCGATCCGAAGAACTTTGATTCCAACTCGTTTGTGGACATCAAAAGCGACGTCTGCATCATCCCGCCCAATTCGTTCGCCCTGGCCCGCACCATTGAATACTTCCGCATTCCGCGCAACGTGTTGACGGTTTGCCTCGGCAAGTCGACCTACGCGCGCTGCGGCATCATCGTTAATGTGACGCCATTCGAACCGGAATGGGAAGGCTATGTGACGCTGGAGTTCTCCAACACCACGCCACTGCCGGCAAAGATTTATGCGGGCGAGGGCTGCGCGCAGGTGCTGTTCTTCGAGAGCGATGAAGTGTGCGAGATCTCGTACAAGGACCGCAACGGCAAGTACCAGGGCCAGCATGGCGTGACCTTGCCGAAAGCGTAACCCTTTATCTGATAAGACAACAGCGCGCCCGGTGACAACCCGGCGCGCTGTTTTTTATTCGGCAACCGGCAACGTGATTTGTACGCACAGTCCGCCGCCTTCGCGGTTGCTGGCGGCCAGGGTGCCGCCATGGGCTTGCACCACTTGCAGCGCGATGGCCAGGCCGAGGCCATGACCCTCGACATCTTTCGGCGTGTCGCTGCTGCGGTAGAACGGCTGGAAAATTGTCTGCAAGTCTTGCTCGGCCACGCCGGGCCCGCGGTCCAGTACGCGGATGTGCAGTTGCTGCCTTGCTTCATCGGCGTCCAGTTCCATCCGCACCGTGCCGCCCTCCTGGCTGTGCTTGATCGCATTGCGCACGATGTTCTCAATCGCGCGCGCCAGCAAGTCGGCCTGACCCAGCACGGCGACATCGGCTTCGCCGCGCAACTCGATGGCGCGGTCCGATGACGCGGCTTCGAATTCCGCGTCGGCGACGATTTCATCGAGCAGGTCCGCCATGTTGACCGGTTCTTTCGGCGACGTGACGGCGCCGGACTCCAACCGTGCCAGGGTCAGTAGTTCCCCCACCAGTTTATCCATGCGCACGCTTTCGCGTTCGATGCGCTGCAGGGTGGCGTGGGCCTTGTCCGGCTGCTGGTGCGCCAGGCCGATGGCGGCCTGCAGCCGCGCCAGCGGCGAGCGCAATTCATGCGACACGTCATGCAGCAAGCGCGTCTGTCCATCGATCAGGCTGCGCAGGCGCGCCGTCATGTGATCGAAATCGCGCCCCAGGTCAGTCAGTTCGTCACCGCGTTGGTCGGCCGTGTGGGAAAAGCGCGCTTGCAGGTCGCCGCGCGACGCCGCTTCGAATGCCTGCCGCAGTGACCGGATTGGACGCGCGAAATACCAGGCCAGCAAGGCGGCAAACAGCAGGCTGGCAATGACGGCGGCGGCGATCGGGATAAACGGCGCCAGCGGCTGGAAGCGCTGTGGCGGACCGTTCGGACCGCCGGGGCCGCCGAAACTTTGCGCGGCAGCGGGGTTGCCGGGGTTGCCATATCCTCGGCGTCCATCGGGCGTGCCAGCGGCGCCAACAGGGCCCATGCCGGCGTCGGCATCGTGACCCAATCCCGTGGCGCTTCCGGGGCCATCGTGGCCCGGGCCTGGGCCGTAAGCCCGACCGGCATCGCCGGGCGTCCCGCCTGGCATCTGGCCGGGCCCGCGCGCGCTCGGCCCCGGTTGCTGCGGCATGCCGGGCTGGCCGAACGAGGCCGAGGCCGCCGCCGTGATGCCGGCCAATCCCACGCCCGAAAACAGTTGCGGCGACCCGCGGCCCATCGGGCCGGGCAGGTCGCGCTGCGGCAGGAACAGCAAATAACGATGGCCATCGGCCGCCTTGACTTCGCGCACCACGCGCTGGCGCTCGCCCTGTTTCAGTAGCGCGCGCGCTTCCAGCACGGCGTTGGGTTTGACGATCCGCCCCAGCAATTCATGGCCCAGTTCATCGACCGCAAGCACGCGGTGCCGGTCCATATTTTCCAGCAAACTTTGCATCGCCTTGACGCCGCCAAATTCCAGCGTGGCGGCGGCCGAGGCGATCGCGTCTTCGGCGCGCGGACCGGTATCGATATCGAGGCGGCGCTGCTGGTAGGCGTCGCGGTTTTTTAGCCACACCGCGCCGCCGATGGCCACCGTGGCCGCCAGTTGCGCCAGCAGGATGGAAAAGAAAAACTTCCAGAACAGGCGGCCCACGGTCAATCCTTGATCAGCTGGTATCCGAGCCGGTACACCGTTTGCAGGCAGGAACGGCCATCGGCGATGGTGCCGAGCTTGTGGCGCAGGCTGCTGAGGTGGACGTCGATATTGCGGTCAAAGCGCGCCATCGGCCGCCCCAGGCCCTGTTCCGACAGGATTTGCTTGCTGACGGGCTTGCCGGCATGACGGGCCAGCACTTCCAGTAAATTGAATTCCGTGCTGGTCAGTTCAAGATGGATGCCGGCCCAGGTGGCGCGCCGCTGTTCCGGCCACATCGTCAGCTGGCCCACCACCAGCGGCGCGTTGTTGGCGGTGTCGGCCGGCGCCGCCTGCGTGCGCCGCAAGATGGCGCGGATGCGGGCCGTCAGCTCGCGCGGCGTGCAGGGTTTGGCCACGTAATCGTCGGCGCCCAGTTCCAGGCCGACAATGCGGTCGGTGTCGTCGCCGCGCGCCGTCAGCATCAACACCGGGATATTGCTGTGGGCGCGGATGCGGCGCAGCGTTTCCAGGCCGTTCATGCGCGGCATCATCACGTCCAGCACCGCGATGGCATACAGCCCCGACAGCGCGGCGGCCGCACCGGCCACGCCGTCGTGCGCGGTGTTCACATCAAAGCCTTCCTGTTCCAGATATTCCTGGAACATGCCGGTCAATTCGATGTCGTCGTCTATTAGCAGAACCTTGCTCATCATGCAGTGAATCGTAAAAGTGATTGAATCGTCGATGGCGGATGATACCGCACAAGGATGGCGCCATTGCCGGCATTTACCCGCTTTTACACCGGGCGCGGGGCCCTGTCTTTACACGGTTTTACGTTGTGCTTACCGCACTTTACATGCGCCCGCCGGACAATGGCCGCACTGATCACACACCGAGGAGCAAACGATGAAAACCCATCACAAGCCATCCAATATCGTACAAAAATGCGTGCTGGCGGCCTTGCTGGCGCTGCCGTTCGCCATGGCCATCGCCGATGACGCGCCGGCCATGGCGGCGCCCGGCGGGCATGCTGGCGATGGCCGCGATGGCGGCGGCCCCCGCATGGGTGCCGATGCGCCGCCGCCGGGTATGGAAGGTGGCCTGCGCGGCATGGAAGCTGGCCGCATGGGGCCCGGCCATGGCGGCCCGGGCATGCCCGGCCGTGGTGCCCACGGTGGCGCGGAAGGCATGCCCGGTCCCCATGGTCCGCAGCGCCTTGGCCCGCCGCCTTTCCTGCATGGCCTGGACTTGACGGAAGCGCAACAAGATAAGGTCTTCGCCATCCTGCACAGCCAGGCGCCCTATGTCCGCGAGCAGGATAAGGCTCTGCACAAGGCGCGTGAAACACTGCACGCCCTGGCGTCGGCCGCGCCGTATGACGACGCCAAAGCTGCCGCCCAGGCCCAGGTTGTCGCGCAAGCGATGGCCAACCTGGAACTGGCCCGCGTCAGGACCGAACAAAAATTGCTGGCGGTACTGACCGCCGAACAGCGCAAACAGGTGGAACAGCGCCTGGCCACCATGCCGCAACGCGGCCCACGTTCCTGATTGGAGACGCCATGAGCATCGGTTCCGTGACTTCTTCCAGCGCTGTCAGCCAGAGCGCCTGGGTATCGCAAGTGCAACAACAATCCGGCACGGGCGGCGCCGGTTCAGTCCATCGTCCGCCGCCACCAACTGACGGGGGCGCCTTGCTGGGCGCCGTGGCGGATGCGCTGCAATCGATCGGTGTGACCACCACCGGTACGGCGGACGATGGTTCGGAGACGGCCGCCAGTTCCGGCACGCAGAACAATGCCGCGCAGGCGCTGGGCAGCTTTCTGCATGAACTGATGGGCGCGCTGCATGAGCAAGGTGCGTCCGGACAGGCGGGCGGGCAGGGCGGCCAGCTGCCCGATGGCCAGGCGTATGGGCCGCCCGGCGGTGGTGGCGGTGGCCCTGGTGGCCCTGGTGGCGCAGGGGGACCCGGTGGCGGCCCGGGGCGGCTGGCGGCGGACTTGCAGAGCCTGATTTCCAAACTCGGCAGTTCGACCACGGACAGCACGGCGGCGGATGGCACTGACAGTACGGACAGTACGGATGACGCGGACAGCACCAGCACGTCGTCCGCCACCACCACCAGCACGGCCAGTACATCGAGCACGCTGGAAAGCGCTTTTGATAACTTGTTGCAGGCATTGGGCGCCGATTCGTCCGATGCCGGCGGAAAACTGTCCAGCTTCCTGCAGACGCTGGCCGACAAATTACCGGCTGCGGGCAGCAGCGGCAATCTGATCAACACTTCAGTATAAGGAAACACCATGCACGACCACGACCACGGCCTGCAGGCCGATCTCGACCAAATGCTCAAGTTGTCCGTCGGCCGGCGTAAATCCCTGCTGTGGCTGATGGCCGGTTCTGCCGCAGCGCTGCCCGTGCTGGGCTGCGGCGGTGGCGGCAGCGACACCACGACCAGCGCCAGCGGCACCAGCAGCGGCTCGACCACCGCGGGCTCTAGCAGCACCGGCAGCAGCACCGGCAGCGGCGGCACGGGCACCAGCAGCGGCGCTTGCAGCGTGATTCCGGAAGAGACCGGCGGCCCGTATCCCGGCGACGGCACCAACAGCAACAGCAGCGGCGTGGTCAACGTGCTGACCATGAGCGGCGTGGTGCGCAAGGATATCCGCAGCAGTTTCAATGGGCCGAGCGGCACCCCGGCGGGGATTCCGCTGACCATCAAACTCAAGATCCTGAACGCCAACAATGCCTGCGGCAATGCCAGCAACTTTGCCGTGTACCTGTGGCATTGCGATCGTGAGGGCCGCTATTCACTGTATTCGTCCGGCGTGACGGACCAGAATTACTTGCGCGGCGTGCAGGAAGCGGACGCCAACGGCGAGTTGACGTTTACCACCATCTTCCCCGGCTGCTACGACGGCCGCATGCCGCACGTGCACTTTGAAGTGTATGCCACGCTGGCGAAGGCGGCGAACGCGTCGAACCGCATCAAGACCTCGCAGTTCACGTTCCCGATGGCAAGCCTGAACGAAGTCTATGCCACCACCGGCTATGGCACCAGCGCCACCAATCTGAACCGCATCAGTTATGCCACTGATAACATCTTCAGCGACGGCTATGCGCTGCAACTGGCCAGCATGACCGGCAATACCACCGACGGCTATGTGGCGACGCTGACGCTGGCGGTGGTGGCGTAATCCAGTAGCGGGGCGACCAGCTCGCCCCGCTGATTGCCGCCGTGCATGCGCCGGGATGACGGCTGCACGGGCGGTTTGCGTTGTACGCAAACCCCTCTATGGCTTCCGCGCCGAAGCTTGTTTCGGCGTTATTCCCTCATTCCCCGGCAATGGCGAAGCAAGGTTCGCCGCTCCATCCGATTGTCCCCGCTTCCGCCCATGGCATGGTGTTTGCACTGAGTCCCCCATAGCGCCACTGCGCCGTGTCCAGGGAACCCGCCATGAACGCCAACCGCCGCCTGCTCAGTTACCAGCCCGATCCCGCCTGGAGCGTCTACACGCCCAGCGGACGTGAATCCGACACGGAACTGGCCGATGGCGCGGCCTTGCTGGAGGCGGCCGACAGCGGCCAGTTGCCCGCTTTTAGCGCCGCCCTGGTGGCCGATGGCCATCCTGGCGGACGCGCGGTGTTGCAAACCGCCCCGGGACGCCTGCTCAGTAGCACGCTGGCCACGCTGGCGGGCCAGTTGTGGCCGGCCGGCACCGCCGACGTCAAGCGCAAGGCGATCGCGCTGTTCGGGCTGGAGCTGGAAGGCTTGAGTCCGGAAGACAAGCAATTTGAATATGCGCGCCATCTGGCCCGCTTTATGCGCGAAGCGGCGCATGAGTTGCAGGCCGGCGGCGCCGCGTCCGATGCGCCACGGCGCGTGCAGGCGACGCTGGCGCTGGCGGCGCGGCGCCATGCGCCGGGCTTGCTGCACTATGCCGGCCGCGCCAACGCCCCCGCTTCGCTTGATTCGCTTGAAGCGCCAGATTAGTCCGATTATTGGTCCGGACGGCCTGTCCGTTCCGGCGTTTGTGGTTGGTCCTTCACCGGAGATTATCATGCATGACATCGATCGCACGACCCTGGAATTCGGCCAGGAAATGGGTTACGAAGGCGAACAGTTCGAGTTTGGCCAGGGCGAGTGGGGCGGCGAAACGGGCCTGCTGTCCGAAGCCGAGGAAATGGAGCTGGCCAACGAACTGCTGTCCGTGACCAATGAAGCGGAACTGGAACAATTCCTCGGCGGTTTCCTGAAAAAAGCCGCGAACTTCGCCGGCAACGTGATCCGTTCACCGGTCGGGCAAGCGGTCGGCGGCGTACTAAAAGGGGTGGCCAAAAAAGCCTTGCCGTTGGCGGGCGGCGCGCTCGGCGGCTACTTCGGCGGCCCGTTGGGCGCCAAGATCGGCAGCGGCCTGGCCTCCGCCGCCGGCAGTGCGCTGGGACTGGAGGCGGAAGGTGAATTGACGGGCGAAGACCGGGAATTCGAAGGTGCCCGCACCTTCGTGCGGCTGGCCGCCGACACCGTGAAAGGCGCCGCGCAGGCGCGCGGCGGCGACCCGCGCGCGATCGCGCAGCAAGCGGCCACGGCGGCGGCGCGCAAGCATGCGCCGGGATTGCTGGCCAAGGGCGGCGGCCAGTGCGCGCCGCAGGGCCGTGGCATCGGGCGCGGCGGCGCCAGCGCCATGCAGGGCGGCATGGGCGCGGGGAATAGTGGCGCTTATGGCACCAATGGCGGTGCCAGCGGTGGCGCCAGCGGTGGTTCCGGGCGCTGGGCGCGCCAGGGCCGCAATATCATCCTGTACGGCGTGTGATCAATCATGGCCATCAGTGCTTATGCCGCGTGGATGCTGGGGCAGGAAGCCCGCTCCCTGCTGGTGCGCCTGGCGCGCGTGCGGCCCTTCGCCCTGATCGAGCCGATGGTGCCCGCCGCCGCGCTGTCGCCGGCGGCGCAGGCCGCCATCGAGGCCCATCTGGCGCAGGACCGGCGCGGCTTGCGGCGGCTGGTCGATGGCTACCTGGCATGGCTGCGCAGCCCGGCCGGCCGCAACACCAGCGCGGCCGAAGCGCAGCGGCGCTTCACCGTGCTGCGGCTGAAATTCAACGCGGCGCTGGCGCAATTCGATTTGTTCAATGACGTCATCACGCAGCGCAGCGAACATGAAAACGGTGTCTGGCTGTCCGGACTCGACGTGGTGTCCGATGACGCCTTGCGCCTGCCGGGCAAGCCGTATCGGGCGCCGCCGGTGATCTGCTACCTGGACCGGGGGCCGGGCGCGGCGATCCGGCGCGCCCGCACCCGGCTGCCCGGTGGCGGCGACAATCCGGTCGCCATCATCCGGGTGCCGCGTGAGCGCATGGTGGGCAGCGGCATTGCCTCGTCGCTGGTGCATGAAGTGGGGCACCAGGGCGCGGCGCTGCTTGATCTGGTCAACTCATTGCGGCCGGTGTTGCAGGGCATGCAGCGCGGCGCCAGCGGTCCGCCGCGCGTGTGGCGGCTGTGGGAACGGTGGATTTCGGAAATCGTGGCCGATTTCTGGTCGCTGGCGCGGGTTGGCGTGGTGGCGACACTGGGCTTGATCGGGGTGGTCAGCCTGCCGCGCGTGTTCGTGTTCCGCCTCGACACGGACGACCCGCACCCGATGCCGTGGATCCGGGTCCAGCTCAGTTGTGCGATGGGGCAGATGCTGTATCCGCATCCGCAATGGCGGCGCCTGTCGGCCCTGTGGGAATCGTATTACCCGCTGGCCGGCCTGCCGCCCGCGCTGCGCACGCTGATGCGGGAACTGCAGGCCAGCATGCCGGCGCTGGCGCGCCTGCTGGCGCGGCACCGGCCCGCCACGCTGCGCGGTAACGCACTGGCCGAGGCGCTGGGCGTGCGCCAGCGCCAGCCGCGCCGCCTGGCGCTGCTGTTTTCGCTGTGGCGGCGCGCGCCGCAGCGGCTCTATGACGCGGCGCCTTCGCTGGCCTTTGCCGTGATCGGGCAGGCGCGGGCCGATGGCCGCCTCGACCCGGAAGAAGAAAGCGTGCTGCTGGCGCGGCTGCTCACGCACTGGGCCTTACGCAGCACGCTCGACACGGGGCGGCGATCCGCCGTCTGTGCCGTGGTTCCGTAGCAATCGACCAAGGAGAGTGACATGGCAAACATCAAGAATGCGGCCGCCACGGCAAGGACTATGCGCGGGGCGATCCAGGTGACGGTGCACGACACCCAGACCGGCGCGCCGATCGTCAACGCCGCCATCAAGCTGTATCAAGCGCATAACCGGCAAGGTGAACGGATGCAGGTGTGCGACGTCGACGAGGTCCAGCAATGGGTGCCGGACGAGGCGCTGCTGGTGGCGACCGGCTTTACCGGGCAGGATGGCGCCGTGCTGTTCGAACAGCGCGAAGCGGGCGCGTATATCGCCGCCTATGACAACATCGTGCCGATGCGCATGGATGCGCTGTATTACCAGTGCGCGGCGGTGCAGCACGGGTGCACCGAAAACATCTGCTTTGACTTCGCCTTCCATCCGACGGTGGCGGTGTCGTATGAGAGCAATTGCCAGCCTGCGGGCGAGCACTGCGCGTTTGTCGGCGACAAGGCGTATGCCGAAGTGCACGTTGATGGTGATGCCGTGCTGGATGAATCGCTGCTGCGGGTGGTGGCGCGCTCGCCATGGCTGCAGCGCAGCGATGACCGGCATACGTTCGTGGCCAGCCTGCGCCACAGCGGCCTGCTGCGCTTCGAGGCGCAAGTGCTGTTCGCGCGGCGCGGCAAGTCCGCCGCCATCGTGGTGGGACACCCGCAACCGCACCCGCACGCGCCGGAGCACAGTCACGGCCTGTCCGCCGCCGGCATGCCGATGGCGCGCAATGGCGCCGGGGCCTCGCTGACGGCGGAAGAACTGGCCGGTGTGCTGTCGCCCGGCAGCATGGCGGGCCTGAAGGTGGCGGCCGACGTCGAAGTGGAGCAGCGCACGCCGAGCCCGATTTCCGGCAACGTCGGGGTCTCGCTGACGCGCACCGAAACCGAAGCCACCGAAGACCTGCCGCTGTGGACCCTGATCCGTAACAGCACCGAAGCGCTGGGCTTTAATAATTACCTGAAATTTATCGACCAGCTGTTTTGCGATGCGCCGGTGGCAGTCTCGGAATTCGAGCGCCAGCGCTTTGTCGCCAAGGGCGCCATGTTCAACAACCTGAAAACCCGGCGCCTGCTGCCCTTCAATGATGCCGATTCCTACCGCGTGCTGAAAGCGGCGACCGAAGCGTTCGTGATGGTCAATTGCGGCATCCTGAACCTGCCGCTGGCCTTCAATCCGACCGAAGACGCGGCTTACCTGGACCGGCGCGATATTCCCAACGGCGGCGACCTGGCGCAAGTGCTGGCCAGCGAATACCTGGAAGTGGTCGATGGCACGACCTTGACCTTGCCGTACCTGGCGGTGATCCGCCGCAAGCTGCCCGACATTCCGATCCACCTGGGACACAAGGAAGCGGACGCCGACCTGTGCTTCGGCTTGATCCAGGACCGGTTGTCGAGTCCGTGCCTGCTGGAGTTGATCTGGTCGTACTGGCAGGAAGAGGGCATGCTGGTGCAGACCATGAACGCCATCACGCAGCGCTTCCAGAACCTGCGCGCGCCGGGCATGGGCCCGGACCCGCTGGCCAATACGGAAATCGACATGCTGCGGCCCTTGAACAATCTGCTGTGGGGCTATACGCAGGATGAGCAGCACCGGCTGTCGGTGGTGCGGCGCAATTATGAATACGACCACCATTACGGCGTGCGTCTCGATGGCAAAGCGGTGCGCCAGTTCCGTCCGGCCGACAGCCGCTCGAAATTCCTGCAAGCGTTCCACCACCTGCTGCGGCTGCTGACGGCGTTTTACCGGCAGGATGACGACACCACCGTCAAGGCCGACGCCTTCCCGGTATTGAATGCGTTAAAGGAAATCCACCTGATCCTGTCGCAGGGCGCGCACAACCAGTTTGGCGACTTGCCGTCGACGGCGCGGATTGAAATGCTGATGCAGCAATGGCTGCTGGCGCGGCCCGAATTCCGTGAATTCCTGCCGACCCGGGTCATGGTGGCGTATCCGGAACCGTGGATGGACCGGGTCGATGCGATGAAAAAACTGCAGAACTGGACCGACACCAGTGTTATGCATTTCCGCTCGCTGGCGCTGTTTGGTGAACAGTTGCTGCTGTCGATCCGCTATGGCAACTGGAGCGATATCTATGAATCGACCCAGGCCTTCAATTGGGCCCGCTTCTGGCGGCCGCAGGCGCAAGGCTATATCCATGCCTACCGCGCCGCCACCGGCGTCGACCTGTCGCTCGATGGCGCTGATCCGGCGGCCGACGCGACGCTGCCGTCGGTACTGCTGCGGCAACGGCTGACCGAGCAGCATCAGCGTGCCTAGTGTGCCCGACGTGCCTAAGGCCAGAGCGCGTGGTTCGCCCTTGGCCGGTGCCGACTTCCGCAGTGCGCTGTACCTGGGCCTGCGCCACGCAGCACCCGCCGGCCGGGCCGGGTGGGGCGGCTGGCCGGCGCTGACGCTGGGGATGCCGGCGGCATTGCAGGAACCGCCCGGCGCGCGTGCGCTGGGGCGCGAACTGGCGCTGCTGCAAGGCTGTGCGGCGGCGACCCTGCTGCCGTCGACGCTGCACCTGTACCGTGATCTGTTTGTCTGGCTGGCGCAGGGACAACTGGTCGAAAGGCCTGCCTTGCTGATCGACGCGGCGGCCTATCCGATTGCCCGCTGGGGTGCGGAGTGGGCGCTACCGCGCGGGGTGCCGGTGCACCGCTTCCGCCATGGCGATGCGCGGCAGCTGGCGTACCTGGCGCATCAGGTGCGGCAAGCGGGGCGCATCCCGCTGGTGCTGGCCGATGGTTATACGCCGGGCGATGCGTGGCCGCCGCCCTTGCGCGCCTACGTGGACATCGTCGCGCCGCGCGGTGGCGCTCTGGTGCTCGATGACACCCAGGCGCTTGGCGTGCTGGGGCCGGATGGTGGCGGCTCGGTGCGGCTGCATGGCTTGCAGGGCATGCCGGTGCTGGCGGGCGCGTCGCTGGCGAAAGGGCTGGGCGCACCGCTGGCGGTGCTGGCGGGACCGGCGCCGGCCATTGCCGCGTTCGAACGGCACAGTGAGAGCCGGGTGCACGCCAGTCCGCCGACCGTGGCGGTGATTGCGGCGGCGCGCGCGGCGCTGCGCACCAATGCCTGCGAAGGGGCGCGCTTGCGGGCCACCTTGCTGGCGCGGATACGGCAGTTACGGCACACGCTGGCGGCGGCGGGGCTGGCGTGCCATGGCGGCGCGTTCCCGGTGCAACTGGTGCCGCTACCGGGCATGCCGCCCGACCAGGCGGTGGCGTTGGCCGAGCGCTTGTGTGGTGTGTTGTTGCGGGTAAGTAGTGGACTGGTGCTGGGGCTGCTGCTGCGTGCCGACCACAGCGAAGAGGACGTGGCGCGGGTGGCGGCCATGCTGGCGCAGCGACTGGGTAAGCTGGGAGGCGGAGATGAACACGGGATTCGAGAGCACGGAATTCGAGATATTGCCGTTTTCGGTTGAATCGGGGCCGGGCGAACATGCCTACGTGGCCGAGGGGTGGTTCGGTGAAGGCGAACAGGGCGAGCGGGCGGGGCGCGCGCCACGGGGCGGTGGGGCGCGTGGTCCCGCTGCTGCCGGCGGCGGACGCGGGCCGGAACGTGGCGGCAGGGGTGACAGGGGCGTGCAGGGCGGCGGCAAAGCCGGTGGGGGCGCTGG
>JAIENA010000418.1 GCA_019751755.1 Burkholderiaceae bacterium | reverse complement strand
CTGATCGACTACGATGCAGCGCTGAAGGGCGATCTGGCACGCGCCGGCTTCGTTACCCGCGATGCACGTGAAGTTGAGCGTAAAAAAGTTGGTCTGCGCAAAGCACGTCGCGCAAAGCAATTCTCGAAGCGTTAATTTCGCTTATACAGTTGCCCGGCTGGTCCGGGTGCTGTACCAAAGCCGCCCGGTTCGCCTGGCGGCTTTTTGTTTTTCCAGCAGCCGGCGACGCTGCTTTTCTACCCCTGATAAAATACACTCCCTTTTATATTTCACTCCCAAGGAAAGAACATGATCAAAGTTGGCATCGTCGGCGGCACCGGATACACCGGAGTGGAACTGCTGCGATTGTTGGCAGTCCATCCGCAAGTGCAGCTGACGGCAATCACGTCGCGCAAGGAAGATGGTTTGCCGGTGGCTGACATGTATCCTTCCCTGCGCGGCCGCGTGAACCTGGCGTTTTCCGCACCCGACAAGGTCGACCTGACCCAGTGCGACGTGGTGTTCTTCGCCACCCCGCACGGCGTCGCAATGGAACAGGCGCCGGCGCTGCTGAAAGCCGGTGTCAAGGTGATTGACCTGGCGGCGGACTTCCGCATCAAGGACCAGGCGGTCTTTGAGAAAACCTACAAAATTCCCCATACGGCGCCGCAACTGATCGAGGAAGCCGTGTACGGCTTGCCGGAACTGAACCGTGACGACATCAAGGGCGCGAACCTGATCGCCAACCCGGGCTGCTACCCGACCACCATGCAACTGGGCTTCGTGCCGCTGCTGAAGGCTGGCGTGATCGATGCGGGCAATCTGATTGCCGACTGCAAGTCCGGCGTGTCCGGCGCCGGCCGCAAGGCGGAAATCGGCATCCTGTTCTCGGAGTCGTCGGATAACTTCAAGGCGTACGGCGTGTCGGGCCACCGTCACACCCCGGAAACCGTGGCGCAACTGCAGCGTTTCTCGGCCGATAAAGTCAACCTGATCTTCACGCCGCACCTGGTGCCGATGATCCGCGGCATGGCATCGACCCTGTATGCGCGTTTGACCAAAGACATCAGCAATGAAGAATTGCAAAAGCTGTTCGAGGATGCCTATGCAGACCAGCCGTTCGTGGACGTGATGCCATGGGGTTCGCATCCGGAAACCCGCAGCACGCGCGGCGCCAACATGCTGCGCCTGGCGCTGCATCGTCCCGACAATGGCAATATGCTGATCGTGCTGGTGGTGCAGGACAACCTGGTCAAGGGTGCCTCTGGCCAGGCGGTGCAGTGCATGAACCTGATGTTCGGTCTGGAAGAAGGTCTGGGCTTGAACAACATCGCGCTGCTGCCGTAATCCTGTGAAGGGCGCGAAGGGCACGGTGATGCTGGAAGAGCGGCGTGCGCCATTGGTGGCGCGTATCCTCGGGGTTGCTGTGGTGTTGGTCATGGGCGGCGTGCTGCTGGTGTGGGGCGTGGACCTTGGTCAGCGCATCCTGGGCGCCAGCCAGGGGCAAAGTTTGCCCGACGTGCAGCAGCAACTCGATGAGGCGCAGGCGGAAATCGGGCGGCTGACAGCGGAGCGCGATGCCTTGCAGGCGGCGCTGAAGGCGGCGGGTGTGGCATTGCCGGCGGCGCCGGAGGGTGTCGCGCCGCCCGCTGTCGTGCCGGCGGCCAGTACGCCGACTGCCGGCCGGGCCGCTTCCGGCACGATTACCGTGTTGCCGCCGAAATAACGCGGTGTAGCGCTGTATAACGCTGTATGACGCTGTATGACGCTGTGGCGTGGCCGATCGTAGAATTGGCCGCCTACAGCATGAGTCCGTGCGACGGTCTATAATAAGGCATTGATTTTGAAGGAGTCCCAAATGAGTGAAGTAGCAGAAGCCACGCAAGCGCAAGACGACGTGATTCCGTCGCCCATCGTTTTCACCGATGCGGCCGCTGAAAAAGTTGCGCAACTGATCGAGGAAGAAGGCAATCCAGACCTGAAACTGCGCGTCTTTGTACAGGGCGGCGGCTGCTCCGGCTTCCAGTACGGCTTCACGTTCGACGAAATCGTCAACGAAGACGACACCACGATGGAGAAAAACGGGGTGCAACTGCTGATCGATGCGATGAGCTACCAATACCTGGTGGGCGCGGAAATCGATTACAAGGACGACCTCGAAGGCGCGCAGTTCGTCATCAAGAACCCGAATGCCCAGTCGACCTGCGGCTGCGGTTCGTCGTTCTCGGCTTAAGTTGTCGCGATCCATTCCCGGCGGCAAGCTGTTGCCGGGGAGTTGGTCAGCAAAGGGCGGTGCGCTTGCGTACCGCCTTTGGTTTTTTAGCGCGGATACAGCGCGCCCAGTACCCTTTCTCCACTTGCCCCCGTCACGGCGGGCAAATTCCCCGCTTGCCGCTCATTGAAGCGGAACGCCAGCCAGGCGAACGCCAGCGCTTCCATGCGGTTGGGCGGCACGCCCAGCGCATCGGTCGACGCGACCGTCACATGCTGTCCCAGCCTGTCGCCGATGGCCTGCATCAGTACGCTGTTATACGCGCCGCCACCGCAGACATAGACCGCTTCGGTGCGCGGCGCTTGCGCGCTAATGGCATCGGCCAGAGAAATCGCCGTCAGTTGCAGCAGGGTGGCCTGGATGTCGGCTGGCGCGGCGGTGGGGTGGGGCGCCAGGTGGCGCCGCAGCCAGTCCATATGGAACAGGTCGCGGCCTGTGCTTTTGGGTGCGGGCAGGGCAAAGTAGGGCTCTTGCAGCATCGCGTCCAGCAAGCTTGGGATCGGTGTGCCGGTGGCGGCCCAGGCGCCGTCCTCGTCATAGGGACGGCCCAGGTGCTGGCCGATCCAGGCGTCCATCAGCACGTTGCCGGGGCCGGTGTCGAAGCCGGCGGTCTGGTTGTCGCCTTTGAGGATGCTGATATTGGCGATGCCGCCGATATTGGCCAGCACGCGGGTTTTGCCTTGCTGGGCAAATAGCGCCTGGTGGAAGGCCGGCACCAGGGGCGCGCCCTGGCCGCCGGCGGCGATATCGCGGCTGCGGAAATCGGCGATCACGTCGATGCCGCACAATTCGGCCAGCAAGGCGGGATTGTTGGTCTGGCGCGTAAAACCCAGTTCGGGGCGGTGGCGGATGGTTTGTCCATGCACCCCCACCGCGCGCACATCGGCCGCTTGCATGTCGGTTGGCGCCAGGATCTCGGCCACGCATTGCGCATACAGTTGCGCCAGACGGTTGGCGGCCAGCGCTTCGCGTTCCAGTTCATTGGGCGAGGCGGCCTGCAGCGCCAGTAACTCGGCCCGTAGCTCGTCCGGGAAGGGCACATACGCCGCCGACATGGTGCGCGCCGCCCCTGCCCAGAAATCCACCAGCACGCCATCCACACCGTCCAGGCTGGTGCCGGACATCAGGCCGATATACAAGCTCATAAATCCCCCTGCAATAAGTATGTCGTATTGTCGCCTGCGTTCAGGTTCCGCGCAAAACCCGAACACCGCTGGATTCGCCCCGGACTAATCGTCATTACAGGGCCTGGCCCCAAATGAACGCCAAATGAAAACGGCGCCACGTTGGGCGCCGTCGGGATGCTGCATGATTGGTTGGCTTATTTTGCGGCCAGGGTCGCTGCAGTGCGGCCCAGGGGGCGCAGCAGGGCGAAGCGGTGCATCATTTCGCCGGAGACCGACTTGAAGCGTGCCATTTCCGCCGTGGTCAGCGGGGCTTGCTGGATCACGGCCAGTTTCGACGGGTCCTTGGCGTCGCCACCGACCCGGAATTCGTAGTGCAAGTGCGCGCCGGTCGACCAGCCGGTCGAGCCCACGTAGCCGATCACATCGCCTTGCGCCACTTTCTGGCCTTTTTTCAGGCCCGTGGCGAAGCGGCTCATGTGGGCATAGGCGGTGGAGTAGTTGGCCCAGTGCTTCAGCACCACCATGTTGCCGTAGCCACCACGGTCCATACCCGCAAAGTCCACCACGCCATCGCCCGCGGCGCGGATCGGCGTGCCGGTGGCGGCGGCGAAGTCAATGCCTTTGTGCTGTTTCCAGTTGCCGGAAATCGGGTGCACGCGCATCGAGAAGCCGGACGAAATACGGGAGAACTCCAGCGGCGACTTCAGGAAGGCTTTTTTCAGCGCCTTGCCGTCAAAACTGTAATAGCCGCCCTGGCCCGACACCGGATCCTCAAACCAGACCGATTGGTACGTCGCGCCACGGTTGGTGAATTCACCGGCCAGGATGCGGCCGGCCTTGACGAACTCGCCATCCTGATAGAACGACTCATAGACGACATTGAAGCTGTCGCCGCGTTTCAGGTCGGAGCGGAAGTCGATGTTGGTCGAGAACATCTCGACGATTTGCTTGACCACGGAATCGGGCAGCTTGGCGCCGTCATTCGAATTGTCGGTGGCGGCAAACAGCGTGCTTTCAATCGTGCGGGAGTGCATTTCCACGCGGCGTTCCAGCTTGGCGGCCACTTCGGACGCTTCAAACTTGTCGCCCTTGCGGGTAATGGAAATGTTTTTGACCGGAATGTCCTTGCCGTCCACCACCGTGGCGCGCAGCCAGATCAGGTTGCCGTTTTCATCAGTCTGGGCCTGGACACGCTTGCCGGTTTTCAGCTGCATGACGCCTTTGGCGACCTTATCTTTTTTGATGAAATTTTCAGCGGCGTCATCTTCCACACCAAGGCGCGTCATCAGGGCGGCCAACGTGTCACCGGCGCGGATGCGCTCTTCGTGGACGTATTTTTCGGTGGATTCTTGTTGCTGGAGGGCGTTGATTTGGTCGGACAAGCTAGGCAGTGCGAGCTCGGAAGTCACCGACGTGACCGGTAGTTCCGCTGCATCTGGCGCCAGTGGCGCAACGCCGGCCGCACCAAAGGCACACACCGCGAGCAGCAGCGCTGATGCACTCATGATGCGCGCTTTGCGCGTCGAACCTAGCAAGTTGACCAGGCCTGAGCCTGTGAATTTGTTTATAGGGTCCATGCAATCAGTTAAAATTTGCCGCTTGAAACTTCCGGAACTTTGATATTTTTATAGTTGTGCGTTTGGTTCGTTTTCGTACGGCAAGATTGGTCGGATCGCGAATTATATCAAACTATCGGACTCCTCCTACATTTTTAAAAGAACGCGTTAGCCCTTATGGATCAGACTATCAATTCGCCGAAGAAGGCGCCCAACACCGCGCCGGCCACTGTTTTACCGCTGACCGACAGCGTCCAGGAAGCCCTGGCCATCACCAAGCGCGGCGTCGATGAGCTGCTGATCGAAAGTGAATTCGCCCAGAAACTGGCCCGTTCGGAACAGAGCGGCGTGCCGCTGCGCATCAAGCTGGGCCTGGACCCGACCGCGCCGGACTTGCACCTGGGCCACACCGTGGTGCTGAACAAGATGCGCCAGCTGCAAAACCTGGGGCACCAGGTGATTTTCCTGATCGGCGACTTCACCTCGATGATCGGCGACCCGTCCGGCCGCAACGCGACCCGTCCGCCGCTGACCCGTGAGCAGATCGAGGAAAACGCCAAAACCTACTTCAAGCAGGCTTCGCTGGTGCTCGACCCGTCGAAAACCGAGATCCGCTACAACTCGGAGTGGTGCGACGCGCTCGGTGCGCGCGGCATGATTCAGCTGGCGTCGCGCTACACGGTGGCGCGCATGATGGAGCGCGATGATTTCACCAAGCGCTTTAAAGCCGGCACGCCGATTTCCGTGCATGAGTTCCTGTACCCGCTGATGCAGGGTTACGACTCGGTGGCGCTGAAGGCGGACCTGGAGCTCGGTGGCACCGACCAGAAATTCAATTTGCTGGTCGGCCGCGAACTGCAAAAAGACTGGAACCAGGAGCCGCAGTGCATCCTGACCATGCCGCTGCTGGAAGGCCTGGACGGCGTGGAAAAAATGTCGAAGTCGAAGAACAACTACATCGGCATCACCGAGCCGGGCGCCACCATGTTCGCCAAGCTGATGAGCATTTCGGACCAGATGATGTGGCGCTACTACGACCTGCTGTCGTGGCAGTCGATCGAGGCGATCGCCCAGTTGAAGCGCGAAGTGGAAGAGGGACGCAACCCGCGCGATGCGAAAGTCGCGCTGGGCCAGGAAATCGTCGAACGCTTCCACTCGCGTCAGGCCGCCGAGGATGCGCTGGCCGACTTCGTCAATCGCTCCAAGGGCGGCATCCCGGACGATATTCCGGAAGTCGCCCTGGGTGGCGCGCCGACCGGCATCGCCGGCATCCTGAAAAACGCCGGTCTGTGCGCGTCGACCTCGGAAGCCATGCGCATGGTTGAGCAGGGCGGCGTGCGCATCGATGGCGCCGTCATCAGTGACAAGGGCTTGAAAGTCGAGGCCGGCACGTTCGTGGTGCAAGTCGGCAAGCGCAAGTTTGCCCGCATCACGCTGTCGGCATGATCGGCTTGCTGCAACGGGCGGCCGGCGCCAAGGTGGTGGTCGATGGCGCCACCGTCGGCGAAATCGGCCACGGCTTGATGGTGCTGTTGTGCGCGGAAAAGGGCGATACGGAAAAGGAAGCGGACGCCTTGCTGACCAAGTTGCTCGGTTACCGCGTGTTTGCCGATGAGGCCGGCAAGATGAACCGCAGCGTGACGGACGTGGCGGGTGGCTTACTGCTGGTGCCCCAGTTCACGCTGGCGGCCGACACCAAGTCCGGCACCCGTCCCTCGTTCAGTCCGGCGGCGGCGCCGGCCGATGGCGAACGCCTGTTCAATTATTTTGTCCAACAAGCGCAAGCGCGGCACGCGGTGGTGCAGACCGGCCGCTTTGGCGCGGACATGAAAGTGTCGCTGACCAATGATGGTCCGGTGACGATCTGGCTGAAAACATAGGAGGCAAGATGAAGTTGTGGAGCGATTCGATCCAGGATGGCGGTGCGATTCCCGCCGAATTTGCCTTTGCCGAGCAGGATGCTGCCACGCATCTGCGCCTGTCGGCCAACCGTAACCCGCACCTGGCCTGGTCTGAGGTGCCGGCCGGTACCCAGTCGCTGCTGCTGGTGTGCATTGATGGCGATGTGCCGACCATCGGCACCGATGTCAACCAGGAGGGCAAAACCCTGCCGGCGTCGATGCCGCGCGCCGACTTTTACCACTGGACCCTGGCCGACATCCCGGCCACGCAGACCGTGATTGCCGCCGGCCAGCTGGCCGATGGTGTTGCCGCGCGCGGCAAGCCGGGGCCGGACGCGATGCTCGATGGCGCCGCCGTGCGCCAGGGTGTCAACGATTACACCGGCTGGTTTGCCGGCGATGAACAGATGGCGGGCGACTATTACGGGTATGACGGCCCATGCCCTCCGTGGAACGACGAGCGGCTGCATCATTATGTTTTCCGTTTGTATGCCCTCGATGTGCCGCGCCTGCCACTGGACGGGCGTTTCACCGGGCCACAAGCGCTGGAAGCGATCCGCGGCCATATCCTTGATGAGGCGCAGATCATCGGCAGCTATACGCTGAATCCGGCGCTGAATCCGGCGCTGACCTCGGCCACCTCAAAATAGATAGATGACAAAAATACTGTTGATACGCCACGGTGAAACCGCGTGGAACGCGGTGCGCCGCCTGCAGGGCCACCTTGACATCGCGCTCAATGACGAGGGCACGCGCCAGGCCCAGGCGCTGGCGCGCGCGCTGGCGGACGAGCCGCTGGCCGCCATCGTGTCGAGCGACTTGCAGCGCGCCGTGCAAACGGCGCAGGCCGCGAGCCAGCATCATCCCTTGTCAGTCCAGCAAGACCCGCAATTGCGCGAGCGCGCTTATGGCGTGTTCGAAGGCATGCTGTATGCGGACATCGAGCGCTTGTATCCGGTCGAATTCGCCGCCTGGCAGGCGCGCGATGCGGACGCCATGATGCCGCACGGCGAGCGCCTCGCGGAAAGCTTCCGGCAGTTTTATCAACGTTGCATTACCGCCATTACGGAATGGGCCGAGCGCTACCCGGGCCAGACCATCGCCATGGTCGCCCATGGCGGGGTGCTGGAATGCGCGTACCGCGCGGCGCAAGGCATGAGCCTCGATAGTCCGCGCGATTTCCAGGTGCGTAACGCCAGCATCAATCGGTTTACGCTGGCTGGCGGCAAGCTGTCGCTCGATAGTTGGGGCGAAGTCGATCACCTCGCGCTGGCACTGGACGACATTATTTAGTGTTGCCGGGAGCTGCTTGCAACAAGACGGCGGCAGGGGCTCAAAGGTGCCTGCCGCCGTTGTCATTTCTGCACGGAAACTGCGTTACATAACGATTATGCTGCACAAACAATCGAACAATACAAAATTGTGCTTATTAATTGAGCAGTTGTTCGGGTAAAATAGCCGGCTTCCCCAATTAAGAAACAGGTTTTCACGGTGCAGATCGGTCCGCATATCCTCCGCAATAACGTCTTTGTCGCGCCCATGGCGGGGGTGACAGACCGGCCGTTCCGGCAATTGTGCAAGCAGTTGGGCGCCGGTTATGCCGTGTCGGAAATGGCGGCGTCCAACCCGCGCCTGTGGGCCAGTGAAAAAAGCGCGCGCCGGATCGACCACGCCGGCGAGATGGAGCCGAAAGCGGTGCAAATTGCGGGCGCCGATCCGCAAGACCTGGCCGATTGCGCCAAGTTCAACGTCGACAAGGGCGCGCAGATCATCGATATCAACATGGGCTGTCCCGTCAAGAAAGTGTGCAATAACTGGTGTGGTTCGGCGCTGTTGCAGCACGAAGACCTGGTCGCGCGCATCGTCGAGACGGTGGTGCGCGCGGTGGATGTCCCGGTGACGCTGAAATTCCGGACTGGCTGGGACCGGGAAAACAAGAATGCACTGCGGATCGCCCGCATTGCCGAGCAGGCCGGTATCCAAATGCTGACGCTGCACGGGCGCACGCGCGCCGACGGCTACAAGGGCGATGCGGAATACGACACGATAGCCGCCGTCAAGGCGTCCGTGCATATCCCGCTGGTGGCCAACGGCGACATCACCACGCCGGAAAAAGCCAAATTTGTGCTGGAAAAAACCGGCGCCGACGCCGTCATGATCGGCCGCGCCGCCCAGGGACGGCCATGGATTTTCCGCGAAATCGATCATTTTTTGCGCACCGGCGAACATTTGCCGGCGCCGATGATCGAAGAAGTACGCCACCTGATGGCTGAGCATTTGCAGGAGCATTACCAGTTCTATGGTGAATACCTGGGCGTGCGCACCGCGCGCAAGCACATCGGCTGGTACGTGCAAGACCTGGCCGGCGGTGAAGAATTCCGCCAGCGCATGAACCGAATGGAGTCGACCAGCGAGCAGTTGCTTGCAGTCAACGAATTTTTTGAATCGCAATTGAAGTACGGCGAGCGGTTACAATACCGCCTCGCCGAACAAATGCTGGCAGCTTGATAGTCGCTTTGATAGTGGTTTTGATGGCCGCCGGTTGGCAGAACATTTAGCAAGAAGATAAGAATATGAGCAAAGAAAGCATCCAGGAAGTCGTCCAGAAGAGCCTCGAGGATTACTTCAATGACCTGGGCGAGCAAAAGGCCTCCAACGTCTATGACATGGTCGTGATGACCGTGGAACGGCCGATCCTCGAAGTCGTCATGACGCGCGCCGACGGCAACCAGTCGCATGCCGCCCAGATGCTGGGCATCAACCGCAATACTTTGCGCAAGAAATTGCAGGAACACGGCCTGCTGTAAACAGTCCGTTCCACGTCCGGCTCGCATGGCTGTGACTTGGCCATGTTGCCGGATTCTGCGTCACCCACGTGTCTTCCAGAATACTCAACCACCTAGCCACAGCCATGATCAAACAAGCTCTCATTTCCGTCTCCGATAAAACCGGCGTACTGGACTTTGCCCGCGCCCTGTCCGCGATGGGTGTCAACATCCTGTCCACCGGCGGCACCGCCAAGCTGCTCGCTGATAACGGCGTGCCCGTGACCGAAGTGGCCGATTACACCGGTTTCCCGGAAATGCTGGATGGCCGCGTCAAGACGCTGCACCCGAAAGTGCACGGCGGCATCCTGGCGCGCCGTGACTTCCCGGAGCACATGGCCAAGCTGGAAGAGCACAACATCCCGACCATCGACATGGTGGTGGTGAACCTGTACCCGTTCCAGGCGACCGTGGCGAAAGACAGCTGCACGCTCGACGACGCGATCGAGAACATCGACATCGGCGGTCCGGCCATGCTGCGTTCGTCGGCCAAGAACCACAAGGATGTCGTCGTGATCTGTGATCCGTCCGACTACGGCGTGGTGCTGGCGGAAATGAAGACCACCGACAATGCCCCAGGTTATGTCAGCTATGAAACCCGTTTCATGCTGGCGAAAAAAGTCTATGCCCACACCGCGCAGTACGACGGCGCCATCGCCAACTATCTGTCGAGCCTGGGCCCGGACCGCGCGCACGCGACCCGTTCGTCGTACCCGCAAACCCTGAACGTGCACTTTGAAAAAGTGCAGGACATGCGCTACGGCGAAAACCCGCACCAGTCGGCCGCGTTCTACCGCGACCTGTCGCCGGTGGTCGGCGCGCTGGCCAACTACAAGCAACTGCAAGGCAAAGAACTGTCGTTCAACAATATCGCTGACGCCGATGCCGCATGGGAATGCGTGAAATCGATGGGCGGTTTCGAGCAGCCGGCCGCCTGCGTCATCATCAAGCACGCCAATCCGTGCGGCGTGGCGCTGGGCGTCAACGCGGCCGACGCGTACAAGCGCGCGCTGCAGACCGACCCGACCTCGGCCTTCGGCGGCATTATTGCCTTCAACGTCGAAGTGGACGCGGCTGCTGCCACCGAACTGGCGAAACTGTTCGTCGAAGTGCTGATCGCACCGTCGTTCTCGGCTGAAGCCAAGCAGATCCTGTCGGCCAAGCAAAACGTTCGCCTGCTGGAAATTCCATTGGGTGACGGCGTCAACGGCATGGACTTCAAGCGTGTCGGCGGCGGTCTGCTGGTGCAATCGGCGGACGCCAAAAACGTGCTGCTGGCCGATCTGAAAGTCGTGACCAAACTGCAGCCTACCCCGCAACAGTTGCAAGACCTGATGTTCGCCTGGCGCGTCGCCAAGTACGTGAAGTCGAACGCGATCGTCTTCTGCGGCAATAACATGACGCTGGGCGT
Source organism: Burkholderiaceae bacterium (assembly GCA_019751755.1). GTDB lineage: Bacteria > Pseudomonadota > Gammaproteobacteria > Burkholderiales > Burkholderiaceae_D > Rugamonas. Next base: position 2,804 of record JAIENA010000418.1, on the reverse strand, counting down.
CGGCGCTGGCCAGATGAGCCGCATTGATTCGGCTCGTATCGCTTCCATCAAGGCGCAAAACGCCGGCCTGACGCTGGCCGGTTCGGCCGTGGCGTCGGACGCGTTCTTCCCGTTCCGCGACGGCCTCGACGTCGTGGTCGATGCCGGCGCCACCTGCGTGATCCAGCCGGGCGGCTCGATGCGTGACCAGGAAGTCATCGATGCGGCCGATGAGCGCGGCGTGGTGATGCTGTACACCGGCACCCGTCACTTCCGTCATTGATACGGCATGGTGGATTACGCGGGCTGTGCCCGCTAATCCACCGTGCTCCGTTGCACTGTTTTTATATACAGCTATCAATTATCCCGGGTACAATCCCGGGATGATTATCCTCGGCATCGACCCCGGTTTGCGCACCACCGGCTTTGGCGTGATCCACAAGCACGGCCACCAATTGCGCTACATCGCTTCCGGCACCATCAAGAGTGGCGAAGGGGAGTTGCCTGCGCGTTTGAAGATCATCCTGGACGGTGTGGCGGAAGTGGCGGCCACCTATAAACCGGACTGCGCCGCGATCGAAAAAGTCTTCGTCAACGTCAATCCGCAATCCACGCTGTTGCTGGGCCAGGCCCGTGGCGCCGCCATTTGCGCGCTGGTCAGCCACGACTTGCCGGTCGCGGAATATTCTCCCACCCAATTGAAACAAGCCGTGGTCGGCACCGGCCGCGCCGCCAAGGAGCAAGTGCAGGACATGGTGTCGCGCCTGCTGGCGCTGCCCGGCCTGCCCGGCAGCGATGCGGCCGACGCGCTGGGGGTGGCGATTTGCCATGCGCACAGCCTCGATATGGTGGCCATTGCGGGCGCGGCGCAAGCGCTGCAGATCCTGCAAGGGAGCAAGCCCGCGCGGCGCAGCCTGCGCGCCCTCGCCGCCGGCCTCGCCAATGATCCGCTGGCGCCAGTTGCCGCCAAGCGCACCGCGCGCGGCGCCACCTTGCCGCCATCCTCGGCCACCACCGCCATCGCCACCAAGGCCACCACCGCCATCGACCTGGGTGCGCTGCGCATGCGGCGCGGCCGCTTGGTCGGCTAAATTCACTTTTACTGAAAGACATTATGATCGGGCGTCTCTCCGGCATCCTGCTTGAAAAAAATCCGCCGCAATTGCTGGTCGACGTACAAGGTGTCGGCTATGAAGTCGATGTGCCGATGAGCACCTTTTACAATCTGCCGGGGGTGGGCGAGAAGGTGGTGTTGTTTACGCACCAGGCGATCCGCGAAGATGCGCATTTGCTGTTCGGCTTTGGCAATGCCGAAGAACGCGCCGTGTTCCGTCAGTTGATCAAGATTTCCGGCGTCGGCGCGCGCACCGCGCTGTCGATTCTGTCGGGCATGTCGATCGCCGATTTGTCGCAGGCGGTCACGTTGCAGGAATCGGGTCGGCTGGTGAAAGTGCCGGGGATCGGCAAGAAGACGGCCGAACGCCTGTTGCTCGAATTGAAGGGCAAGCTGGGCGCGGATATCGGCGCCGGCGGCGGCCTGCACGCGGCGCCCGATGCGCAAACCGACATCCTGAACGCGCTGCTGGCATTGGGTTATTCTGACAAGGAAGCCTTGCTGGCCCTGAAGAAAGTGCCGGCCGATGCCGGCGTCTCGGACGGCATCAAGCTGGCGCTGAAGGCGCTGTCCAAAGGATAATCATCGTCATCCGCGCGTTGGCGGAGAAGCAGGCCCCACCCGGATCACCGAAGCATGAGCATTCAAACCGATAATTTTACCGAACAGCGCATTATTGACGCTGCCCCGTCGTCGCCGAACGAGGAAGCCATCGAGCGCGCGTTGCGTCCCAAGCTGCTCGACGAATACGTCGGCCAGTCGAAAATCCGCGACCAGCTGGAAATTTTTATTTCCGCCGCCCGCAAGCGCAAGGAAGCGCTCGATCACACCTTGCTGTTCGGCCCGCCGGGCCTCGGTAAGACCACGCTGGCCAACATCATCGCGCGCGAAATGGGCGTCAACATGCGCCAGACCTCCGGCCCGGTGCTGGAACGTCCCGGCGACCTGGCCGCGCTGCTGACCAACCTGGAAGCCAACGATGTGCTGTTCATCGATGAAATCCACCGCCTGTCGCCAGTGGTCGAAGAAATCCTGTATCCGGCGCTGGAAGACTACCAGATCGACATCATGATCGGCGAAGGGCCGGCGGCGCGTTCGGTGAAGCTCGATTTGCAGCCGTTTACGCTGGTCGGCGCCACCACCCGCGCCGGCATGCTGACCAATCCGCTGCGCGACCGCTTTGGCATCGTGGCGCGGCTGGAGTTTTATACGGTGCCGGAACTGACCAAGATCGTCACCCGCAGCGCCGCGTTGCTGAAAGCGTCGATCGCGCCGGAAGGCGCGGCCGAAATCGCGCGCCGCGCGCGTGGCACGCCGCGGATCGCCAACCGCCTGCTGCGCCGCGTGCGCGACTTTGCCGAAGTCAAGGCCGATGGCGACATTACGCAGCAAATCGCCGCCGATGCGCTGGTGATGCTCGATGTTGATACCGTCGGCTTCGATGTCATGGACCGCAAGCTGCTCGAAGCGGTCTTGTATAAATTCGGCGGCGGTCCGGTCGGCGTTGGCAACTTGTCGGCCGCCATCGGCGAAGCGGCCGATACGATTGAAGACGTGCTGGAGCCGTATTTGATCCAGCAAGGCTATCTGCAGCGCACGCCGCGCGGCAGGGTGGCGACGCCGGCCGCCTATCGGCATTTCGGCGCCACACCGCCGCGCACCAGTCCAAACGGAGAATTGTGGGATGACCTGTAATGTTGCGGCGTAATGT
>JAIENA010000294.1 GCA_019751755.1 Burkholderiaceae bacterium | reverse complement strand
CTCCAGCGCCAACTCCACCGCTTGCGCCGCCTGCTCCACCGCCGTCGCGCCCACACTCCCCGCCACCCCGCGCAGGGTGTGGGCACAGCGGCCAGCCTGCGTCAGCTCGCCCCGCGCCAGCGCCGCGCCGATCTCGTCGGCCGCGCCGCGCTGCGCCAGACGGAAGCGCTCCAGCAGTTGCCCATACAGTTGCGTATTGCCGGCCACATGGCGCAAACCGCGCGCGCTGTCGATGCCGTCGATCCGCACCTCGGCCTCGGCATACGAAGCCCCCCGCAGCACCGCCGTGCGCGGCAGGTCCCGCCCCGGCTGCGGCAAGCTGGCCGGCGCCAGCCAGCGCGACAGCATGGCATACAGGCGCTCGGGCGCGATCGGCTTGGTCAGGTAATCCTGCATGCCTTCGGCCAGGCAGCGCTGACGGATATCGGGCAGCGCGTGCGCCGTCATCGCGATCACCGGCAGCCCATCGAATTGATGGTCGAGGCGCAGTTGGCGCGTCGCCTCGTGGCCATCCATTTGCGGCATTTCCAGGTCCATCAGCACCAGGCTATAGGCGTCCGGTCCGGCGGCGCGCAGGCGCTCCAGCGCCAGTTGGCCGTTGTCGGCGACGTCAACGCAAATACCCAAAGTGGCCATCAGTTCCGCCGCGATTTCCTGATTCACCGAATTATCTTCCACCAACAGCACGCGCGCGACGAAGCGCTGGCCCGGCATGACGTCATCGGCCATGCCCAGGCACTTGGCGCCGGGATGCGGCGGCGCCACCAGCGCCACCAGCGTATCAACCAGCGCCGACTGGCCGATCGGCTTGAACAGGAAACCGGTGATGCCGGCCGCCTCGGCGCGGCGCTGCACGTCTTCCCGGCCGAACGCGGTCACCAGCACCATCGCCGGGCACTGCCGCAGCGCGCCATGCTCCTTGACACGCCGGGCCAGCCCAACCCCGTCCATGCCCGGCATTTGCCAGTCGGTCAGCACGATGCGGTACGGGTCGCCCAGCGCATCGGCCTGCGCGATGGCGGCCAGCGCCTGCGCGCCGCTGTCGGCGCTATCAACCCGCACCGGCAGCGGCTGCAGCAATTCGGTCAGGATGACCAGCGCCATCGGACTGTCATCGACCAGCAGCAGGCGCGCGCCGCTCAGCGCCGGCGGCATCACCGGCGCGTGTTGCCCCGCGCCGGACAAGGTGAACTCCAGGTCGAAATGGAAAGTGGAGCCATGTTCCGGCCGGCTGTCCACGCGGATCAAGCCGCCCATCAACTGCACCAGGCGCTGGGAAATCGACAAGCCGAGCCCGGTACCGCCGTATTGGCGCGAAGTCGAGCCATTGGCCTGACTGAAGGCCCTGAACAGGCGTGTCACCTGATCCCGCGTCATGCCGATGCCAGTGTCGCGCACGGCAAAGCGCAGCATGACGGTGCCGGGGTTGCGGTCAGGCAAGCGCGTGCAGGCCAGCTCCAGTTCGCCGTGCGCGGTGAATTTGACGGCATTGTTGACCAGGTTGATCAAGACCTGCCCCAGCCGCAGCGGGTCGCCCACCAGGTGGCGGGGAATCGACGGCGGCACGTGGAACAGGTATTCCAGTTGCTTGTCGGCGGCGCGCTGGCTGGTCACGCTGGCGACATTGGCCAGCACATCATCGAGGAAGAACGGCACTTGCTCCAGGTCGAGGCGACCGGCTTCGATTTTCGAAAAATCCAGGATGTCGTTGATGATGCCCAGCAGCGACAGCGCCGCGCGGTGGATCTTGCTGACGTAATCATGCTGCTTGGGGGTCAGGCCGGTGCGCAGCGCCAGGTAAGCCATGCCGATGATCGCGCTCATCGGCGTGCGGATTTCATGGCTCATATTGGCCAGGAATTCGGACTTGGCGATATTGGCCGCTTCCGCCATCACATTGGCTTGCACCAGTTTTTCCTCGCGCTCGCGCCGCTCACTGATATCGCGGATAAAGCCGCAGAATTCGTAGGCTTCCTGATCGTCGAGCCGGATCCGGGTGATCGCCAGGTCGATCGGAAATTCCCGGCCATCCTTGTGCAACGCATGCAATTCCACCCGGCGGTCCAACACCGCGCCCTGGCCGGTGCGGATATAGCGCTGCATGCCCTTGCGGTGATCGCGCCGGAAGCGCGACGGGATGATGGTGCTCTCCAGCGGCAGGCCGAGCGCTTCTTCCCGGCGCCAGCCAAAGATGGTTTCGGCCTGGCTGTTCCAGCCGACGATGCGGCCCTGCATGTCCATCCGCACCACGGCGTCGAGCGCGGTATCGACAATCGCCTGCAATTTTTTCTGGCTGTCGCGCGCCACTTGCGCCACCTGCGTGACTTCCGCCGTGCGCTCGGCGATTCTGCGTTCCAGGTCGCGGTTCAATTCACGCAATTCAGATTCCACCTGGCGCAGGCGCGTCAGGGTGTCGCGGAAGCTGTAGACGGCATCGGACAGCTTGCCGACCTGGTCGGGGCGGCCCTTGCCGGACAGCGCGATGTCGACTTCGCCCCAGGTCAGCTTTTCCAGCGCCTGCTGAATATCGGCAAACGGCCGGATGACTTTGCGTCCCACCAGGAAAATCGACACCACGATGGCCAGTGCCAGCAGCAGGATCGCGGTAACCGTGTGACTGATCTGGCGCCGCAGCAGCGTATCGATTTCATGGCGCGAAAACGCCAGTTCCAGGGTGCCGACCGGATAGGTCTTACGGCCATCCTGGTAGCGAATCTCGCGCCGCACCCGGATGGTGGCGGCCGGGTCGAGATGGTCCGCCGCATAGCGGGCCATGGTTTCGCCGGACGGTGCCTGCACGTGCAGCATCATGACTTCGCCCGAGGCCTGCATCGCGTCGACCGCGCTGACCACCGCCGCCGTATTGATATCGAACAGCGGCCGCGCCAGCGCCTGCGCCAGCACGGTGGCCAGGCGGTCGGCCCGCTCCTTGAGCTGCTGTTCGGCTTCCGCGCGCAGCGTGCGCGCCGCATAGCCGGTATAGATCGCGGTCGACAGCGCCACCGCCACGAAAATCCCGACGGCCAGGCGCAGCAGGATGTCTTCGCGCCAGGCCTGCAATACGCCCCGGCGTGACGGCGTGACCATCAGCGGCCCGCCTCGTCGCGGGCGGCGCGTTCGCGTTTTTTATAGGCCGGGCTGTTGCGTGCCTGCTCGATCGCGGCCCAGATCCGCTGCGCCAACTCGGGCCGCCTGGCCACCATGCCATGCGACAGGATCAGGAAATACGGTTTTTCAATCAGCGGCAGCGGCAGCATGTCCAGCTGCGCGCCCAGCGCGCCGTGCATGATGTTGTTGGCGTCAGAGCCCCCCAGCGCGGCCGCGCCCAGGCGGCCGGCAATCAGCTTGCGCACCAGTTCGTCGGAGCGCTGGCTGCCTTCATCGGTCTCCACCTCGAGCTTTTTCAACACGTCGCCCACCGAGTACCCCAGCTGAAACCCGACCGGCCCGTCGAGATGGCGCAGGGTTTTGCCATCCCATTCGACGTTGCTGCCCTTGCGCTTCAACAGCATATAGCTGTCGATGTGCATGCGTTTACTGTTGTCGATGGTGGCGCCGCCCGGGAATACCCCCAGCTCGCGCCGGTCCGGCTTGTAACTGACGGCAAAGGCGCCGTCATAGGCGTTGGCCTGCAATTGCTGCAGGCAGCGCTTCCATGGCACGCTCTGGAAATCAAAGTGGATATTGAGGCGCTGCTCGACCAGCTTGAGCAACTCGAAGTTCAAGCCGCCGCCCTGCTGGGTTCGCCATGGCTTGACATCCTGGTGTTCGAAACACAGGGTCACGGTTTCCTGTGCCGCAGCGCTGCCCGGCAGCCCCCATGCCGCCATCGCCAGCACTGCGCAGGCGGCACCCTGGAAGGCGCGAACGCAGGTCATGATGGAAGATTCCCCCGTGTCTTACAAGTTTCCCATTGTAATCAAATTTACAAGGAATTGTTTGAATGTGGGGATTTTTTAACGTGCCAAGGACTGCCCGCCGGACTTACGCCGTGCCCTTGATGCTGAAGTCCACGCCCACGTCATCCCACTGCTCCTGCTCTTTTTCCATCCAGTACGATGCGGTCGGATGGTCGGCCACCCAGACCCGCTTGATTTCCAGTTCAATCCGGTTTTTCATGCGCAGCTTCAATTCCTTGAAATCAGGCTCGATGCGCGCATGCATGAACAGGATGGCCAGTCGCAGCGCCACCACGGCCTTGGCGAAATCCGCATCGGTCAGCGAATCGCTGATTTTGCGGAGATTGCCTTTTTGCGCCAGGATCAGGCGCGCCATGGTTTTTTGTTCGCGCGTGGTAAAACCGGGCATGTCGGCGTTTTCCACCATATAGCTGGCATGCTTGTGGTACCCGGTCTGCGACACCACCACCCCCACTTCATGCAGCAGCGCGCTCCACACCAGCAGGCGCTGGTAGGTGTCGGTCGCCGGCTTCATCTGCGCATACAGCGCACCCGCGTATTCGGCCACGCGGCCGGCGCGGACTTCGTCAACGTGGAATTTCTGCAGGAAGGTGCGGACCGACTGGTCGCGGCGGTCGCGCTTGGTCGAGCGCAGGTACAAGTCCCACATCACGCCCACCCGCAGCCCCGCTTCGATCGGCTGCAGGCTGTCGATGCCCAGTTCGTGGAACAGTGCGATCAGCACCGCCAGGCCACCGATAATGGTGGCGGCGCGGTCCGGGCGCAGGCCCGGCATGTCGATTTTCGAGGTGTGACCGAGTTCGATGAAGCGTTGCTTCAGCGCGTCCAGCGAGGCGGCGGTGACGCCGGCGCCATTACCGAGCTTGTTCTTGTCGATGATCTCCGCGATGGCGCGTATGGTGCCCGATGAGCCGTAGCAGCGAGTCCAGTATTGCGGATGATACGGCGGCGAACCGTCTTCGAAATGGCTGCGCGCCGACAGGATGGCGGCATCGAAGGACGGGGCGTCTACCCGGCCGTTGATAAAGAACGACAGGCTTTGCTTGACGCTGCCGATGGAAAACGATTCAACCCGCTCAATGTCGGTGCCGCGCCCCAGAATCAGTTCGGTCGAACCACCACCGATGTCGATCACCAGGCGCCGCTCGCCGGGCAGGTTGAGGGCGTTGCACACCCCCATGTAAATCAGGCGGCCTTCCTCTTCCCCGGAAATGATTTCAATCGGGTGACCCAGCGCCTGTTCGGCGGCGGGCAGGAAGGCGGCGGAATTTTTCGCCAGGCGCAAGGTGGAGGTGGCCACCACGCGCAGCGCTTCGAGCTCGTAGCCGGCCAGCACGGTGCGGAAATTGGACAGGCACGCCAGGGCGGCCTGCTGCGCCGCCTCGGTCAGGTTGCCGGCGGCGTCGAGTCCGGCCGCCAGGCGAATTGGTTCACGCGCGGTTTTCAACACGCGGATGGCGTCGCCATCATGCTTGCCGATGGCAAGGCGAAAACTGTTGGAGCCCAGGTCTACTGCAGCGTACATACCTTCCTCGTCGTTGGGTTCCAAGATACCATTCATACTGTTTATATGATTATACGGAAACCAGACACGTTACGCGGCCTTTATGACGAGATAATGACATCTCCGTGTTCGATTTCCGCGAACGTCGCATCCGGCGCCTCCGCCACGTGGTTGCCGCCGGCCAGCATGGCCGCCTGCAGCGCGTTGTCGGCACGCTTGAACAGCGTAACGGTGCTGTCGTCGGCGCGGATCACGGTCACGCCCATACTGACGCTGACGTTGATGATCGCCTTGTCGGCCCGCAGTGGCAATGCGGCGGCGGCGGCGCGGATACGCTCGGCCACCAGCACCGCGCCCGCCTGTTCGGTACGGGGCAGCAACAGCGCGAATTCCGGCCCGCCCAGGCGGCCCATCTGATCGCTGTCGCGCAGTTGTTTTTTGCACACATCGACCAGCGCCTTGAGTACCAGGTCGCCCGTGGTGTGGCCATAACTGTCGTTGACGCGCTTGAACTGGTCCACGCTGAGCAAAATGATCGAGGTGCCCTGCCCCGGGCGGCGCGCCAGCGCCATCCACGGCGCCAGCGCCTGGTAAAAACCGCGCCGGTTCGGCACATCGGTCAACAAGTCCACCACTTCCAGGCGCGCCAGCTCGCCCTGCAGCTTTTCACGCGACAGCAACAGATAACCAAACGCATTGGTCAGCATCATCAGGTACAACGCACCAAAGCCGACGCCTTGCAGCACGGCCGCCGAGACCCACGACCAGCCGACCGGCAGCACGGCCGCCAGCACGCCGCGCCCCGCCACCACTAGCGACAAGGCCATCATCGTCACCACCAGGTAACGCCGCAGCATGCTGCCGTGGCGCCAGAGTTGCGCCAGCGCGAGCACGCCGACCAGGAAGAAGCCCGCGACAATCAGGAATCCGGCCGCCGCCCGCACCCCGGCGTCGACATCGAGCACATGACAGGCCAGGTAAACCAAGGACGCCGCCGCCAGCGACGGCAACAGCAGCTTGCGCCAGCCGGACCGGCCTGCCGCTTCCCACAGGGCGCCCGCGTCGAGCGCCATGCCGGCAAACAGCAGCACGTTGGCCAGCGGGCCGGTCAACATATCGGGCAACACGCCACGGAAATACAACAGGAACCAGGCACCGGCCTGGGCCTGCTTGGCGAGCGCCCACACCGACAGGCTGAGCGACTTCCTGTTCTCGTATTCAAAGAAAAACAGCGCCGCGCACAGGCTTAAATTGCCCAGCGCAAGCGCCAATACCAGGGTTTTAATATCCATTTTTCTACTAAGTGCCTGATACCGTCGGTGTCAGGTACCCCAAAATCCTGTCGGGGCGCAGCGCCGCCGGCGGTTCAGACTTCGTGTTCGACGTTGGTGCTGCCGTCGCCGATCTTGCTGGCCCAGGCCTTGTTAAAGAATTCCTTCTCATCCTCGGTCGGCGTGTCGTGCCAGAACACGATCAGCGTGCCCTTGTGGTCGTGAATTTGCGAGAATTTCTCAATGAAGGCGCCCTTGCCGGCGATGTCGGCCAGTGCCGCCACATAGCCATACACACGGCCCAGGCGCTCGAGACGATCCGGCTCCGTGAAGCTGTTGGTGGCGGTAATTGTCGGGTGATCTAAAAACATGGTCTACTCTCTCCATCTCCACTGTGGCCACTGCCTATGTTGGCAATGTACCGATAAAATATCCGCCTGTAAATGAAAGGCGTGTACGAAGGTCCACCTGCCCGCTCCTGCTTCCGGAGTCCCGGGAGCTTAACAGAACTTCATAGTTGCCAACAAGTTAGCCGCCTGCTCTTCCACCGCTTGCCACATGCCCGCCGACAGCCCCCCACCAACGCCCGCCGCCCCGCCCCTGGTCCAGACCCGGGGACGGGTGCGCACGCTGGAATTCATCCCCGGCGAAATCCAGAGTGAAATGCAACTCGATGCGCCACACCGCATCACGCTGGACTATGTGCGCGCCATGCTGTGCTTTGTGCTGTTCCAGCCACGCCCGGCGCATATTGTCATGATCGGCCTGGGCGGCGGCTCGCTGGCCAAGTTTTGCCACCAGTACCTGCCGCACAGCCGCATCACCGTGGTGGAGTTGCGCGCCGACGTCATCGCCCTGCGCGACCAGTTCGCGATTCCCCCCGACAGTGAACGCTTCCAGGTGGTGCATGGCGACGGCGCCGCCTATCTCGCCGCCATGGCCCGCGACCCGAGTCGACGCGCCGATGTGGTGCTGGTCGACGGCTTTGACCGCGACGGCTTGCCCGCAGCGCTGTGCAGCGCGGCGTTTTATGGCCACTGCCGCCAGGTGCTGCGCCATGGCGGCGTGCTGGTGGCCAATATCTTTAGCTATGATCCGCAATACCCGGCGGCGCTGGCGCGGCTGCAACGCTGCTTCCGGCGCCGCGTCTGCTCGCTGCATGGCATCGCCGGCAACAACCGCATCCCGTTCGCGGTCAAGGCGGTGGCGGGCCGGCCCGCCACGCCATCGCTGCGGATGCTGGCCCGTATCCGCAGCGTGGGCGGGCGGGGACTGGCCTGGACCATGTTGCACCGACTGCTGGCGCACTGGTTGGTGTGGCGCACCAAGTGGCTGGCAGGGCGATCCGCATGGCGCTGATGCATTGCGCGATCAATCCGGCAACGCAACGCCAAGATCATGACTAAATAGACATCATTGTTGTCTTGTGGAATTTAATTTTTCCGAAAGCCAACACTTTTTTTACGTTCTGTGACACACTATTGGCGGCCCAACCCCCGCCATATTTATACGTGTACAGGATAGCAATGATCAATCGCCGCCCATTCAAGCTGACCGCAGCGGCGGCTTACACCCTCGGTGCCGGACTCGCTATCACGGCGGCGCTGTTTGGCGCCGTCGCCTCGCTGGAATACAGCAAACTGCAGCTGGCGTTTGAGCAGCGGGCCGACCAGCGCACCGCCGCGCTGCAGAGCGGTCTGAATGACGCGGTCGAAGTGCTGGCCGTCACCAACCAGTTATTTGTCGCCAACACCGACGTGTCGCGCAGCCAGTTCCAGACGTTTACCGAACCGCTGCTGCGGCGTTATCCGTTTATCCAGGCGTTCAACTACCACCGTCTGCTGGAAGCGTCCGCGCGTCCCGCTTTCGAAGCGCGGATGCGGCGCGATTTCCCCGGTTATACGATCACGGAAATGGCCGATGGCGGGCCCGTCAGCGCGCCGCAGCGGGGACGCTACAGTGTGGTGGACTACCTGGAACCGCTGGCCGGCAATGAACGCGCCTTCGGCCTCGACGCCGGCTACCGGCCGGAAATCGGCGACGCGATGGAAGAAATCCTGCGCACCGGCAAGCCAGCCTCGACCGGCCTGCTGCCGTTGGCGCAGTCGGCAGGCAAGGAAGTGGGCCTGATCATGCTGATGCCGGTGTATCAGCCCGGCATGCCGGTGGGCGATTACCGTCAGCGCCATGCCGCCTGGCAGGGCGACACCGCCATTGTGATCCGCGCCACCAACCTGGTGCGCAAGATCCTGGAAGCGGACGGCCTGCTGCAGGATAACGACGCGCTGCTGCAAGTGCGCGTGGCCGGTGACCTGGTCTTCAGCCATGGCGACAACGCGCTGCTGCCAACCCGCGGCGCGGCACCGGTGCGCTGGCAGCCGTGGCAGCAGCGCAGCGATTACCGCCAGCGCTTCATGGTGCTGGGCAAGGAGTGGGACGTGCGCATCAGCGCTCTGCCCCGTCCCTTCCTGGCCGATCACCTGGGCTCGATCTCGACGCTGGTCGGCGGCATCCTGTCCTCACTGCTGATGGCCGCTTTTGTGCAATCGCTGGTGCTGCGCTCACGCCGCGTGCAAATGCTGGTGGACGCGCGCACGGCCGAACTGCGCCAGTCCAACGAACGCCTGAATGCCGACGTGCTGGCCCGCAAGCGCACCGAGCGCGCGCTGCTCGACAGCGAACAGCGCTTCCGCCGCCTGCTGGCGCTGTCGTCGGACTGGTACTGGGAACAGGATATCCACCTGCGCTTCACCAGCATCACCGGCGGCTTCTTCGACAAGGGCCACATCAGCCCGCAGCGCTTTATTGGCAAGACCCGCTGGGACGCCACGCCGGACATGCTGGCGACGCGCTGGGGCCGCGATCACATGGCGCGGCTGGAAGCGCGGCTGCCGTTCTCGCACTTTGAATACCCGATCGAGGGCGACGACGGCGTGCTGCGCTGGTACAGCACCAGCGGCGAGCCGGTGTATGACGCCCGGGGCGAGTTCAGGGGCTACCGCGGCACCGGCGCGGAAATCACGGAACGCAAGCTGTCGGAACAGCGCATCCGCCACATCGCGCATCACGACGCGCTGACGGGGCTGCCGAACCGGATGCTGCTGCAAGACCGCCTGGCGCAGGCGATTGCCTATGCCAACCGCAGCGGCCACCATATGTGGGTGCTGCTGATCGACCTCGATCGTTTCAAGTTCGTCAACGACAGCCTGGGCCACAAGGCCGGCGACATCTTGCTGAAAACCGTGGCGCAGCGCCTGTCGGGCAGTGTGCGCGAAAGCGATACGGTGGCGCGCCTGTCGGGCGATGAATTTGTCGCCATCCTCAGCGAGTCAGCCGATGCGCCGCTGACACCGGATGTGGTGCAGCGCGTGATGCACGCGGTGGCGCAGCCAATCATGCTGGAAGGGAAAGAATTCCTCGTCACCTGCAGTATCGGCGTGGCCGCCTATGACGGCAGCGTCGGCGATGAAGCGCAACACCTGATTGAACATGCCGATATCGCCATGTACGCGGCGAAAAAACAGGGTCGCAACGGTTTCCGCTTCTACTTGCCATGCATGAATGAAGAGGCACTGGAACGGCTGCGGATTGAGAATGCACTGCGCAAGGCGCTTGAGCGCAGTGAATTCATGCTGCATTACCAGCCGCAAGTCGACCTGGGCGACGGTGCCATCACCGGCGTCGAAGCGCTGCTGCGCTGGCAGCACCCGGAAATGGGCGTGGTCGCGCCGGGCCGCTTTATCGCACTGGCCGAAGAAACCGGCCTGATCGTGCCAATCGGCATGTGGGCGCTGAAATCGGCCTGCGCCCAGGGCAAGGCGTGGAACGACTGGCGCGCCGCGCACGGCCAGGCGCCGCTGCGCATGGCCGTCAACTTGTCGGCGCGTCAGTTCACGCAGCCGGACCTGGTGGCGCAAGTGGCGCGGGTGCTGGAAGAAACCGGCTTGCCGCCGGCCTGCCTGGCGCTGGAACTGACGGAATCGGTGTTCATGAATGACGTCACGCAGGCGGTCGGGCTGCTGCATGACTTGAAAGCGCTGGGCGTGACCTTGTCGATCGACGATTTCGGCACCGGCTATTCCAGCCTGTCGTACCTGCGCAGCTTCCCGATCGACGTGTTGAAAATCGACCGTTCCTTCGTCAACGATATCGCCACCGACGAAGACGATGAAGCCATCGTGGTGTCGATCATCGCGCTGGCGCACAATTTGAAATTGCGTGTGGTGGCCGAAGGGGTAGAATCGCGGGAACAGCTGGAGTATTTGCGCCGGCACGACTGCGACCAGATCCAGGGCTATTACTTCAGCCGTCCAGTCGCGCCGCTGCAGTTCGAGCAAATGCTGCGTGAAAATAAACATCTGGGCTGGGCTGAACTCGCACCATTGGCATGGGTCGAGGCCGGCACCGCCGCCTAATCGACGATCCAAGATCCAGGAGACCTGTACACGATGGACACCCCCGCCGACCGCCCCAAGCATATCCGGACCGACATGTGGACCCGCGAAGTGGTCGACCAGGCCATCGCCGCGATGCCGTCGATCGGCTTGCGCCAGGCGGCTGAATTCCTGTCGGCGATGAAAGTGCCGCCGGACATCGCGGTGCGCACCCTGGTCTACCCGCAACGCCGCCGCAACTGACATCGACCACTGCAGTGGCTACCTGTAGCGCGGCGACGCGGACACGGCGGCTCGGTAAGCCGAACCGCCCTACGGATTTTTCCGTTTCGGCGCCAGCGCCAGCTTGGCCGCCTTGCGCAACTTGGCCTGCTCCCAGCGGGCCTTTTGTTCGTCGGTCTGCGGCACCAGTTCCGGGATCGCCACCGGCTTGCGGTCCTTGTCCACCGCCACCATCGTGAAATAGCAGCTGTTGGCATGGCGCACCAGGCGCTGCGTGATGTTTTCCGTCACCACGCGAATCCCCACTTCCATCGACGTCTTGCCGGTGTAATTGATCGACGCGAGGAACGTCACCAACTCGCCGACATGAATCGGCTGCAAGAACATGACCTGATCGACCGACAGCGTCACGGCATAGGTGCCGGAATACCGGCTGGCACAGGCATAGGCCACGCCATCGAGCAATTTCAGGATCGCGCCGCCGTGCACATTGCCGGAAAAGTTGGCCATGTCCGGCGTCATCAAAACCGTCATCGTCAGCTCGTGGGCCGACCAGTGTGGTGCTTCCATGTCAATTCCTTGCCAGATCGGCTGGTGTCAAGACGCGGCAGACGGGGCCGCGCGCCCGGCGCGGCGGGATCAGAAGCCCTGGGCTTCGATGTCGGCCAGCGACTCGCGGCCTTTGTCGGTGATATCGTAGCCGCCTTCGCGCGGCACGATATGGGATTTTTTACCAAGGAAGTTGGCAACCTCGGCATCGAGCACGACATCGCCGCCCGCGGCAACCGCGCGCAGCGCCAGAATGCAGCGGCGCAGGAACAGCGCTTGCTGGCCCGCGTCCGTCAGCGTGATGCGGCCATTGCGGGCGACGCTGATCAGCTTGATGCCGGACAGCTTCTTGGTGTTGCGTCCCACGCAGGCGCTCGGGCGGTCGCCCTTGATGCCGCGGCGCACCTCTTCCAGTGCGTCGTATTCGTCCACGGTGAGTTTTTGATTCTTCATTGCGATTGTTCCATGAGTTGCCATTCGGCCACCATGGTACGCGCCCCCGCTTGCGGAGGCAAGGAATCACGACGCAACGCCGGGCGGCAAGCACCCGCCAACCGCGCTTACCAGACGTTTATTGCACCACGTACCAGGCCAGCGCCGCGCCCGCCACCATGGTGAAAAACAGCGCCAGCTGGACATGTTTGATGCTCAGACGGCGGCCGAGATAGATCTTGTTGTGCAGTGAGTTTCCCATGTTCGCCTCCGTCAAGTGGAACTAAAGCTGATGACTCATTATATGAATACTTTGGTGACGGCCTCATTACACCCAACGTAATAATGCTTATTCATGCGGCAGTTGTAGCTATGGAGCAACGCCGGTATGCGGCACACCGCGCCGCGCTGTGATTGGCGGCGGTTTCGGCACCGGTTCTTCGATGGGCGGGGTCGACGGCGTGGGGTTGTTATCGGGTGGCGGATCTTTTTCCGGCTCCGGCGGCGGCGCTTCCGGATCCGGCGTAATGTGGGCATAGTATCGATACATGGCAATCGGCTCCGGCAAATGGTCACAGCCGCCAGACTAGCCGCTCGGCGCCTGCCATGGCGCACCCTTGCCACACCGCCACGTCCCTTTACCGGAAAGGAGTCCTGCCATGAGTACCGCAGCACAAGCCACCCCACCCGACGCCAGACTGGCCCTGGCCCATACCCTGCTGATGGTCCCCGGCGACCGCCCCGAGCAATTCGCCCAGGCCTGCGCCTCCGGTGCGGATGCCGTCGTGATCGATCTGGAAGACGCGGTCGCCCCCGCCGCCAAAGGCGCGGCGCGCGACGCCCTGGCCAACTGGCTCGACAGCCCCGCCGGCCGCGCGCCCCACATCCCGGTGCTGGTGCGGGTCAATTGCGTCCACTCCGGCTGTTTCGGCGACGACCTGGTGCTGTGCCACCGTCCCGGCATCGCCGGCATCGTGCTGCCCAGGACCGAGCGTGTCAATGATGTGGCCAGCGCCTCCTCCACGGCGCCGCTGTTCCCCATGATTGAAACCGCGCTGGGCTTTTCACGGCTGGCCGACATCGCGGCCGCGCCGCGCGTGCAGCGACTGCTGTTTGGCGCGACCGCGTTCCGGGCCGACCTCGGCATCATGGGCGATGACGAGGCCTTGCTGTACTTCCGCTCGCAGATCGTGCTGGTGTCGCGGCTGGCGGGCTTGCAGCGCCCGATCGACGGCGCCAGCCCGGACACCAGCGAGGACGGCGCGGTGGCCAGGGCGGCGCGCCAGGCCTGCAAGCTGGGCTTTGGCGGCAAGCTGTGCCTGCATGCCGGACAAGTCGACCCGGTGCGCAGCGCCTTTTTGCCACCGAATGAGCGCTAATGCCCCCGTTCGCCGGCCCACACAAAGAAAGCGGCCAGCCTTGAATTGACTGAAGTGTTTTACTTCCGGTCATCGGGCACGACAAGGTTTGCCGCTCCGGCCTGGGCGAGTTGTCCCAATCGGGTAGATGCC
>JAIENA010000005.1 GCA_019751755.1 Burkholderiaceae bacterium | reverse complement strand
ATCAGGACGCAGTATCAAATCATGCCCACCGAGTTGCCCGATTATGCAGAGCTGTTTTGTTTGTCCAACTTTTCCTTCCTGCAGGGAGCGTCCCATGCGGAAGAGTTGGCCGAGCGCGCCGTGCAATTGGGGTACACGGCGCTGGCGGTCACCGATGAATGTTCGCTGGCCGGCGTGGTGCGGGCCCATGGCGTGGCGAAGCGGGCCGGCCTGAAACTACTGATTGGCGCGCACTTCCATTTGACGGAACTTGACGGCAGCGCCGCCTTGTCGCTACTGGTGCTGGCGCAAAACCGCGATGGTTACGGTAATCTGTCGGAGCTGATCACGCTGGCGCGCACCCGCAGTGGCGTGGCGAAGGGGGCGTATCGGCTGCATCCGGACGATATCGCGGCGCCCGCGCCGGCGCAGGCGCATTTGCACGGCTTGCCCGATTGCCTGGCGATTTTATTGCCGCATTATCCGGTCGATCAGCCGGACGAGATCGACCGGCTGCACCGGCAGGCCGCTTGGCTGGCGCGCCATTTTCCCGAGCGCGCGTGGCTGGGCCTGAATTTGCTGCAGCGCGCGTTCGACGACAGTCACCGCATCAGTATCGATGAAGTGGCGCTGCAGCATGGCTTGCCGGTGGTGGCGGTGGGCGATGTGCGCATGCATGTGCGCTCGCGCAAGCCGCTGCTCGATAGCTTGACCGCCGTGCGGCTGGGCAAACCGGTGGAGGAATGCGGCTATGCGCTGCCACAGAATGGCGAACAGCATTTGCGGCAGCGCCTGCGGCTGGCCAATATTTATCCGCGCGCCGCGCTCGATGAAACGCTGCGCATCGCCAGCCTGTGCACGTTTTCGCTCGATGAACTGCAGTACGAATATCCGCATGAACTGGTGCCGGAAGGGCATACACCCGCCAGTTACCTGCGCGAACAAACCTATATCGGGGCCGGCGGGCGCTATCCGGATGGCATACCGGCCAAGGTGTCGCGCCAGGTCGAAGACGAGTTGGCGCTGATCGCGGAACTACAGTACGAGTTTTATTTCCTCACCGTGTATGACATCGTCCGCTATGCGCGTTCGCAGCACATCCTGTGCCAGGGGCGCGGCTCGGCCGCCAATTCCGCTGTCTGTTATTGCCTGGGCGTGACGGAAGTCGATCCCGAACATGCGAACTTGCTGGTGGGGCGTTTTATTTCGCGCGAGCGCAAGGAACCGCCCGACATCGACGTCGACTTTGAACACCAGCGGCGTGAAGAAGTGATCCAGTATATCTATGCGAAATATGGCCGCCACCGCGCCGCGCTGGCCGCCACAGTGATTTGCTATCGACCGAAAAGCGCACTGCGCGACAGTGGCAAGGCACTGGGCGTCGACCTGGCCATTGTGGAAAAGGTGGCGCGCTCACACCACTGGTTCGACAGCCGCCAGGATTTATTGGCGCGGCTGGGGGAGTGCGGACTGGACCCGGCGTCGCAACTGGCGCGCCAGTGGGCGGCGCTGGCCTATCAATTCCTCGGTATTCCGCGTCATTTGTCGCAGCACGTGGGCGGCTTCGTGATCGCGCAAGATAAATTATCGCGCCTGGTGCCGATCGAAAACGCCAGCATGCCGGAGCGCAGCGTCATCCAGTGGGACAAGGATGACCTGGAAGAATTGAAGTTGATGAAAGTTGACGTGCTGGCGCTGGGCATGTTGTCGGCGTTGCGGCGCGCACTCGACATGGTGGGGGCGCGGCACGGCACCCACTTCCGCTTGCAGGATATTCCCCGTGACGATGTGGCCACCTACGACATGATGTGCGAGGCCGATACGGTGGGCGTGTTCCAGATCGAGTCGCGTGCGCAAATGAGCATGCTGCCGCGCTTGCGGCCCCGCGTGTTTTACGACCTCGTGATTGAAGTGGCGCTGGTGCGGCCGGGGCCGATCCAGGGCGGCATGGTGCATCCTTACCTGAAGCGCCGCCTCGATCCCAGCCTGATCGATTATCCGCCCCGGCTGGAAGCTGCGTTGAAGCGCACGCTGGGGGTGCCGATCTTCCAGGAACAAGTGATGCAGGTGGCCATGATTGCCGCCGGCTTCACCGATGGCGAAGCGGATCAGTTGCGGCGCGCCATGGCGGCCTGGAAGCGCAAGGGCGGCATCGACAAATATGAAGACCGGATCAAGGCCGGCATGGTGGCACGCAACTATCCGCCCGAGTTTGCCGATGCGATCTGCGCCCAGATCCGCGGCTTTGGCGAATACGGTTTCCCCGAATCGCACGCGGCCAGTTTCGCACTGCTGACGTATTTCAGTTCGTGGATCAAGTGCCACGAACCGGCCGCCTTCCTGTGCGCCCTGTTAAACAGCCAGCCGATGGGCTTTTATGGACCGTCGCAACTGGTGCAGGACGCCAAGCGCCACGGCGTCATCGTGCGGCCGGTGGACATCACGTGCAGCGGCTGGGATTCCACGCTGGAGGAAGCGGCGGGGCCGCGCGGCCAGCCTGCCGTGCGGCTGGGCTTGTCGCTGTTGCGCGGCATGCGTCCCGACAGTGCGGAGCGGATCGACGTGGCGCGCACCGTGCGGCCCTTCGCCAGCGTGGCCGACCTGGCGCGCCGCGCCGACCTGGACCGCCACGATTTGCAGGTGCTGGCGGCCGGCAATGCGCTGCAGGCGCTGGCCGGCAATCGCCGCCAGGCGCTGTGGGATGCGGCCGGCGCCGTGCCGGACAAGGATTTACTCAGGCCGACCGTGCCGCGCGAAGACACGCCGCAACTGGCGCCGCCGTCCGAAGGCGATGACATCCTGCACGATTACCGTTCGCAGGGACTGACGCTGGCGCGCCACCCGCTGGCGCTGTTGCGGCCGCATTTGCTGGCCAAGCGTTTCTTGCCGGCCGCAACCTTGAACACCTTTGGCCAGGGCTGGCCGGCGCGTGGCTGCGGCATCGTCACGGTGCGCCAGCGTCCCGGCACGGCCAAGGGCGTGCTGTTCATCACGCTGGAAGACGAGACCGGCAACGTCAACGTGATCGTCTGGCCCGCGCTGGTGGAACAGCAGCGCAATGAAGTACTCCATGCGTCGCTGCTGGGCGTGTATGGCGTGTGGCAGCGGGAGGGCACGGTGTGCCACCTGGTGGCCAAGCGGCTGGTGGATTTATCGCACTTGCTGGGGCGGTTGAAGGCGGGGAGTCGGGATTTTCATTGAGGTGATGCTGGCGCTGGCGTGCTGTCGTGATCATCGGTCCGGCATGACAGCAGGAGTGAGCGTGGCCCCAGGTTTTAAGGTAGTTCGCGCGGGGTGGTTTAAGCTGTCTTCCTTGTAAAGATAGCAGCAAATAAGATGGCAACAATGCGTGAAGGTAAGCTCGACGCGGGAAGGAATCTGATTTGCTGCAAGCTGCAATTGGTCGCGGCGCCTTGCATAACGGAAGCTATTGCTAGTAGAAAGAGGAAAAATGGTTCGTTCCATATCCGCGTTTGCCGTACTCTTGCTGTTTGCATCACACGCAATTGCTGAGCGCCAGCGTGTACCTGATCCGAATTTGGTAGCTGTTTATCAGGGCATTAAAAAATCACTCGAAAATAGGCGAGTTGATGGATTAACTCCGGATGCATCGCTCTTTTGGCAGGCAAAGGAGGTATTAAGCGGACCCTCTGATCCTACTGTGCAACTGGACGATGGATCGATTTTTTATTCCGCATGCAGACAAGATAGCTGCGATGAGAAGGGGGCCGTCATACTTGACGGACGAACCCGGCAACCACTGGCATTGGCAATTCTGCATTTCCGCTGTCATCGACAGGCAAGTTCGGGCTCGGTAAAAGTGTCTTGCGACCGCGATGCGACATTTGATACGTATGTCTTCGATGGAGCGATCAAGCAGCAGTCCGCATCCTTGCCGACGCATCTACAGCCACTGGAAGACTGGGCTCGGCAATTTGGCTATGCAAATCGGCATGTTGTGCATGTCCGCAAGGCACGTTGAGATGGTTTTGTCTTTGTCTTATTACGCAACAGCGAGCGCGGGATGGTGCTGGCACATTGGTGGCGCAAGTCGTCCACCGGGAATGACGGTTTGGCGAAATGCGACCTGGGCGGCTATGCGCTATGCCTGCTACCGCGCCAAGCTCCTCGACGCGGAACACCAGCTGGTGGTCGATACCGTCAACCCGCCTTCATCACATGAGGCGGGCCGCTGCGCCGCATCAGTAATAAGGCTTGTCGGCAGGGGTGCTGAATTTGTAAAATAGATAATTGTTCACCCGCCCACCACCCGCCACCATCCGGCCCGCCTATGCTCGACGCTCCCCATCCCCGACCGCTCACGAGCCGGATTTTCTGGCTGGCCGGCGCCTACAATGTGTTCGGCATGCTGCTGTTTTCCCAGTTGTTCATGAATCCCTTGCTGGCTCTAACCGACCCCGCCGTGTTTTCCTGGCTGGGGCAGGTGGCCATCGTGTTGTGGGGCCTGGCTTACTGGGCCGTGGCGAAGAGCTATCATCAGGTGCCGCTGCTGGTGGCCGTGTTCGCGCTGGAAAAGCTGGTCTATGTGCTGGCCTGGGGGCGCTGGCTGCTGGACAAGGCGCAAACATTGCCGGCGATCGCCAGCGAGTCACCGCTGACCGCCTTGTTCTTTTCCATGTACGGCGCGGGCGACTTATTGTTTGGACTGTTCTTTGCGTGGACGGCGCTGCACAGTGGCAAAGCGCGCTAACGTAGTCGCCGTGCTGTTGCTGGCCTGTGCCGTGCAAGCGCGGGCGGCGGACCCGCGTGATGCGCTGTTGCTGTCGCCCCAGCCAGCGGTGGCGGATAAGGTCGCGGACGCCATGCACGCCGGATTGCTGTCCACGCTAAGGTCACACGTCGCACTGGCTCTGCCCAGGCGGCCGACCGACAGTCCGTTGCGGGAGTCCGCGCTGGCGCTGGGCATCGGGCGGGCCGGCAAACAGGGTATCGTCGAGCGCAGTGTCGCGGCCTATACGGAAGTGTTGATCCAGTGCCAGCAGAACAAGTCGCCGATACTGACCGTGCCATTCCAGCGTAGCGATAGCCAGCAGGCTCATTGCTACCGCTTTTAATTGAACGAAAATTGAACGACTACAGGAGTCATCATGTCCATCTCCCTGCTGCAATCGCTGTTCGGCCAGAAAGCATGGGCCAATACCGAACTGTTTGACGTGCTGGCCACCGTCACCGCCGAAGCGGAGCGGCATACGGCAATCCGCACACTCAATCACATCTACGTGGTGGACCGCATTTTCCGCGCGCATTTGCTGGGCGAGTCGCACGGCTATGACGCCACCAATACTCCGGCCACGCCGACCTTGGCGGAACTGCGCGCGGCGGTGCAGGAAACCGATGCGTGGTATCGGCAGTACGTGCAGTCGCTGAGTCAGGCCGCGCTGGCCGAAACGGTAGTTTTCCGCTTCACGGACGGCGATGGCGGCACGATGTCGCGCGAAGAGATGCTGATGCACGTGATTACGCATGGCGCTTATCACCGTGGCAATGTCGGGCAGGTGCTGAAGAATATTGCTGTCGCGCCACCACGCGATTTGCTGACCAAGTATTTGCATGTCACGCAGCCGCAGCGGCGGGTCAGTTAACGCGCACCAGGCGTTCACCGTGCAGCCGAAATCGCACGAGCTGTGCACCATGCCAGCGTCCGTCAACATTGCCAAATTACCTATGCTTGAAAGCTGATAACGGGTTTTTTGCAGACGTAGGGATGAGAAAGACCCGAGATTGCGCTATAATTTTAATTTCCCGCATCGTGCCGACCGGCACCCGATCTGCCCATGACCAAATATGTCTTCGTCACTGGCGGCGTTGTGTCTTCCCTTGGTAAAGGGATTGCCGCCGCCTCTCTCGCCGCGATCCTAGAATCGCGCGGCCTCAAAGTCACCATGCTCAAACTGGATCCGTACATTAACGTCGATCCGGGCACCATGAGCCCTATGCAACACGGTGAAGTGTTTGTCACCGATGATGGCGCCGAGACCGACCTGGACCTCGGCCACTACGAACGTTTCATCTCCACCCGCATGCGCAAGGTGAATAATTTCACCACCGGCCAGATCTACGAATCCGTGATCCGCAAGGAGCGCCGTGGTGAATACCTGGGCAAAACCGTCCAGGTGATCCCGCACATCACCAATGAAATCCAGGATTACGTGCGCCGTGGCGCGGAAGGCTACGATGTCGCCCTGTGCGAAATCGGTGGCACCGTGGGCGATATCGAATCGCTGCCGTTCCTCGAAGCCGCACGTCAGCTGAGCCTGCGCGCAGGCCGCAAGAACACGGCGTTCGTGCACCTGACGCTGGTGCCGTACATCGCCTCGGCCGGTGAACTGAAAACCAAGCCGACCCAGCACTCGGTGCAAAAGCTGCGTGAAATCGGCATTTCGCCGAACGCGCTGCTGTGCCGCGCCGACCGCGCCATCCCGGAAGACGAGCGCGCGAAAATCTCGCTGTTCTCGAACATCGAAGAACGCGCTGTGATTTCCGTGTGGGACGTTGACACCATCTACAAAGTGCCGCAAATGCTGCACGACCAGGGCCTGGACGCGATCATTTGCGAAGCGCTGGACCTGAACCCGGCGCCGGCCGACCTGTCGATGTGGAGCAAGCTGATCTACACGCTGGAAAACCCGAAAGCCGAAGTATCGATCGGTATGGTCGGCAAGTACGTGGAACTGACCGAGTCGTACAAGTCGCTGACCGAAGCGCTGCGTCACGCCGGCATCCACAACGAGTCCAAGGTCAACATCGAGTACATCGACTCGGAAGAGATCGAAGCCAACGGCGCGGCCAGCCTGTCGCAGTACGACGCGATCCTGGTGCCGGGCGGCTTCGGCAAGCGCGGCGTGGAAGGCAAGATCAAGGCCGCCCAGTTCGCCCGTGAAAACAAGATCCCTTACCTGGGCATCTGCCTGGGCATGCAAGTGGCGCTGATCGAATACGCGCGCCACATGGCCGGTCTGACCAACGCCAATTCGACCGAATTCGAACCGGAAACCGACCAGCCCGTCGTGGCCCTGATCGATGAATGGCAAGGCCTGGACGGCAAGGTTGAAAAGCGCGACGAGAAATCCGACCTGGGCGGCACCATGCGCCTGGGCGCGCAAACCTGCGCCGTGAAACCGGGCACGCTGGCCGCCGAGATCTACGGCAGCGTCGTGACCGAGCGTCACCGTCACCGCTACGAAGCCAACAACCTGTACTTGGGCCGCGTGGAAGCCGCCGGTCTGGTGGTGGCGGCCCGTACGCCGACCGAAGACCTGTGCGAAATCATGGAATTGCCGCGCACCGGCGACAATGCGCACCCATGGTACATGGGCGTGCAATACCACCCGGAATTCAAATCCACCCCGCGCGACGGCCACCCGCTGTTCACGTCGTACATCAAGGCGGCGCTGGCCAACAAGGCCGCCCGCGGCGGTCAGTCGAACGTGGTCTCTGAAGAGGATGCAGCATGAAACTGTGCGGATTCGACGTTGGTCTTGACCAGCCATTCTTCCTGATCGCCGGCACCTGCGTGATCGAATCGCGCCAGATGGCGTTCGACACCGCCGGCGCGCTGAAAGAAATGACCACTGAACTGGGCATTCCGTTCATCTACAAGTCGTCGTTCGACAAGGCGAACCGTTCGTCGGGCACCTCGTACCGTGGTCCCGGCATGGAAAAAGGCCTGGAAATCCTGGGTGACGTGAAACGCGAGCTGGGCGTGCCGGTGCTGACCGACGTTCATTCGATTGAAGAAATCGAAGCGGTGTCGTCCGTGGTTGACGTGCTGCAGACGCCGGCCTTCCTGTGCCGCCAGACCGATTTCATCACGGCCTGCGCGCAGTCCGGCAAGCCGGTCAACATCAAGAAGGGCCAGTTCCTGGCCCCTGGCGACATGAAAAACGTCATCGACAAGGCCCGCGCCGCTGCCCGCGACAAAGGTCTGAACGAAGACAACTTCATGGCATGCGAACGCGGCGCCTCGTTTGGCTACAACAACCTGGTGTCCGACATGCGCTCGCTGGCCATCATGCGCGACACCGGCGCGCCGGTCGTGTTCGACGCCACCCACTCGGTGCAACTGCCGGGCGGTAACGGTACGTCGTCGGGCGGCATGCGTGAAATGGTGCCGGTGCTGTCGCGCGCGGCAGTGGCCGTCGGTGTCGCCGGCCTGTTCATGGAAACCCACCCGAACCCGGCCACGGCCCTGTCGGATGGCCCCAACGCGGTGCCGCTGGGACGCATGAAAGACCTGCTGTCCGTGCTGATTGAACTGGACCGCATCACCAAGAAGGCTGGTTTCCTGGAAAACAGCTTTAATTGATGTGATGACATGATTTACCGGGGCGGGCCCGGCGTATATACAGTACGCCGGGCCCGCTTCTAAATCCGGGCTAGCTCTGTTATCCTTGCTGCAATTTTTTTGCCGAGGGCGTGAGCCCCGAAACAGATTTTTGCTTTTTACTTTGTTTGGAGATACACATGAGTGCAATCGTAGACATCATCGGCCGTGAAATCATCGACTCGCGCGGCAATCCAACCGTCGAATGCGACGTGCTGCTGGAATCGGGCGTCATGGGCCGCGCCGCTGTGCCGTCGGGCGCATCGACCGGTTCGCGTGAAGCGATCGAACTGCGTGACGGCGACGCCAAGCGCTACTTCGGCAAGGGCGTGCTGCAAGCCTGCGAAAACATCAACACGGAAATCTCGGAAGCCATCATCGGCCTGGACGCCAATGAACAGGCTTTCCTGGACCGCACCCTGATCGATCTGGACGGCACTGAAAACAAATCGCGCCTGGGCGCGAACGCGATGCTGGCCGTGTCGATGGCCGTCGCCAAGGCCGCCGCCGAAGAAGCCGGCCTGCCGCTGTACCGCTACTTCGGCGGTTCGGGCGCGATGCAACTGCCAGTGCCAATGATGAACGTGATCAATGGCGGCGCCCACGCCGACAACAACCTGGACATCCAGGAATTCATGATCATCCCGGTCGGCGCACCATCGTTCAAGGAAGCGATCCGTTACGGCGCGGAAGTGTTCCACACGCTGAAAAAAATCCTGCACAAGAAAGGCCTGAGCACGGCGGTTGGCGACGAAGGCGGCTTCGCCCCATCGCTGGCGTCGCACGAAGAGGCGATCAAGCTGATCATCCAGGCAATTGAAGAAGCCGGCTACGAGCCTGGCACCCAAATCGCCCTGGGCCTCGATTGCGCGGCGTCCGAGTTCTACAAGGACGGCAAATACCACCTGGAAGGCGAAGGCCTGGTGCTGTCCGCCGAAGAATTCACCAACCTGCTGGCGACCTGGTGCGACAAGTACCCGATCATCTCGATCGAAGACGCGATGCATGAAGGCGACTGGGACGGTTGGGCCATCCTGACCAAGGCACTGAGCCAAAAAGTCCAGCTGGTGGGCGACGACCTGTTCGTCACCAACACCAAGATCCTCAAAGAAGGCATCCAGAAAGGCATCGCCAACTCGATCCTGATCAAGATCAACCAGATCGGCACCCTGACCGAAACCTTCGCCGCCATCGAAATGGCCAAGCGCGCCGGCTACACCGCCGTGATTTCGCACCGTTCGGGCGAAACCGAAGATTCGACCATCGCCGATATCGCCGTTGGCACCAACGCGCTGCAGATCAAGACCGGCTCGATGTCCCGTTCGGACCGCATGGCCAAGTACAACCAGCTGCTGCGCATCGAAGAAGATCTGGGCGACATCGCTTCCTACCCTGGCCGCGACGCGTTCTACAACCTGAAGTAATTTTGTAACTTGCACGGCGGATTACACGGGCTGCGCCCGTTAATCCGCCCTACGTTTTTATGCGTCTGATTACCCTTGCCTTGGCCGTCCTGTTGTTGCTGATCCAATACCCGCTGTGGCTGGGGAAGGGCGGCTGGTTGCGTGTGCGCGAGCTGGAAGGCCAACTGTCCGTTGCGCAGGAAAAAAATGCCGCGCTCAAAAGCCGTAACGCCAAACTTGAATCCGAAGTGCGTGACCTGAAAGACGGCACCGGCGCCGTGGAAGAACGCGCCCGCTTCGAGCTGTCGATGCTCAAGCAAAACGAAATCTTTGTGCAAATCCTCGGCAAGGACCAGCCTGCGCCGCTGCACAGCGGCACGCCGCCACCGCCAGCCCCCGTCGCGCCGGCCGCCAAGCCCAAGTCGTAACTCCTCCTGCCACCGCTGGTCGGGGATACCCACGCGCCAAGTATGGTCATATGCTCATTTGCATTGTAAATGAGAATCATTATCGTTAAAATGTTCGGGTTGCCAGCCTGATTGCCAGCTTTGTTCCCTCAACAACTGGAATCCCATGGCTGCACATCCTTGCACGCTGCGGCGCCTCGCCGCGCTGTTGCTCACTTCATGCGCCGCGCCCGCATTGGCGCAAACCCAACTCAATGAAGTGCTGGTGAGCGCAAAGCGCGACGACGCGCCCGCCCGCACCGTCACCACCATCACCGCCGCCGAGATCGAACGCCATGGCGCCACCGACATGGGCGGCATTGCCCGCTACGCGCCGCTGATCAGCGTGCCGGTGGCCGCCAGCGGCTCCGGCAATATCTGGGATGGCGCCGGCAATACCGGCTTCAATATTCGCGGCATCGAAGGCAACCGCGTCAGCCTCGATGTCGACGGCATTGCGCTGCCCGATGCGGCGCCCAAGCCGGACGCCACCTCACTCAATGCCTTCGGCATCGGCCGCGATTACGTTGACCCGGAAACCTTGCGCGAGGTGCGCATCACGGCGGGCACGTCGCCGGCCGGCGCCGGCACGCCGGGCCTGGGCGGCAGCGTGGCGCTGGGCACCAAGTCGCCCGACGATTACGTCGGCAAGAATAAAAGCGTGTATGCCGAATACAAGGCCGGCTACCAGTCCGTCACCGGCAGCCGCATGCAGGCGCTGACCGGCGCCGCCGCCAACGGTAACGTGAAAGCGCTGGCGGTGCTGGTGCACCGTGATGGCCGCCAGGCCGACAGCGCGGGCAGCGCCGCCGCCAATCCCGATGACTGGTCGTCCGATGCCTTGCTCGGCAAGCTGCAATGGACGCCGCTGGCGGGCCACAGACTGGGGCTCACGCTCGATGCCTACCGCGCCGGGCATGACCGCATGTATGCCAACAAGCAGGGCGCGTCGTACCCGGAAGGGGCGCGCCAGGATTCGCACACGCGCCGCACCCGCATCAGCGCGGACTATGCGCTGACAGCGCCCAGCGCGTGGTTTGACACCTTTGAGGCGCGCATGTACGCCCAGGATGCGCAGGTCGAAGACCGCACGCACGCGTCGTACATCACGGGCGGCAAGCCCTACCTGCGCGATATCGACACCGGTTATTACAACGACAGTCGTGGCCTGGGTTTTGATGCGCAAAAACAGCTGGGGCAGGGCAGCCTGCTGCCGGTGTTACTCGCTTATGGCGCAAGCTACGAACAGCAGGAAACCCGCCGTCCCTGGCGCGAAGACCGCACCGTGCTGCCGGGTGGCGCACACCAGATCACGTCCAAGAACCGCATGGCCGACATGGACACCGACAAGCTGGCGGCCTATGTGCGCGGTGAATTCAGTCTGACGCTGGCCGGACTGCCTGTTTTGCTGACGCCCGGTGTGCGGGCCGAGCAGCGCGCACTGTCGCCCCGGAATCTGCAAGCGTACCTGGTGGCGGTGCCCGCCGCCGCCAAGGAATTGCGCGACGAGCGCGACACGGCGGTGACGCCCAGCCTGTCACTGTCGGTGGACCTGTCGCCCGCATGGAATGCCTATGGTTCCTATCGCCGTGGCGCGCGCCTGCCGACGGCGGCCGAACGCACCGGCACCTTTGATTCGTTCAGTTATACCGGTGCGGGCAACGGCTATGCGGTGCTGGGCAATGGCAGCCTGAAAAAAGAAACCAGCAATGCCTTTGAGGTGGGCCTCAATGGTGCGCTGTCGCAGAGCGTGCAACTGGCCGCGTCGCTGTTCACCACGCATTACGCCAATTTGATTGATTACGTGGCGCAGCCTGCCGATCCGGTGAACTACCCGACCATCACGTTTGGCCTGTACCGTCCGGAAAATATCGGCAAGGCCCGTATTTGGGGCGGGGAAGCCAGTGCCCGCATGGCCCTCGACCAGTGGGCCCAAGGCGCCAGCCTGGCGCTGGCGGCCGGCATGTCGCGCGGCACGGCCACCCAGGTGAAGACCGGGCGCAGCACCGCGCTGGCGTCGGTGCTGCCCTATAAGGCCAGCGCCACCCTGGCGTGGGACGATCCAGGTAAGCGGGGCGGCGCCGCACTGACGGCGGCCGTGTTGCGCGGCAAGCAGGCGCAGTCGGACACCAGCACGCCATTCTTCGCCATTCCCGGCTACGCGGTGGCGGACCTGACCGGTTACTGGAACGTGGCAAAGTACGCCACCGTCACCGCCGGCATTTACAACGTCGGCGATCGCAAATACTGGGATTACGCCTCGTCGCGCAGCCTGCCCGCCGGCACCAACGCCGTGGCGTTGGCTGACATCGAACGCCAGGCGCGTCCTGGCCGCAACTATGCCGTAACCTTTAAACTGATGTACTGATCCCGGAGACCAACTATGAGCAAGCACCCATACCGCCGCGCCTTTCAACGCCGCCTGATGGCGCTGACCGGCGCCCTGATTGTGGCCGGCGCACTGCCGGCCTATGCCGCCAGCCCGGCCACAACGTTGACCGAACGCTGGGCCGCCCTGCGCGCCGAGCAGCCCAAGCTGCAAATCCGCGATGCTGCCCGCGCCTTGAACGTGTCGGAAGCGGAGCTGGTGGCAACCGGCATCGGCAAGACCGCCGTGCTGCTGAAAAATGACGATAACGCGGCGCGCGGCATCATGCGCCGTGCGCTCGATTTTGGCAAAGTACTGGCGCTGACGCGCAATGAAAACGGTGTGCTGGAACGCACCGGCGTCGCCATGCGCCTGGAACAGGATGACGACACGCCGTCGACAGATCCGGAACGCGAAGCGCGCCGCCGCAATATCGCGGGCGGTTATCTCGGTGGTGAAATCGACTTGCGCTTTAACTTCGCCAACTGGAAGCATGCGTTTGCAGTCACCCAACCCGGTCGTGATGGCCAACTGGCGCGCAGCCTGCAATTCTTCGACGCGCAAGGCAATGCCGTACACAAGCTGTACTTGAAAAATGAAGCCGCCGTGAATCTCTTCGACAAGCTGGCGGCCGACTTCCGCGCGCCGGACCAGCGGGCGCCATTGGCGATCGTGGCGGCGCCGGTAAAACCGGCGGAAAAGCCGGACAGTGCGGTCGACGTCAAGGAATTCCAGCTGGCGTGGACGGAAATGACGGACGTGCACCAGTTTAACCGGCTGGTCGCGGAATTCGGCCTGACGCGCGAACAGGCGATGCGCCTGGCGCCGGCCGGTGCGGTACAGCGGCTTGCGCCACAAGCCGTGCGTGCGCTGCTGGACGACGCCGCGAAGCAAAAGCTGGCGATTATGGCGTTCCTCGGCAACACCGGCGTGACGCAAATTTTCAGCGGCACCATTGCGAAAACCGCAGCCAGCCCGGGGAGCGCGGGCGACACCTGGTACAACGTGCTGGACCCGGACTTCAACCTGCACTTGCGCGACAGCGCGCTGAAAAGCGGCTACGTGGTGCAGCGCGCCGGTGTCAC